>NZ_JAVAYC010000039.1:0-36951 GCF_042709235.1 Pseudomonas sp. LS_2 | reverse complement strand
CTATATTTCGTGCAGGGGTTATCACTTCTTACAGCCCCGTCGTCCTTTTCCCTCGCAAGCAGGGTTTCAGTTCCCATGATCAAGACGCTTCGCCCACTGCTTCTCGCCGGCCTGCTCCTGCCACTGGCCCTGCCCAGCCACGCCGCAGCCGTCAACACCAGCCTGTCACCGAAGGTGCAGCAGGCGCTCAAGGCCAGCAAACTGCAAGACTCGGCCCTGTCCCTGGTGATGCTTCCCCTGGATGGCCCAGGCACACCTACGGTCTACAACGCGGATATCTCGGTCAACCCAGCGTCGACCATGAAGCTGATTACCACCTACGCTGCCCTGGAAATGCTCGGCCCGACTTTCCAGTGGAAAACCGAGTTCTTCACCGACGGCACCCTGAGCAACGGGGTGCTCAACGGCAACCTGTACCTCAAGGGCGGTGGCGATCCGAAGCTGAACATGGAAAAGCTCTGGCTGCTGATGCGTGACCTGCGTGCCAATGGCGTGCGCACCATCACCGGCGACCTGGTACTGGACCGCAGCCACTTCGTGCAGCCCAACCTGCCGCATTTCGACGACGACGGCGGCGACCTCAACAAGCCATTCCTGGTCAAGCCCGACTCGCTGCTGGTCAACCTCAAGGCCCTGCGCTTCGTCGCCCGTAACGACGGGGGCCGGGTCACCATTGCGGTCGAGCCGCCGATCGCCAGCGTGCGTATCGACAACCAGGTCAAGGCGGTCGCCTCCAAGCAATGCACGGGTGACGTGCGCTACAACCCGGTGGTGCAGGCCGATGGGGTGAGCGTCACGGTCAGCGGCCAACTGGGCGATGGGTGCAACTCTCAGACCTACCTGGCGCTGCTCGACCACCCGACCTATGCCGCAGGCGCAGTGCGGGCGATCTGGAACGAGCTGGGCGGCACCATCCAGGGCAGCGACCGCGTCGAGAACGTGCCCAAGAGCGCGCGCCTGTTGGCCCGGGCGTTCTCGCCGGACCTGGTGGAAGTGATCCGTGACATCAACAAGTACAGCAACAACACCATGGCCCAGCAGCTGTTCCTCAGCCTCGGCGCGCAGTTCCGCACCGACGCCGACGGCGACGACGCCCGTGCCGCCCAGCGTGTGGTGCGCCAGTGGATGGCCAAGAAAGGCATCACCGCGCCGCACCTGGTGATGGAGAACGGCTCGGGGCTGTCGCGCGCCGAGCGAGTCAGCACCCGTGAAATGGCGGCGCTGCTGCAAGCGGCCTGGAAGAGCCCGTACGCGGCAGAGTTCATCAGCTCCATGCCGCTAGTGGGCATGGACGGCACCATGCGCAAGCGCCTCAAGCGCACCGCCATGACCGGCGAGGCGCACATCAAGACCGGTACGCTCAATACCGTGCGCGCCATCGCCGGCTTCAGCCGTGACAGCAACGGTAATACCTGGGCAGTGGCGGCGATCCTCAACGATCCGAAGCCTTGGGGCGCTTCGCAGGTGCTCGACCAGGTATTGCTGGATTTGTATCGCCAACCCAAAGTGGCGGGCAGCACCGTCGGTGTGGTGCCCTGAAGGTTTGAAGTGAGGCGCAATCCGCATGGGAGCGGGTTTAACCGCGAACAAGCCTGAGGTGAAGGCACCGGCTCTGTCGGTGTTCGCAGCCGTTCGACGCCCCGATAACCTACAGGTCATGCGTCGTAGGCCCTACGGCAGCTCCGCCTCGACCCGGTCGCGCCCGGCCTGCTTGGCCGCATAGACCCCCGCATCGGCACGCAGCAGCAAAGCATCGGCGCCCTCCCCTGGGCGCCAGCCTGCTACCCCAAAGCTTCCGGTAACCCGGCCGACGCCCTCCACCGGCACACTGCGCAACCCTTGCCACAACTCCAGGGCCAACGAGCGCGCCTGCTCTGCATCGGTGCCTGGGCACAACACCATGAACTCCTCGCCACCGAGGCGGCAGAACACGTCGGTGCGCCGCAGCCGCTGGCCGATGCGCTGGCAGAGGCTGCGCAGCACGTGATCGCCCACGGCGTGGCCGAACTGGTCGTTGATGCTTTTGAAGTGGTCGATATCCAGCATGATCACTGCAAGGTCCAACGCGTCACGTTGCGCCCTGTCCAGCTCGGTACGCAGCCGCTCCTGGAAATACCGGCGGTTGTGGATGCCGGTCAGGGCATCGGTTATCGACAGCGCACGCAGCTCCTCCTCTACCCGCTTGAGGTCGGAAATGTCGGTGAGGTAGCCATGCCATAGGGTGCAACCGTCGTCGCCGATTTCCGGCGTCGCCTCGCCGCGTATCCATCGCAGCCCGGCCTGGGGCAGGCACACCCGGTATTCTTCGCGCCACGGGCTCAAGCGCTCGGCGGAGGTGCGCACCGAGCTGCGCACGCGCTCCAGGTCATCCGGATGAATGCGCTCGAACACCTTCGCAGCATCCCGGCGCAGCAGCTGCAGGTCGACCTCGTAGATGTCGTGTAGCCCCTGGCTGGCGTAGGGGAAACAGGAATGCCCGTCTGCGTCCAGGCGGTACTGGTAGATACCGCCCGGCACCTCGGCGCTGAGCTTTTCCAACAGGCGGTCACGCGCTTCCAGGGCTTCATGCACCCGGCGGCGCTCGGTGACGTCGATGCAGATCGCCAGGTAGCCCACCCACAGTCCCTGCTCGTCGAGCACAGCGGTGACCAGCATGTTGGCCAGCAGCTGACTGCCGTCCTTGCGCACCAGGGTCCATTCGCCAGGCTCGCCACCGGCTTCCTGCACGGTTTCGGCGAACATCGCCTGCCCTCCGGCGATCTCGCGGCCATAGCGCAGGCTCAGGGCATGGGCCCGCTGGCGCAGTTCCTCGGGCAGCACGAGGTCTTCCAGGGTCAGGTGGCCCAGCGCTTCACTGGCTGAATAGCCGAGCATACGCTCGGCACCGGTATTGAAGGTGCTGATGCTGCCGCGCAGGCTGGTGGCGATGATCGCGACCTGAGTCGCGGCCTCGAGTACGCTGCGCAGTTGGTTATGAGTCTCGCGCAGGGACTGCTCGCTGACCCGCAGCTCGGCAGTGCGTTGCTCGACCAGGGTCAATGCCCGCTGGCGCTGGCTGAACAGGCTGTACAACAAAGCACTGAGCATCAGGCTCAACAGCCCACCGAGCAAGGTCACCGTGAGCCCCGCCGAAGACCGGTTGGCCTCCAGGAACGCCTGGCTGGGGCGGATATCGAGCTGGTAACTGTGGTCGGCCAGGCGCAGCAGGTGGCTGCTCGCCAGCGCCAGCGGCGCCGCCGGATTGCCTGAGTCGTACAGCACTTCGTGGCCACCCCCATCGGACAAGTCGACGATGCGCACCACCAGGTTGTCATCGGCGCTGGTCGGCCGGCCTTCGGCGATCAGCTGGTGCATGCTGAGCAGCGCCATCACATAGCCGGATGGCGGGCCATTTGCCGGCACACCGCTGAACAACGGCGCGACCACCAGCACCCCCCGGGTATAGGCCGGCTCGACGTTGATCATGTCCAACGGTACCGACACCGCCATGCTGCCGGGGGTCCGTGCGCGCGACAGGGTTTCCTCGCGCTGAGGCTGGCTCCGCAGGTCGAAGCCGTAGGGTTGCTCTTGCTGGTGCGTGGCCTGGGTGTACAGCACCGGGTAGTAGTAATCGCGCCGAGGCGACGGCTGCCAGCGGCCCTGCTCGTCGTGGTCGCGGATCTGGTAGGGCTGCCCGAGCCTGGCGCTGGCCTGGCGCTCGAAGGCCTCGCGCTGCCCCGCCTCGACCCGTGGCGCCCAGGAATAGGCCTGGGTACGGTGCAGCAGAGGCCGCGCGTAGCCATCGAACTCGGCGAGGGTGATTTCGCTGGAATAGTTGAAAAAGCGCCTCAGCCCATCCAGGCGCTGGGCTTGATCCTCGAAGCGCTCGGCGATGCGGCTATAGCGCTCATTGGCCAGCAGCTCGAAGCGCTGGCGCAGTTGCTGCTGGTAGAAGCCGTCGACGGCAAACCCTAGCGCAGCGGTCAACAAACCACCGGCCAGCAGGGCTGCCAACGCCACGCCGTGGGCCGACAGCTCCTCGCTGACCAGGCCGAACATCTTCGCGCGCACGCCATGTTTTGCCATAGAGCATTCTCACCACATCAGCGTCCTGCGAGTTTTCCGGCCCTGTACTGGTTTATAGCTATTAGCCATTACCCCCGCAACGCTAGGCATCGGTTTAACGTAGCTGCATGCGCCAGGCGCGGTGGATACGGTTGTTGCGAGCGAAGTCCGGGTCCAGGGTCTGCGCGCTGATTTCCTCTACCGCATAACGTGCCTGCAAATGCTCATCGAGCTGGAACTTGCGGAAGTTGTTGGAGAAGTACAGCACGCCCCCCGGCGCCAAGCGCGCCATGGCCAGGTCGAGCAGTTGCACATGGTCGCGCTGAACATCGAACACCCCTTCCATGCGCTTGGAGTTGGAGAAGGTCGGTGGGTCGATGAAGATCAGGTCGAAGCTCTCCTGGGCGTTCTCCAGCCACGCCATCACGTCGCCCTGCTCCAGGCGGTTGCGCTCGGAGAAACCGTTGAGCGACAGGTTGCGCCGCGCCCAGTCCAGGTAGGTTTTCGACAAATCCACGCTGGTGGTGCTGCGCGCGCCGCCCTTGGCCGCGTGCACGGTGGCCGTGGCGGTGTAGCAGAACAGGTTGAGAAAGCGCTTGCCCTCGGCCTCACGCTGGATACGCATGCGCATCGGACGGTGGTCGAGGAACAGGCCGGTGTCGAGGTAGTCGGTGAGGTTGACCAGCAGCTTCACGCCGCCTTCGTTGACTTCCTGGAACTGCCCCTGGGTGGCCTGGCGCTCGTACTGACGCGTGCCGCTCTGGCGTTCGCGGCGCTTGAGCACCACGCGCTGCGGGTCGATACCCAGGGCCTGGGGAATGGCCGCCAGAGCGTCGAGCAGGCGGGCCTGGGCCTTGTCCGGGTCGACCGAACGGGGCGCTGCGTACTCCTGCACGTGCACCCAGTCCTGGTACAGATCGACCGCCAACGCGTACTCCGGCATGTCGGCATCGTACAGGCGGTAACACGACACCTGCTCGCGGCGGGCCCACTTGCCCAGCTGGCGCAGGTTCTTCTGCAGGCGGTTGGCGAACATCTGCGCACCTTCGGACAGGCGTGCAGGCTCAGCGGTCATCGCCGCCTGAGGGCGGCTTTCGGCGTCGTCGGAGCCCGCGGCACGGCGCTCGCCGGTGACGAACTGGTCGGGTTGCACCTTGAACAACAGCAGCTTGCACGGCAAGGCACCGTTCCAGAAGGCGTACTGCTTGTGGCTGCGAATGCCCATGCGCTTGCCCAGCTCCGGCGCGCCAGTGAACACCGCCGCTTCCCAACCCATGCAAGCCTGGCGCAGGCGCTCGCCGAGGTTCTGGTAGAGGTACAGCAGGCTTGCCTCGTCGCCCAGGCGCTCGCCATATGGCGGGTTGCTGATGACCAGGCCTTTCTGATTCTGGTCGGGCCGCGGCTCGAAGCTGGCGACCTCGCCCTGGTAGATCTTCACCCAATCCCCCAACCCGGCACGCTCGACGTTGTTGCGCCCCGGCTGGATCAAGCGCGGGTCGGCCTCATAGCCGCGAATCCACAGCGGCGGCTTGGCCAGGCCCTCCTGGGCGCGGGCCTGGGCCTCGTCGTGGACCTTGCGCCACAGCGCTGGCACATGACCCTGCCAGGCGCTGAAGCCCCAGCGCTCACGCTTGAGGTTGGGGGCGATGTCGGCGGCGATCATCGCCGCTTCCACCAGGAAAGTGCCCACGCCGCACATCGGGTCGGCCAGGGCGCCACCTTCGGCGGCAATGCGCGGCCAGCCGGCGCGGATCAGCACGGCGGCGGCGAGGTTTTCCTTGAGCGGCGCAGCGCCTTGCTGCAAGCGGTAGCCGCGCTGGTGCAGGCTATGGCCGGACAGGTCGAGGGAAAGGATCGCCTCGCCACGCTCCAGGCGCAGGTGCACGCGCAGGTCCGGGTTGAGCTTGTCTACCGAAGGGCGCTGGCCTTCGCGGTTGCGCAGCTTGTCGACGATCGCATCCTTGACCTTCAGCGCACCGAAATGGGTGTTGTCGATGCCCGAGCCGTGGCCGCTGAACTCCACGGCCAGGGTGCCGTCGGCGGCCAAGTGGTCTTGCCAGTCAACTGCGTGAACGCCGTGGTAGAGCTCATCGGCGTTCTTCATGGTGAAGCGCTGCAGCACCAGCAGCACGCGGTTGCCCAGGCGCGACCACAGGCACAGGCGGTAGGCGGTTTCCATGTCGGCCAGGCCGCGAATGGCCGAGGTGTGCTCACGCACATCCTCAAGGCCTAGCCCGCGGGCCTCTTCGGCCAGCAGGCCTTCAAGGCCCTTGGGGCAGGTGAGATAGAGTTCAGAACGTTGCGACATGAGCAAATCCAGGGCCTTGGGCCATGCAGTGGCAAGGCGGCGCACGCCTTGCCGATGTTTGCCCCGGCGCCCTTCCAACAGGCTTCAACCGGGGTGGCTTGCCGAATGGCAGCCGGGCCGCCCGAGCGACAAGCCAGTCGAATGAAAAGGCTTTGATCGTCGAGCAGTGTGAAAATTTCGTTGATCGAAGGCTGCGAAGCGACCCTTCGTCGTATTACTTCTTGTTACCGCCACGGTCGCGGAAGCGCTGGCCATTTGACGTCAATCGAGGCGAAACCCTGATCATAGCGGGCTGAACCCCGGATCGCCTGGTGTCTCATTTATTTACTTATCCTATGACCCTTGGAAACGTTACGTCCTTATGACAAATCGATCATTCACACTGTGACGCGCGGTGCGTTAGAACTCCTCTCAGGCCACTTTGCAACGAAGTGGCACTTTCCGCTCGCCACGCCGGCAGCGAGCGCAAGACCGGCAGAACGATTCTGCCCGGCCTCCCAGAGGCCGACGGGACATTACAGTCAACAAGTGAGGGCAACACCCTATGAGAAGACTTAAGCGTGATCCGTTGGAAAGAGCATATTCACGTGGCTACCAGTATGGGGTCACCGGTAAATCCCGCGAACTTTGCCCCTTCAATCTGCCATCCGTTCGCCAGGCCTGGATCAACGGCTGGCGTGAAGGTCGCGGCGACAACTGGGACGGTATGACCGGCACCGCTGGCATCCATAGACTCAACGAAAATCACGCCGTTGGCTGAACGAGGACACTGAATTCGAGTCACCATGCGCGCCCTATCCGGGCGGCGGGCTGCGGCCCAGGGGCCCCACGTGGGGCCCTTTTTATTGGCCGCGTTTCGATTGCCTGTTTCTTAGCGCCCCGGCATCGCCGCAATGGCATCCACCGCCTCGCGGATCAACGCCGGGCCTTTGTAGATGAAACCGGAGTAGACCTGTACCAGGCTGGCGCCGGCAGCGATCTTCTCAGCCGCATGACGCCCTTCGGTAATGCCCCCCGCCGCGATAATCGGCAACTTGCCAGCCAACTCACCGGCCAATACCTTGACGATGTGCGTGCTCTTCTCCAGCACCGGCGCGCCCGAAAGCCCCCCTGCCTCGCCACCGAACGGCAGGCCCTCGACCCCTTCGCGACCCAGGGTGGTGTTGGTGGCGATCACTGCGTCCATGCCGGACTCCACGAGTGCCGAGGCTACCAACGCGGTTTCCTCGTCGCTCATGTCCGGGGCGATCTTGATCGCCAGCGGCACGCGCTTGCCATACTCACCCGCCAGCTTTTCGCGGCGCTCGGCCAAGGCATCGAGCAGTTGCTTGAGCGAGTCGCCGAACTGCAAGGTACGCAGGCCAGGGGTATTGGGCGAGCTGACGTTGACGGTGATGTAGCTGGCGTCGTTGTAGACCTTCTCCAGGCAGATCAGGTAGTCGTCCTGGGCCCTTTCGACCGGAGTGTCGAAGTTCTTGCCGATGTTGATGCCCAGCACGCCGTCGTAGCGCGACGCCCGTACCCGCGTCAGCAGGTGGTCCACGCCCAGGTTGTTGAAGCCCATGCGGTTGATGATCGCCGTCGCCTCAGGCAGGCGGAACAGGCGCGGCTTGGGGTTGCCTGGTTGCGGGCGCGGCGTGACGGTGCCGATCTCGACGAAGCCGAAGCCCAGCTGGGCGAAGCCATCGATGGCCGCGCCGTTCTTGTCCAGGCCCGCGGCCAGGCCCACGGGGTTGGCGAAGTTCAAGCCCATCACCGTCACCGGCAACGCGGCCGGGCGCTTGCACAGCAGGCCGTTGAGGCCCAGGCGGCCACCGGCGCCGATCAGGTCCAGGGACAGGTCGTGGGAGGTTTCCGGGGAAAGCTTGAACAACAGCTGGCGGGCCAGGGTATACATGGGCGGGCAGGACTCGGGGGTGAGTGAGGGAGGCGATTATAGCCAGCGCGCCGCCTCGGGGACAGGGCCTTGGCATATGGGTTGCTTCGGCGTGGGTGCAGCCCGATCGGTACGGGCGAGGATTTTTCGTGAATACAGCTCCCCCCGCAGCACCCCTGGCCTGGGTCAACGGCAGCGATGCGCCGGAAAAACCCAGCCTGAATATCGGCTTCATGGCCCTCACCGATTGCGCCTCCGTGGTGGTCGCGGCCACCCAGGGCTTCGCCCAGCAACACGGCCTGACCCTCAACCTGCGGCGCCAGGCATCCTGGTCCGGGCTGCGCGACAAGCTGGTCAGCGGCGAACTGGACGCCGCCCACTGCCTGTATGGGCTGGTCTACGCCGTGCACCTGGGCCTGGGCGGCGTACCCGCCAGCGACATGGCGGTGCTCATGGGCCTGAACCAGAACGCCCAGGCCATCAACCTGTCCACTGCCCTGCAACGCAAGGGCGTGACCTGCCCTGAGGCGTTGGCGAAACTGGCGCACCAGAATGGCGCGCGCCTGACTTTCGCCCAGACCTTCCCCACCGGCACCCACGCCATGTGGCTGTACTACTGGCTGGCCAGCCAAGGCATCCACCCCTTGCACGATGTCGACAGCGTGGTGGTGCCGCCCGCGCAGATGGTCGCCCACCTGCAGGCGGGGCGCATCGATGGTTTCTGCGTCGGCGAGCCGTGGTCGGCCGATGCCGTGGCCCAAGGCCAGGGCTTCACCCTGGCCACCAGCCAGTCGATCTGGCCAGACCACCCGGAGAAAGTGCTAGGGTGCGCCCGCGTCTTCGTCGAGCAGTATCCCAATACCGCACGCGCGCTGGTCAAAGCCATACTGGCCGCGAGCCGCTTCATCGAACAAAGCGAGGAAAACCGCCGCAGCACCGCGCAACTGCTCAGCGGTGCCGCCTACCTGGACCTGCCCACCAGCAGCATCGAGCCACGCCTGCTCGGTGACTACCATGACGGCCTGGGCAACCACTGGCAGGACCGCCACGCCTTGCGCCTGTTCGACCAAGGCCGCGCCAACCTGCCCTACCTGTCCGATGGCATGTGGTTCATGACCCAGTTCCGCCGCTGGGGCCTGCTGCGCGAAGACCCCGACTACCTGGCCGTGGCCACCGATGTGCAGCAACTGGCGCTGTACCGCGATGCCGCCCAAGCACTGGGCGTGCCGTGCGGCGGATCGGCGATGCGCAGCAGCCTGCTGATCGACGGTAGCCATTGGGACGGTAGCGACCCCTATGGCTACGCCCGCAGCTTCCGCCTGCACGCTTTGGGCGATGCGGCCGATGCCCGTGTCGGTTCGTGAGGAGGCTCGTATGCTGCGCATCCTGTTGATCGACGACACCGAGAAGAAAGTCGGCCGCCTGAAGGCTGCACTGATCGAGGCGGGCTTCGAAGTGATCGAAGCCCAGGGCCTGACCATCGACCTGCCCAGTTGCGTCGAAACGGTGCGACCGGACGTGGTGCTGATCGATACCGAGTCACCGGGCCGCGATGTGATGGAACAGGTGGTACTGGTCAGCCGCGACCGGCCGCGACCTATCGTGCTGTTCACCGACGAACACGACCCGGGGGTGATGCGCCAGGCCATCCAGGCCGGGGTCAGCGCCTATATCGTCGAAGGCATTCACGCCGCGCGCTTGCAACCGATCCTTGATGTCGCCATGGCCCGCTTCGAAAGCGACCAGGCGCTGCGCGCGCAGCTGCTGGCGCGCGACCAGCAGTTGGCCGAACGCAAGCGCATCGAGCAGGCCAAGGGTCTGTTGATGAAAATGAAGGACTGCAATGAAGAACAGGCCTACACCCTGATGCGCCGCCAGGCCATGAGTCGCCAGCAGAAGCTGGTGCAGGTGGCCGAGCAGATCATCGCCATGCACGAGATGCTGGGCTAGGTGAGGCAACCCTCCAGCTCCCCCAGCCACTGCGCCGCAGCCGAATAGCACCTGCACAAAGTCGGTACAAGCTCAACGACTTGGCCCGCCTCTTGCTCGACAATTTCCAGGTAGCCAACGGCGGTTGCCCCCATACCCCGACAAAGACGTCGCTCTCCCCTCCACGCTGGTGGACCGGGTAGCGGCGTCTTTTCGTTTCCGCCCCTGAAAAACAGGGCATGACTACCGTTGCAAGCCGCGCGAGGTGTTCGATGAATACGAGCTTCTGGAAATCCGGGCATGTGCCCACCCTGTTCGCCGCGTTCCTGTATTTCGACCTGAGCTTCATGGTCTGGTACCTGCTCGGCCCCATGGCGGTGCAGATTGCCGCCGACTTGCAACTGACTACCCAGCAACGCGGGTTGATGGTGGCCACCCCGATCCTGGCCGGTGCAGTGCTGCGCTTCGCCATGGGCATGCTGGTGGACCGTCTCTCACCCAAGACCGCCGGCCTGATCGGCCAGGTCATCGTGATCGCTGCCCTGGCCTGCGCCTGGTTCCTCGGGGTCAACAGCTACGAACAGGCGCTGCTGCTGGGCGTGTTCCTGGGCTTTGCCGGCGCATCGTTCGCCGTGTCCCTCCCGCTGGCTTCGCAGTGGTACCCGCCGCAGCACCAAGGCAAGGCCATGGGCATCGCCGGGGCCGGCAACTCCGGCACGGTATTCGCCGCACTGCTGGCGCCGGCCCTGGCGGCAGGTTTTGGCTGGAACAACGTGTTCGGGTTTGCCCTGATTCCTCTGGTGCTGACCCTGGTGCTGTTCGCCTTGATGGCCCGCAACGCCCCGCAGCGACCGAAACCCAAGGCCATCGCCGACTACTTCAAGGCCCTGGGCGACCGTGACAGCTGGTGGTTCATGTTCTTCTACAGCGTCACCTTTGGCGGCTTCATCGGCCTGGCCAGCGCCCTGCCCGGCTACTTCAGCGACCAGTACGGCCTGAATCCGGTCACCGCTGGCTACTACACCGCCGCCTGCGTGTTCGCCGGCAGCCTGATGCGTCCCCTGGGCGGCGCCATGGCCGACCGCTTCGGCGGTATCCGTACCCTGCTGGGCATGTATGCGGTGGCGGCGACCTGCATCGCCGCCGTGGGCTTCAACCTGCCCAGCGCCATGGCCGCCCTGGCGCTGTTCGTGATCGCCATGCTCGGCCTGGGCGCCGGCAACGGCGCGGTGTTCCAACTGGTACCGCAACGCTTCCGCCAGGAACTGGGAGTGATGACCGGGCTGATCGGCATGGCCGGCGGTATTGGTGGCTTCCTGCTGGCTGCAGGCCTTGGCGCGATCAAGCAGCAGACCGGCGACTATCAACTGGGCCTGTGGCTGTTCGCCAGCCTCGGCGTGCTGGCGTGGTTCGGCCTGTACGGCGTCAAGCTGCGCTGGCGCACCACCTGGGGCTCGGCAGCCGTTACTGCGGCGCGGGTCTGAGGCAATCGATGAGCCTGCAGCTGTTATTCGCCCAGGCCAGCGCCACCGGTCCGCGGGCCGAGAACCAAGACGCCCTGCGCCTGGTTACGCCCGCCCCGGAGCTGGCGGCCAGCAAAGGCTACCTGTTCGCCCTTGCCGACGGCGTCAGCCAGTGCAGCGACGGCGGGCTGGCGGCCCGGGCGAGCTTGCAGGCCCTGGCGCTGGACTACTACGCCACGCCCGCAACCTGGGGCGTGGCCCAGGCGCTGGACCGCTTGTTGCTGGCACAGAACCGCTGGCTACGCGCCCAGGGAACGAGCCAGACGCTGTTGACCACGCTCACCGCCCTGGTGCTGCGGGGTCGACGCTATACCCTTGCGCATGTCGGTGACTGCCGCGCCTACCGCTGGCACGACGACCAGCTGCAATGCCTGAGCGAAGACCACGTCTGGGACCAGCCCGGCATGCAGCATGTACTCAAGCGCGCGCTCGGCCTGGACCAGCACCTGCTGGTGGACTACCTGGAAGGCGAGCTGCAACCCGGCGAAGTGTTCCTGCTGGTCAGCGACGGCGTGTGGGCCAGCCTGGGTGAGCAGCACATCCGTTCGATCCTGCGTGAACAGACTGATTTGCAGACCGCAGCCGATACCCTGGTCGCCGCCGCCCACCACGCCGGCGGCCAGGACAACGCCAGTGCCTTGCTGGTGCAGGTCGAACAGCTCGGCCCGGCCAACCTCGGCGATACCTTGGCGCAGTTGCAGGACTGGTCGACGCCAGCGCTCTTGCGCCCAGGCCAAGGCATCGATGATTGGCAGGTCGACAGTCTGCTGGCGCAGAGCAAGCAGTCGTTGCTCTACCAGGTGAAGGACAGCCAGGGCCACCCCTGGTTGTTCAAGACCCTGCCCCCCGCGCGCGAAACAGACCCTCATGCCGCACAGCAATTGCTTCTCGAGGAATGGTTCCTGCGCCGGGTTGCCGGTCGGCATTTCCCCCACGTGCATGCCGCCAGCCAGCGCCAACAGCTGTATTACGTGATGCGCGAGTACCCCGGCAGAACCCTGGCCGACCTGCTGGCCGAGCACGGCCCCTTGCCGCTGGCGCAATGGCTGGAGCTGGCGCGACAGTTATTGCAGGCTGTGGGCATCCTGCACCGGCGCAACCTGCTGCACCGGGATATCAAGCCGGAAAACCTGCATCTGGGCGATGACGGGCAATTGCGCCTGCTGGATTTCGGCTTGGCGTACTGCCCTGGTTTGTCCGAAGACCAACCCCACGACTTGCCCGGCACACCGTCGTTCATCGCACCGGAGGCATTCGAAGGCCGCCCGCCCAGCCCGCGCCAGGACCTCTATGCCGTAGGCGTGACGCTGTATTACCTGCTGACCGGGCATTATCCCTATGGCGAGATCGAAGCCTTCCAGCGGCCGCGGTTCGGCAACCCAGTCAATGCCGCGCGTTATCGACCAGACCTGCCGGAGTGGTTGCAGCACAACCTGGAGCAGGCAGTGGCGGCGGATCCAACTCAGCGTTTCGAGACGGCTGAGCAATGGTTGCTACTGCTTGAGCGCGGGGATCGGCAGGAATTGCCAGGGCGGGGGCGACCGCTGCTGGAGCGGGAGCCGTTGAAGGTGTGGCGTACGGTGGCGCTGGTGTCGCTGCTGGCGAACCTGGTGATGGTGCTGGCCTGGCTCAAGGGGTGAAGAAATGGAGGCCGGCACCGACACCACGAACTGGACATTCAGAAAAAGAAAAACCCGGCCGAGGCCGGGTTTTTCATGAAGCGTCAAACCAATTACTTGGCCTGGGCTTCTACCTGAGCTTCTACGCGACGGTTAACAGCGCGGCCAGATTCGGTGGCGTTGTCGGCAACCGGACGGGTCTCACCGTAGCCAACCGAGTCAACACGGCTAGCTTCAACACCGTACTGCTGGGTCAGGACCTGCTTGACAGCATTGGCACGACGCTCGGACAGCTTCTGGTTGTAAGCGTCTGGACCTACGGAGTCAGTGTGACCTTCAACCACGGTGGTGGTTTGTGGGTACTGCTTCATGAAGTCGGCCAGGTTCTTGATGTCGCCGTAGCTGTTAGGCTTGACGACCGACTTGTCGAAGTCGAACTTGACGTCCAGCTCAACGCGAACGACTTCGGCAACAGCCGGGCAACCGTCGGCGTCAACGGTCACGTTGGCCGGGGTGTCAGGGCACTTGTCGACGTTGTCGCAAACGCCGTCGTTGTCGCTGTCGGAGCAGACTTCGGCAACTGGAGCCGGAGCAGGAGCTGGCTGCTTGCCGCCGCTGCCACCGAAGTTCAGACCCAGACCAACGGTCGGGCCCCACTCGGTGTTGCCGTTGTCGATGTTGTACATGGCTTCGACGCCAGCACGGGCGAAGAACATGTCGGTGATGTACCACTTGGCGCCAGCGCCAACGTTGGCGAAGGTGGAGTGGTCACGGCCGCTGCGGGTGGCCTGGCCCAGGCTTTCGTGGGCGAAACCGGCGGAGACGTATGGACGCAGAGCGTCACCCACGGTACCGAAGTGGTAGGTGGCGTCCAGCTTGGTCTTGGAGCCTTTGATGTCTTTGTTGAAGACTTCGCCACGAGCGTTGTGGGTCTCGTTGTAGCCGAGGTCCAGGGAAACGTCGTCGGTCAGGAAGTAACCAAGACGAACACCAGGGTTGGTGCCGTCGTTCTTGAAGTTACGCTCGCTGTCGTAGAACTGCTTGGTGACGTTACCTTCAATTTCGACAGCGCCTTGGCCTTGTGCCAGAACGCCGAACGAAGTAGCGGCAACGAGCGAGCCAATGGCCAAGCCCAAGGTGTTTTTCAATTTCATCCGTTAAATCCCCATCTGGTGATAGTTAAGCAGTCCCACCAAAAACCGGGGGGACAACTCGACGGCAAGTCTAGCAGAACTCGCCGAATGCTTAGAGATATTTGCTGGCCACTAAGTTTCAGTCAAACCTGCAAATTTCTCCTTGAGTTTGTCGAGTGCGCGTTTGTAACGCATTTTCGTGGCGCTCAGGCCCATGTGCATGATGTCGGCGATCTCCTGGAACTCCAGCTCTGCGACAAATCGAAGCACCAGGATTTCCCGGTCGATCGGGTTCACATGCACCAGCCATCTATCCAGCCCGCCTTTTTCTTCAGCCTTCGGTGCCTTCTCCTCGGACGCCTCTTCAACAGGGTCCAGACTCAAGGCATCCATCAGCCGCCGCTTGCGGCGCTCCTTGCGGTACTGGGTAATGCACTCGTTGTAGGTGATGCTGTAGAGCCAGGTCTTGAACTTCGATTTACCCTCGAAGTTCTTCAGGCCGTACAGCACCTTCAACATCACCTCCTGACAGACATCGTCGGCATCCCGATCGTTCCCAAGATAACGCGCGCACACGTTGAACAGGGTTCGCTGGTAACGCCGCATGAGCTCTTCATAGGCGCGGGTGACGTGAAACAGTTCCTCATGCGAACGCGCCACCAACTCCTCGTCGGTGAGCTCGCGGGGGTCATAGCGCATGGGCGGCGAGTGGACTTTATTCAAAACGGATCTGGCCGACAGTCAGGTCAATGTCGCCGCTCGGCCCCGTGGGCCGGTTTTCGCGGCGGCATACATTAACAGCTTTGTGCGGTTAGCGGCTATTGACTCGCTGCTCGAGCAATGCCCGGTTGGACAATGACACCAATTCGCCATCATCGGTCAGCAAGGTGGTTTTCACCGTTCCGATTTCCTCGATCTGCCCTTCGACCTCGCCAATCTGCACCTGCTGGCCGACCTGGTAGAGTTCACGCACGTAGATACCAGCGATGATCTGCCCGGCAATTTCGCGGCTGCCCAGGCCCATGGCCAGGGCAACGGCCAGACCAACGGTTATCAGGCCGATGACGATCACATGGTTGAGCAGGTCGGTCTTGACCTCGAGCTGGCTGATGGCCACCGAGATACTGATGATGATCACCAGGCCCTGGGCGATACGCCCCAGGCCACCGGCATACTCCAGGCCGATACCTTCGGCAGCGCCACGCACCAGACCGTTGGCCAGTTGTGCCAGCAGCACGCCAGCCAGCAGCACCAGGGCCGCGCCGAACACCTTGGGCAGGTACAGGGCGAGCATGTCCAGGGTCGCCGAGACCCGCTCCAGGCCCAGGGACTCGGCAGCGGAGACCAGGAAGATCAGCAGCACGAACCAGTAGACGATCTTGCCGATCAAGGTGGAGATCGGCACCTGGATGCCGACTCGCGCCAGCATCTTGGTCAGCCCGGTGCCGCTCATCAGGCGGTCCAGGCCGAATTTCGCGAGCAGCTTGGAAAGCAAGGTGTCGAGCAGCTTGGCCACGACGAAACCGAGCAGCACCACCACCAGCGCGCCAAACAGGTTGGGGATGAAGTTGGCAACCTTCGTCCAAAGGGCGGTCATCGCGGTGACCAGGCTCTGGGTCCAGAGATCGAGTTCCATATTCAATCGGCCTTATCAGCTTTCGTTCTGCCAGTGGCAGGCGTGCGACGCACCGGCGCGACATGCGCCGAGCCATTGTTTACAGCGATCAGCAACGCCTGGCTCCAGCGGCCCAGCAGGCTGAACAGATCGCCCACGCCGACCTGGCGGTTGGCGGTTTTCAGCACACGACCCAGGCAAGCAGCGTCGTCGCGGTCCTTGCCGGACGGCGACGCCTTGAGCAGGTCGCGCAGAGATTCTTCAAACGGATCGTGCATGTGCACCTCGCGCAATGTCAGTCAGAGACGAGGCCGGTGCAACATAGGTCACACCAAAAAGTGGGACGGATGTTTCACTTTGCCAACCACGCACCACGCTAGACCCATCGCAAGCGCCGGAACAACCACCACTGCCCGGCCGCCAAGCCCAGCACCAACAGGCTGGCGAACAGGAAGCCATAAGGGCTGTCCGCGCCCGGAATACCGCCGACATTGATACCCAGCAAGCCGGTGACAAAGCTCATGGGCAGGAAGATGCAGGTGATGATGCCGAAGCGGTACATGGTGCGGTTCATGCGCTCGGCGCGCCGGCGGTCCTCGTTTTCCAGCAGCAAGGCGGCGCGCTCGCGGGTCAGTTCCAACTCCTCGAGGTAGCGGATCAGGCTGTTGTTCAGCTCGTTCCAGTAATCGGCGTCGGCATCGGCGAACCAGTTCCACTTGTGCCGCGACAATTGCGCGTAGATATCTCGCTGCGGAGCGAGGAAGCGGCGCAGGCCGGCAGCACGTCGGCGAATCTGCTGCAAGCTGCCCGGCGCTGGACTATACCGTTCGTCGGATTCAACCTTCTCTTCTTCCAGGTCGACCACCTCGGAGAGATCGCTGATCAGCGCCTGGACCTTCTCGGTCAGCAACTCGCCCATCAACAGCAGCAGTTCGGATGCCGATTTCGGCCCCCTGCCCTCGTCCAGCTGCTGCAACACCTCGTCGCTGGCGCGCAAAGGCCGCAGGCGCAGGGAAATCACCCGGCGTGCCTCGGCGAAGATGCGCACCGAGACCATGTCCTCGGGCTCGGCGCCGGGGTTCAGATTGACTCCACGCAGAAACAGCAGCAACTGCTCATCGGCCAGCGGCAACAGCCGCGGGCGGGTGTTCTCTTCGAGCAGCAGTTCGCAGGCGAACGCGCTCAGGCCGCTGTCGCGCAGCAGCCAGGAGCGGGTCTGTGGATGGCTGCGGTCCCAGTGCAGCCAAAGGCTTTCCTGGGGTTGCAGTTGCAGGTCGTCCAGTTCGGTGCGGGCGATCGAGCGCGCGCCACCCTTGCCGTCGAGCACCAGGGCATGGACCAGGCCCCATTGCGCGTTGTCTTCCTCGAACATCAAAGCTCCATCAGCGCGCAGCGCGTCACTCCGGCATTTTCAGCGGGCTTGGCGAGACGATCACGCCATTGTTGTCGGCATACACGTACTCGCCCGGGCGGAAGGTGACCCCGGCGAAGGTCACCACGACATCAAGGTCGCCGATGCCACGCTTGTCGGTCTTCATCGGGTGGCTGGCCAGGGCCTGCACACCGACGTCGGTCTGGATCAGCACATCCACGTCACGCACGCAGCCATAGATCACCAGCCCTTCCCAGCCGTTCTTCGCCGCCTTCTCGGCGAGCATGTCGCCCAGCAGGGCGCGACGCAGGGAACCGCCACCGTCGACCACCAGCACCTTGCCCTTGCCGTCCAGCTCGACCTGGTCCTTGACCAGGGAATTGTCCTCGAAGCACTTGATAGTGACGATCTGGCCGCCGAAGGAGTCGCGACCGCCGAAGTTGCTGAACATCGGCTCCAGCACCTGAACCAGTTCCGGGTAGGCGTCGCACAGGTCGGGGGTTACGTAATGCTGCATGGGAAGCTCCTGTCAGTCATGACGAAAACGGGTTGAGGGCAAGGCTACACCCTGGAAGCGGTTCCAGCCATCTGAGACCACACAGTCAGGTCGGTAGTGCAGCCACTGGCCTCTTCGCGGGCAAGCCCTTACCGGCACAGCGTGACGCTGTCGGAGCGGGCTGGCGCGAGGAGGCCAACAAATGTTCTCAGCCGGGCACCACCGCCACCGGCGCCTCCAACACAGCCCCCTGCACCGGCGCCAGCGGGTCGCGCAGCCAGCCTTCGACCAGCGGCCACACCTGCGCCTGCGCCTTCTTGCTGACCAGCATATCGACGTGCCCGAAGGCCTCGAAACCTTCCTCGCGCCCCAGGCGCACGAACTGCTTGCGCGAGCCGCCCAGCTGCTCGTAGAGCTTGCGACAGGCCCACACTGGGTCCTGGAAGTCACCGCCACCGGCCGCTGCCAATACGGGTACATCGACCTCGGCAAGCCCCGCCCACCAGTCGTTGCCCTTCACTCCGAAACGCCCGAACAGGCCATGCCAGCGCAGGCTTTCCAGGGCCAGGCCGATCGGCTCGTCCTCCGGGCCGCGTTTGAAGCGCGGCCCGGACAACTGGCCGAAGCGCTTGAGCACGGCACGTGCGCCCCACACCACTGGCGGCACCTTCAGCGGCCAGTAGACGCGGCTGACCTGGGTGCCGAACAGCGCCACACTGGCGACCAGGCCTGGCTCCAGGTACCCCCCGCCGAGGGCTGCAGCCAGCGTGGTGCCACCCAGCGAATGGCCGACCCAGTGCGGCACCTGGCCGGACTGTTCGCGCACGAACGCGCCGATCACCGGCAAGTCGTCACGGGCATAGTCGGCCACGCAGTTGTCCCGCCACTGGCGATTACGCGGCGACAGGCCGTGGCCACGCATCTCGGGTATCCACACATCGAAACCGGCACGAGCCAGGTACGCGCCCAGGCCAATGCCTTTGGGCGAATACCAGAAGCGCCGGTTGGAAAAACTGCCGTGCAAAAGAATCACCGGCACGCCGTGGGCACCGCCCTGGTCTGCCAGGCCCAGGCGGGTCACGGCCAATTCGACGCTGGCGTCGGGGCTGTTGCCGGCCTTGATCCGGTACACGTCTTCGCTGAGGTCGCCGCGGCGCTCGGCACTGAGCAGGGCCACGGGAAAAAGGGTGCTGCTGCTTTGCATAGGTTCTGGACGAAAAAAGGGCGGGGTCCATTGCTGGAACTCGCCCTGGGTGAAACCGGGCGGGGGCGCCACGGGGCGCCCCCGCGTTCAGCGCATCAGGCTGCGCCCTGGCCCTCTGCGAGGAAGAACCAGGTCTCGAGCACCGAGTCCGGGTTCAGCGACACGCTTTCGATGCCCTGCTCCATCAGCCATTTGGCCAGGTCCGGGTGGTCCGACGGGCCCTGGCCGCAGATGCCGATGTACTTGCCGGCCTTGTTGCACGCGGCAATGGCATTGGCCAGCAGCTTCTTGACCGCAGGGTTACGCTCGTCGAACAGGTGGGCAATGATCCCCGAGTCGCGGTCCAGGCCCAGGGTCAGCTGGGTCAGGTCGTTGGAGCCGATGGAGAAACCATCGAAGTACTCGAGGAACTCTTCGGCGAGGATCGCGTTGGACGGCAGCTCGCACATCATGATCACGCGCAGGCCGTTGTCGCCACGGGCCAGGCCGTTCTCGGCAAGCAGGTCGACGACCTGGCTGGCTTCGCCCAGGGTGCGCACGAACGGCACCATGATCTCGACGTTGGTCAGCCCCATCTCGTTGCGCACACGCTTGAGGGCGCGGCACTCGAGTTCGAAGCAGTCACGGAACGACTCGCTGATGTAGCGCGAGGCGCCACGGAAGCCCAGCATCGGGTTCTCTTCTTCCGGCTCGTACAGCTTGCCGCCGATCAGGTTGGCGTACTCGTTGGACTTGAAGTCTGACAGGCGCACGATGACTTTCTTCGGGTAGAAGGCCGCCGCCAGGGTGCTGATGCCCTCGACCAGCTTCTCGACATAGAAGCCGACCGGGTCGTTGTAGCCGGCGATGCGCTTGTCGACGCTTTCTTTCAGGTCGGCTGGCAGGCCGGCATAGTTCAGCAGCGCCTTGGGGTGCACGCCGATCATGCGGTTGATGATGAACTCCAGGCGTGCCAGGCCCACACCTTCGTTAGGCAGCTGGGCGAAGTCGAAGGCGCGGTCGGGGTTGCCGACGTTCATCATGATCTTGAACGGCAGCTCCGGCATGGCGTCGACCGAGTTCTGCTTGACGTCGAAGCCCAGTTCGCCCTCGAAGATGAAGCCGGTATCGCCTTCGGCACAGGAAACGGTGACACCCTGGCCATCTTTCAACACCTGGGTGGCGTTGCCGCAACCGACTACAGCCGGAATACCCAGTTCACGGGCGATGATCGCCGCGTGGCAGGTACGCCCGCCGCGGTTGGTGACGATCGCGCTGGCGCGCTTCATCACCGGCTCCCAATCCGGGTCGGTCATGTCGGAGACCAGCACGTCGCCCGGCTGGACCTTGTCCATTTCCGAAACGTCGTTGATTACCCGCACCTTGCCGGCGCCGATGCGCTGGCCGATGGCACGGCCCTCGACCAGCACGGTGCCCTTTTCCTTCAGCAGGTAGCGCTCCATGACGTTGGCGCTGGAGCGGCTTTTCACGGTCTCGGGACGTGCCTGGACGATGTACAGCTTGCCATCGTCGCCATCCTTGGCCCATTCGATGTCCATCGGGCGCTGGTAATGCTGCTCGATGATCATCGCCTGTTTGGCCAGCTCGTTGACTTCGGCATCGCTCAGGCAGAAGCGTGCACGCTCGGCGCGGTCGACCTCGACGGTCTTGACCGAACGACCGGCCTTGGCTTCTTCGCCGTAGACCATCTTGATCGCCTTGCTGCCCAGGTTGCGGCGTAGGATCGCCGGACGACCAGCCTGCAAGGTTTGCTTGTGCACATAGAATTCGTCAGGGTTGACCGCACCCTGCACCACGGTTTCACCCAGGCCGTAGGCGCCGGTGATGAACACCACGTCGCGGAAGCCCGATTCGGTGTCGAGGGTGAACATCACGCCAGCGGTCCCGGTTTCCGAACGCACCATGCGCTGGACGCCAGCCGACAGGGCCACCAGCTTGTGGTCGAAGCCCTGGTGCACGCGATAGGAAATGGCGCGGTCGTTGAACAGCGAGGCGAACACTTCCTTGGCCGCACGGATCACGTTGTCGACGCCACGGATGTTGAGGAAGGTTTCCTGCTGACCGGCGAAGGACGCGTCTGGCAAGTCTTCAGCGGTGGCCGAGGAGCGCACGGCCACGGCCATGTTGTCGTTGCCGTTGGACATCGCGGCGAAGGCCGTGCGGATTTCCGCGTCCAGGCGCGCCGGGAAGTCGGCCTCCATGACCCACTGGCGGATCTGCGCGCCGGTCTTGGCCAGGGCATTGACGTCATCGACGTCCAGTGCATCGAGCGCCGCATGGATGCGGTCGTTCAGGCCACTTTGCTCGAGAAAATCGCGGTACGCCTGGGCCGTAGTGGCAAAGCCGCCTGGCACCGAGACACCGGCGCCTGCGAGGTTACTGATCATCTCGCCCAGGGATGCGTTCTTGCCCCCCACATGCTCCACATCATGGACGCCGAGCTTATCGAGGGAAACTACGTACTCAACCAAGGTGATCTCTCCACTAACTGTGTTGGAAAAGCTCAAGGGCGCTCGCCTGCCGGCTCTGCCGACTGGGCCGGGCGCTTGTGGCCTGGACCTGGAAAATAGGTTCGCAAAATGTGGCAGAATGCCGAACGAACACATTCGGCAAACCGAACCTATCATATCCAGAAACATTCGGCAGCTTAAGGCTCAGGGTACAAATGAAACGAACTGCGTTCTTCATCTCCGATGGTACCGGTATCACGGCCGAAACCCTGGGCCAAAGCCTGCTTGCGCAATTCGATAGCATTCCGTTCAACAAATTCACCCGCCCCTACATCGATACCCTCGACAAGGCGCGGACCATGGTCCAGCAAATCAACACGGCGGCCGAACGCGACGGAGTGCGCCCGATCATCTTCGACACCATCGTC
The DNA here is from genome assembly GCF_042709235.1 of Pseudomonas sp. LS_2. Lineage (NCBI taxonomy): Bacteria > Pseudomonadati > Pseudomonadota > Gammaproteobacteria > Pseudomonadales > Pseudomonadaceae > Pseudomonas > Pseudomonas sp. LS_2. Next base: position 14,954 of record NZ_JAVAYC010000039.1, on the reverse strand, counting down.
AACCAGGACATCCGCGAGGTCCTGGCCACCTCCAACGGCTTCATGATCGACATCTTCTCGACGTTTTTGTCCCCGCTCGAACAGGAATTGACCGCCCATTCGTCGTATTCCGTGGGCAAGTCCCATTCAATCGGCGGCAATTCGAACTACATGGAGCGCATCGAGGCGGTCAATTTCGCCCTGGACAACGACGATGGCGCCCGCACCCACTACTACGACAAGGCGGACCTGATCCTGGTCGGCGTGTCGCGCTGCGGCAAGACGCCCACCTGCCTGTACATGGCCATGCAATTCGGCATCCGCGCGGCCAACTACCCGCTGACCGAGGACGACATGGAGCGCCTGCAACTGCCGGCCGTGCTGAAGAAGCACCACAACAAGCTCTTCGGCCTGACCATCGACCCCGACCGCCTCACCGCCATCCGCCACGAGCGCAAGCCCAACAGCCGCTATTCCAGCTTTGCCCAGTGCGAATTCGAGGTGCGCGAGGTGGAGAACCTGTTCCGCCGGGAAAACATTCCCAACATCAACTCCACGCATTTCTCGGTGGAGGAGATTTCCGCGAAGATCCTGGTGGAAAAAGGCGTGGAGCGGCGGTTCAAGTAGCCTCGGCGGCCCTTGCTTTCGCGGGTGAACCCGCCCCCACAGGCCAGCGGTAAACCCTGTAGGAGCGGGTTTACCCGCGAAAGGGCCAGGCCTGCTGGCACAAGCCCACAAAAAAGCCCCGGCATCACTGCCGGGGCTTTTTCATTTCAGCGCAAGGCTCAGGACGGTATCACCACCGACTGCCCGCTCAGCGCCAGGTCGACCAGCTCGCGGTTGGCCACCGCGTACATCGCATAGTCGGTGCCGGTGGCGTTGCGCAGGTCGTCGAGCATGGCGCGCCAGCGCTCGACCATCACCCGGTGCTGCTCGGCCCAAAGGGCCACGCGGGCATCCATGTCTTCCGGTGCGTCGGTCATCTGCAACACGGAAATGGTGATGGCGCGCTGCTGCAGGTCGATGTCGTCGCGGAACGCCTCGCGGGCCAGGGCCTGCCAGTTGTTTTCCACCGGCAGGTTGCTGATTTCCTGCAAGTACCAGGTCAGGTCCAGCGCGCTGCCCACGGCGAAGAACGCCTTGGCCACCTGCGCCGGGTCGTGGCCGGTGACATCCGAGGCCTCGATGATCGGCAACAGGGTGTACAGGTGCGAAGTGCCTGCGACCATACGTGCCAACAGCTCCGGCACCCCGGCCTCGACATAACCCTGGTAGCGCTGCTGCCAGCGCTCGCGGGTCGGGCCCTCGAGCAACTCATCGAGCTTCAGGCCCAGCTGGGCGATCTTCGGCCCGAAGTGCGCAGTGTCACGGCCGGCATCCTGCTCGTTGCGACGGCTGCGCAGGAACCAGCGGGTAGCGCGGCGGCCCAGGCGCATCAGCTCGTCCATCAGGGCAAGCTGGATCTCGGCCGGAACCTGGTAGTCCAGGGCCTCGATCTGACGGAACCAGTGCGGCAGGTGGAAGATGTCACGCACGATCACGTAGGCACCTGCGACATTCGCCGGGCTCATGCCGGTGGACTCCTTCAGGCGCTGTACGAAGGTGATGCCCATGTTGTTGACCAGGTCGTTGGCGATCTGGTTGCTGACGATCTCGCGCTTGAGGCGGTGACGACGCATGGCCTCGGCGAACTTGCTGACCAGCGACGGCGGGAACGCGGTTTCCATGTCGCGGGTCAGGTACTCGTCATCCGGCACCAGCGACTTGAGCAGTTGTTCCTTGAGGTCGATCTTGCTGTAGGAGATCAGCACCGAAAGCTCGGCACGGGTCAGGCCTTGGCCTGCGGCCAGGCGCTCGGCCAGTTGCTCCTCGGACGGCAGGAACTCGATGGCGCGGTCGAGCTTGCCACGCGACTCGAGGTCAGCCATCAGGCGCTTGTATTCGGCGATCCGCTCGCGCGCGCGGCGGGCTGCCAGGGACAGCGCCTGGGTCTGCTTGTAGTTGTTGCCCAGCACCAGGGATGCGACTTCGTCGGTCATGCTGCCCAGCAGCTGGTTGCGCTGCTTCTCGGTCATGTCGCCACCCTGCACCACTTCGTTGAGCAGGATCTTGATGTTGACCTCGTGGTCGGAGCAGTCCACGCCACCGGCGTTGTCGATGAAGTCGGTGTTGGCCGATCCACCGTTGCGGCCAAACTCGACGCGGCCCAGCTGGGTCATGCCGAGGTTACCGCCCTCGCCCACCACCTTGCAGCGCAGCTCGTTGCCGTTGACGCGCAGCGCGTCGTTGGCCTTGTCGCCGACGTCGGCATGGCTTTCGCTGCTGGCCTTGACGTAGGTGCCGATGCCGCCGTTCCACAGCAGGTCCACCGGCGCTTGCAGCAAGGCATGCAGCAGTTCGGTAGGGGTCAAGCGGTCGGCCTGGATGTCGAAGCGCTCCTTCATCTGCGGACTGATGGCGATGCTCTTGGCACTGCGCGGGAAGATCCCCCCGCCTTCGGACATGATGCTGGTGTCGTAGTCGGTCCAGGCCGAGCGCGGCAAGTCGAACAGGCGCTGGCGCTCGGCGAAGCTGCTGGCCGGCTCCGGGTTCGGGTCGATGAAGATGTGCAGGTGGTTGAATGCCGCCACCAGCTTGAGCTTGTCGGACATCAGCAGGCCGTTGCCGAATACGTCGCCGGCCATGTCGCCGATGCCGACCACGGTGATCGGGTCCTCCTGCACATTGATGCCGCGCTCGCGGAAGTGGCGCTGCACGCCGACCCAGGCGCCACGGGCGGTGATGCCCATCTTCTTGTGGTCGTAGCCGGCCGAGCCGCCGGAGGCGAAGGCGTCGCCCAGCCAGAAGCCGTAGTCGATGGCGATGCCGTTGGCGATGTCGGAGAACGTCGCGGTGCCCTTGTCGGCCGCCACTACCAGGTAGGGGTCGTCGTCATCGTGGCGCACCACGTTGGCCGGGGGCACCACGCCGCCGTCCTTGAGGTTGTCGGTGATGTCGAGCAGGCCGCTGATGAAGATGCGGTAGCAGGCGATGCCCTCGGCGGCGATCTCGTCGCGGCTGCCGCCCAACGGCAGGCGACGCGGCAGGAAACCGCCCTTGGCGCCGACCGGCACGATCACCGAGTTCTTTACTTGCTGCGCCTTGACCAGGCCCAGCACTTCGGTGCGGAAGTCTTCCTCGCGGTCCGACCAGCGCAGGCCGCCGCGGGCGACGTTGCCGAAGCGCAGGTGCACGCCTTCGACGCGCGGCGAATAGACGAATATCTCGAACTTCGGCACAGGCTTGGGCAGCTCGGGGATCAGCTTCGGGTTGAACTTGAAGCTGAAGTACGACTTGTTCTGCCCGTTGGCGTCCGGCTGGTAGAAGTTGGTGCGCAGGGTGGCCTTGATGAGGTCCAGGTAGCGGCGCAGGATACGGTCCTCGTTGAGCACCTGGACATCGTCCAGGGCGCTGAGGATGGCCTGTTCCAGGCGTTGCTGCTTGTCGTCCAGGTCATCCTGGGTCAGCTTGCGCGCCAGGTAGAAGCGGGTCTTGAACAACCGGGTCAGCTCGCGGGCGATGTCGGTGTGGTTGTTCAGGGTGCTGGCGATGTAACCCAGGTCGAAGCCCAGGCGGATCTGCTTGAGGTAGCGGGCGTAGGCACGCAGCAGCGCCACGTCGCGCCATGGCAGGCCGGCGGTCAGCACCAGGCGGTTGAAGGCGTCGTTCTCGGCGTCGCCCTGGACGATATGGATGAAGGCATCCTGCAGGGTGTCATTGAGCTGCTGGATATCCAGGCTCAGGCCTTCGCTGTAGGTAAAGGCGAAGTCGTGGATCCAGAACTCGCGGCCATTGGCGTGGCGCAGGCGGTAAGGGAACTCGCCGAGCACCCGCAGGCCGAGGTTTTCCAGGATCGGCAGTACGTCGGACAGCGCCAGCGGGGTGTCGACGTGATACAGCTTGCAGTGCAGCTGACGCTCACCCAGCTGGGTCAACGGCTGGTAGAAGCTCATGGCCAGCGGCTTGCTTTCGTTCAACGCCACCAAGTGCTGCAGGTCGACCACCGCCGAGTGCGCGGCGAAGCGCTCGCGGTAACCGGCCGGGAAGCCCTTGGGGAAGTCGGCGAGGATGTTGGTGCCCTGGGCCTCGCCGAAGTTCTCCACCACCAGTGCAGCGTAGTCGTCCTGCCACGAACGGCAGGCCTGGATCACTTCGTTTTCCAGCTGCTGCGGGTCGATGTCGATGCGGTTCTTCGGGTCGACCCGCAGGATCAGTTGCACGCGCGCCAGCACCGACTCGGAGAAGAAGGTCCAGAACTCGCAGTCGCTGGCCTTCAGGCGCTCCATCAGGACCTGCTGGATCTTCTGGCGCACCTCGGTGGAGTAGATTTCCCGCGGTACATAGGCCAGGCAGTAGCAGAAACGGCCGTACGGGTCCTTGCGCAGGAACACGCGGATCTTGTTGCGTTCCTGGATCTGCACGATCGACATGGCGGTGCTGAACAGTTCGTCGATCGGGGTCTGGAACAGGTCGTCGCGTGGCAGCACTTCGAGCACCTGGGCCAGTTCCTTGCCCAGGTGAGCCTTCGGATCGAAGCCGGAGCGACGCTCGACCTCGGCCACCTTGATGCGGATGTAAGGGATGGCATGCACGCTTTCGCCATACACCGAGGAGGTGTACAGGCCCATGAAGCGGTGCTCCTTGATGACCTTGCCGTCAGCGTCCAGCTGGCGGATCGACACGTAGTCCGGGTACGCCGGGCGGTGTACGCGGCTGGGCAGCGCGGCCTTGGCGAAGGACAGCAACAGCGGCTCGTTCAGGTAGGCGACCGCGTAGTCTTCGATACGCAGCTCTTCAGCGGTCAACCCCACCCGCAGGCGGCGCGGCAAGCCCAGGAACGACGCCTCGTCGTAGACCATCTGGCCGCCTTCGGCGTTGCCCTGGACGGTGAATTCTTCATAGCCCAGGAAGGTGAAGTGGTTGTCCAGCAGCCACTCCAGGAACGCGGTGACCTCGGCCTTGTCATGCTGGACCGGCGCGTAGGGGGTCTGCTCGACCAGCCCGACGACCTCGCGCAGCTTGGCCTTCATCGGGTCGAAATCGGCGACCACCACCCGCACTTCGGCCAGCACCTGCTCGATTTCACGGGCCAGCACGTTCAGTTCGGTCGCATTGGCGCAGCGGTCGATCTCCAGGTACATCAACGACTCGTGGCGCACGCCCTCGCCCTGGCTGCCCTTGGGCAGCAGCTCGAGCAACTCGCCCTTGGCACCGCGACGCACGCTCAGCACGGTGGTCTGCAAGGTATGGATGCTGTAGCCACGGCGGTTCAGCTCGGTGCGAACCGAGTCCACCAGAAATGGCAAGTCATGGTGCAGCACCTCGACCACGGTATGGGTCGACTGCCAGCCGTTGCGTTCGTAATCGGGGTTGTAGACCCGCACCTGGGGCTCGGCGGCGTCGAAGCGCTCGATGATGCGCCAGGCCGACAGGGTGCAGCCGGCCAGGTCGGAAAGCCTGCGCTGAGTCAGTTCGTCCAGAGAGATGATGCCGAAGAACTGGTCGGCGAACAGCGCCACTTGTGGCAGTGCCTGTTCGCTGATGTGCTGCGCCAGGGCCGCTTGCAGTTGATGCTGGAAGTCGGCTTTGCTGGCTGCGGTGAAGAACGCCATCTGTGGTACTCCGCTTGGGCTTTGTTATAGGTGAAGCGTCGCGTGCGTCCACCGTCCAGGGTTCAACGATAGCCAACCCTGGGTCGGAAGACATGAAACCAGGCGTCGGACGTGACCTACACGTCCATCGTTCCAGGAATGGGCATCTGCAAAGACGACTGCGCCAGGCTGTGTCTTTACGGGTGACCATCGACTGGGCAGCTTAACGACTGAGTGGTCATCACGGCTTGCAGCGCTGCGACATATTCGGTCAAGGGGCGGTAACATTGCGTTTCTTACGCCTGCCGACACTGGCAGAATCGCATTTCATTTCCTTGACCCGAGCCCGCCATGCAACTGAAAACCGCCCTGCTCTTCGCCACCCCCTGCGATGACGAGGAAGACAACATGGCGACCCTGTGCTGCCACAGTGACAAGGGCCAGATGTTCCTGCTTACCCGTTACCCGGACGAAGACACGGTCGACCTGACCCTGGATGACGAACCTTCGACCCTCGACGGGCTGAAGGTCACCCTGAGCGCCTCGCGGCTGCTGATCGAAGTGGCCGCAGGCGACCGCGACGCGCTCAAGGGCGATGAACAGCTGGAGATCCTGCTGACCTCCTCCGGCAGCGACCTGGAAGAAGTGGAGCTGACGCTGCGCAACATCCTCGACGGCACCGGCACCTACGTCAGCGAGCTGTAAGGCCATGCACCAGCCGACCCGCAGCGGCGGGGCGGTCGATGTAGAGCGCGTCCAGCTCGCTGTTGCGCAGGCCCTTGAAGGGGTTCCAGTGCGCCGAACTGTGAATGTAGCGCGCGCGCAGCAGCCCCTGTTCCTCAGAGGTCAAGCCGGTGTGGTCAGTCAGGCCAAAGGCGTAGTCATGCAACTTGCGGCTGATGTCCCGAAGCTCGTCGGGCAGCTCGTGCAACGGGTCGGCCTCCTCCAGCACGGCCAATGGCGCGCCGCTGTCGACCGCCAGTTGCTGCATGATCCGCAGATAGATGCGTGACAGGTGCCCCAGTACCTCGCGCTCCCGGTACAGCGCCGCGTAGGCGCGTTTTTCCGGCCCCTCGTGCTTGTGCGCAGACGCAGGCAGCGGTTCTTCCCAGGTGACGACCTGCCCTTCCTTGCACTCAAGGCCATCGAGCAACCCAAGCACCTCGGCGTAGGCACGGGTCCGCTCTACCGGCGTGCTTGCCGAAACCAGGTTGGAGCGGGGTTTGCACAGGTATTGCTGCTCCTGCTCGCGCACCTGGTAGCCGCCGCCGATGTCGGAATGGGCGCCCGGCAAGGGAATGTCCCACCGGGTTGCGACCAAAGGAAAGTTGTGTCGCCCCTCATCCTGCGCCACCAGTTGCACCACCCGATATGCCAGCGTCTCGTCGAGTTCGAGTGCCAGCCCCTCGTACTGGTCATTGGCTGGGCTGAAGTTGCCGGCCAGCGGCGCGACGATGGCCGCCACGGTGTCGAACAGGCCAATGAAGTTAATCGACAACCGGCGTTTCCACTCAAGCCTACCCTGGCGTTCCAAATCCCGACCGAGCAGGCTGTCTGGCCCCTTGCGCAAGTCGTTGGCCAGGTGCCGGGCTGCCGCCGCGCCACGGCTGAAGCCGAACAAGTCGAACTCGATACGACCGAGCTCGACCTGCGGGTGCTCGCCGAGCCAGGCGCGCAATTGCCGGCCAAACTGCTGCATCGCCTGGCCCACACGGGCCTCGACACCGCTTTGGCCACGTCCGGTGAGCAGGCCGCGGAGCATATCGTCCTCCCCCTCTGCGGTACCGACACCCTCGATGTAGAACCTGAAGCAGAGCGTGCCGCCAGGGTCCAGCACCCCGCTCGCATCGCCGGCGTACAGTCGATACAGCAACGCCACGTTGCTCGGGGCAGCGGCGTAGCTGCCCACGCGCGCCCCTTCCAGGTTCTTGGCCAGACTGTTGGCCAGGTTGTTGCCCGTGCCATCGAAAAAAATACCTGCGCGCACGTTGACGGTTTGCGCCGGGCGCAACGGATCAGTCGCTTGCGGCATGTCGACACCTCCTTATGTAAAGCCTCGAGAAGAAGGTGAAACAAACTGGCGAAGGAATAAGCGCGACCTGCCAAACCGGTAGGAAAACCCTGAAACCGGGGAAAAGCAGCGTTTGCCCGTGAGAAATTTCCACACCTGCATTGGTCGCCACAGGCCCGGATGGATTAAAGTATCAACCCCTGCCTGGGCGGCAGCCGCTGCCACGCCCGGCCTATTCCCAGGAACCGTCCACGATGGAACACCGTGAAGCGCTGATCGCGCTGCGCACCTTTCTTTCCTCCCAGATCCTTGGGCAGGAAAAGCTCGTCGAGCGCCTGCTGATCGTCCTGCTCGCCGATGGCCACATGCTGGTCGAAGGTGCACCAGGCCTGGCCAAGACCAAAGCGATCAAGGAACTGGCCGAGGGCATCGAGGCGCAGTTCCATCGTATCCAGTTCACCCCCGACCTGTTGCCGGCCGACATCACCGGTACCGAGATCTACCGCCCGGAGACCGGCAGCTTCGTGTTCCAGCAAGGGCCGATCTTCCACAACCTGGTGTTGGCCGACGAAATCAACCGGGCGCCGGCCAAGGTGCAGTCGGCGCTGCTCGAGGCCATGGCCGAGCGCCAGGTCAGCGTGGGCCGCAGCACCTACGAGCTGTCGCCGCTGTTCCTGGTGATGGCCACGCAGAACCCGATCGAGCAGGAAGGCACCTACCCCTTGCCCGAAGCCCAGCTCGACCGCTTCCTGATGCACGTGAAAATCGGCTTCCCCGACGCGGCCGTGGAGCGGCGTATTCTCCAGCAGGCACGCGGGGAGGCGCTGGGCGGTGAGGTCAAGCCCGAGCGCCAGGTCAGCCAGCAGGCGATCTTCGCCGCGCGCAAGGAAATCCTCGGCCTGTACATGGCCGATGCGGTGGAGGAATACCTGGTGCAACTGGTGATGGCCACCCGCACCCCGGCCAAGTTCGACGCCGAGCTCGCCGACTGGATCGCCTACGGCGCCAGCCCCCGCGGCTCGATCGCCCTGGACCGCTGCGCGCGCGCCCACGCCTGGCTGGCCGGGCGCGACTTCGTCAGCCCCGAGGACATCCAGGCGGTGCTGTTCGATGTGCTGCGCCACCGGGTCATCCTGTCGTTCGAGGCGGAAGCGGCCGGGATCGACCAGGACCGCGTCGTGCAGCGCATCCTCGACGTCGTCGCCGTCGCCTGACCCGATGCCCACCCCATCACTGGCCGAACCCGGCATCCGCATCGGCCTGACCGAGCTGATCGACATGCGCCACCGCGTTCGCGAGATCCAGCTGTTCTCGCGGCCCGGCCAGCGCAGCCCGCTGGTGGGCCTGCACCACTCCAAGCTGCGGGGCCGCGGCGTGGACTTCGACCAAGTGCGCGTGTACCAGGCCGGTGACGATGTACGCAACATCGACTGGCGCGTCACCGCGCGCACCCAGGAGCCGCATACCAAGCTGTTCCACGAAGAGCGCGAGCGGCCCATCTTCATATTGGTCGAGCAGAGCCAGCGGCTGTTCTTCAGCTCCGGGCTGATGTTCAAGTCAGTGCTCGCCGCCCAGGCCGCCGCGCTGTTCGGCTGGGCTGCGCTGGGCCACAACGACCGCATCGGCGGCCTGGTATTCGGCGACCACGAGCATCACGAAATCAAGCCCCGGCGCAGCAAGCAGAGCCTGCTGCAACTGCTCAATCGCCTGGCCAAGGTCAACCAGTCGCTGCACACCGAGGCCAAGCCCCAGCTCGACAGCCTGGGCCTGGCCCTGCGCCGTGCCCGCGAAGTGCTGCGCCCCGGCAGCCTGGCCATCGTGATCTGCGACGAGCGCGCCTTGACCCCTGCCGTCGAGCAGCACCTGGCGATGCTCTCGCGACACTGCGACCTGCTGCTGCTACCGGTGTCCGACCCGCTCGACCATGCCCTGCCCGCCGCCGGCCTGTTGCGCTTCGCCCAGCGCGGCGCGCAGCTGGAGCTCGACACCCTGGACGCCAACCTGCGCCAGCTCTATCACCAGCAAGCCGAGGCGCGCATCGAGCGCTGGGAGCTGCTGGCGCAAAAACTGCGGGTGCTGCTGATGCCGCTGAGTACCCAGAGCGAAATGATCGAGCAGTTGCGCGAGTACCTCAACCAGCGCCCGGGGAGCGGCCAATGAACCCGCTCGACCAGTTGCAACCCTTGATCGCCCCGGCGCCCATCGGCCTGTGGCCCCCGGCCCCCGGCTGGTGGGCCTTGCTGGTGGTGCTGCCGTTGCTCGGCTGGGGCCTCTGGCGCCTGCGTCGCTGGCGGCCGGGCAAGCGCCGCATCGTGCGCACCGAGATACCGCTGGACCCGGTGCGTCTGGAGGCGCTGGCCGAGCTGGCCCGTCTGCCACGCCCCTACGACGGCGCCCCGGCAGGTGCCTGGCTGCAACAGATCAACGCGTTGCTCAAGCGCCTGTGCCGTAGCCACTACCCGGGTGCCAACAGCCATACCCTCAACGGCCGCCAATGGCTGGCATTTCTCGACAACCGCTGCCCGGCCGCCGGGCTGACCCGCTGGATGGTGCTGGTAGAAGGCGCCTACAAGCCCGAGTGCAAGCTTGACGACAAAGCCATCGCCGGGCTGGCCCAGGCGGTCGACACCTGGATTCGCAAGCATGTTTGAACTGGCCTGGCCGTGGATTTTCCTGCTGCTGCCGCTGCCCTGGCTGATGCGCCTGGTACTGCCGGCCGCCGACAGTGGCGAGCCGATGCTCAAGGTGGGCTTCCTGAACGAGCTCGAAGGCCTGGCTGGACGCCGCGCCCGCCTGAACCTGCCGACCTGGCGCCAACAGGCGCCGTTCCTGGCGATCTGGCTGCTCCTGCTGCTGGCCGCAGCCCGTCCGCAGTGGCTGGGCGAGCCAGTACCGGTGGCCGCCAGCGGCCGCGACCTGCTGGTGGCGGTGGATGTGTCCGGCTCCATGGACTTCCCCGACATGCAATGGCAAGGCGACGAGCTCAGCCGCCTGGAACTGGTCAAGGCGCTGCTCGGCGACTTCCTCCAGGACCGCGAGGGCGACCGGGTCGGCTTGATCCTGTTCGGCAGCGAAGCCTACCTGCAAGCCCCGCTGACCTTCGACCGACGCACCGTGCGTACCTTCCTCGACGAAGCGCAGATCGGCATCGCCGGCAAGAACACCGCCATCGGCGACGCCATCGGCCTGGCCGTCAAGCGCCTGCGCCAGCGCCCGACGCAGAGCCGGGTACTGGTACTGGTCACCGACGGCGCCAACAACGGCGGGCAGATCCACCCCCTGACCGCCGCGCGCCTGGCCGCCCAGGAAGGGGTACGCATCTACACCATCGGCATCGGTGCCGACCCCGAGGCCAGCGGCACCCCTGGCCTGCTGGGCCTGAACCCGAGCCTGGACCTGGACGAAGCCTCGCTCAGGGAAATCGCCGAGCTGACCCAGGGCAGCTACTTCCGTGCCCATGACGGCGCCGAGCTCAGTACCATCGGCGATACCCTTGACGAACTGGAGCCGGTGGCCCAGCAGCCGACCCAGGCCCGCACCGCCAAGGCCCTGTATGCCTGGCCCTTGGCGCTGGCACTGCTGCTTAGCGTATTGCTGGTGATTGCCGTGCAGTGGCCGGACAACCTGCTGCAACGCCTGCTACGCCGACCACGCTTCCTGCAACCCCACCCGCAATGGCGCGAACGCCTGAGGCGCCTGCGCCTGAGGAGGCGGCGATGATCGACTTGTGGCCGCATTGGCTGCGCCCGCTGTGGCTGCTGGTAGTGCCGTTGCTGGGCTGGCTGCTGTTCAAGCTGTGGCACCGGCGCAAACGCGCCGGGCGCTGGCAGTTGATTCTGCCGCAGGCGTTTCACAGCGTGCTGCTGGGCGGCGGTACGGGCAGTACCAGCAAGCTGCCCTGGGTCGCCCTGGGCCTGGCCTGGCTGCTGGTAGTGCTGGCCCTGCTCGGCCCAAGCTGGCAGCGCCTGGAAGAAACCCGCCAGCGCCCAGCCGACCCACTGGTGATCCTGCTCGAGCTGACCCCGCAGATGCTCGCCGAGGACAGCCCGCCCTATCGGCTGGAGCAAGCGCGGCGCAAGATCCTCGACCTGCTCGAACACCGCCGCGACAGCCAGACCGCACTGGTGGTCTATGCCGGTAGCGCGCATACCCTGGTGCCGCTGTCGGACGACCTGGGCACCACCCGTAACCTGCTCGAGGCCATCGACCCGTCGATCATGCCGCAACCCGGCCAGCGCGCCGACCTGGCCGTGCGCAAGGGCCTGGCGCTACTGGCCCAGAGTGGCCTGGGTCAGGGTCGCCTGCTGTTGATCGGCTCGGCCTTGAGCCCGCAGGAGCAGCAGGGCATCCGCCAGGCCTTGGGCCGCCGAGGCCCGCCGCTGCTGATGTTGGGCGTGGGCAGTGCGGATGGCGCGCCGGTGCGCCAGGCCAACGGCGAATTCCTCAAGGACGCCCAGGGCGGCATCCTGGTGCCGCGCCTGGACAGCACCGCGCTCAGGCGCTTCGTCAGCGAAACCGGCGGGCGCTACCGCCATGCCCGTATCGACGACCTCGACCTGCGCGGACTTGGCCTGTTCGACAACCCGCACACCCTGCGCAGCGATGGCCAGACCCTGCAACTGGACAGCTGGGCCGACCAGGGCTACTGGCTGTTGCTGCCCCTGTTGCTGCTGGCCGCCTGCGCCGGCCGACGCGGTTGGCTGTTCTGCCTGCCGCTGCTGCTGGCCCTGCCGCAGCCAAGCCAGGCCTTCGAATTCCAGGACCTGTGGTGGCGCCCCGACCAACGCGGCCAGCAACTGCTGGAGCAGCAGCGTCCCGCCGAGGCCGCCCGGCACTTCGAGAATCCGCAATGGCAGGGCGTGGCGTTGTACCAGGCCGGCGACTTTGCCGCCGCCGCCCAGGCCTTCGCCCAGGGCAACGATGCCGCAGCGCACTACAATCGAGGCAATGCCCTGGCCCGTGCCGGCGAACTGGAAGCTGCGCTGGACGCCTACGACCAGGCCCTGGAGTACCAGCCCGACCTGCAAGCGGCGCTGGACAACCAAGCGCTGGTCGAGCAGGCCCTGCAACAACGCCAGGCCAAGGCCGAGGAACAACCCTCCGGCAGCGATGCCCAAGGCACGCCGGGCAGCGACACCGACGGCAACAGCAGCTCCACCGGCAACCCCAACCAGGGCACGCCGGGCAATGACGAGCAGGCCCAGCAGGCCGAGCAGGCGGGTGAGAGCGCGCAGAACAACCAGGCACCACCCGGTAACCCGTCCGGCGATGACGACAGCGTCACCCAGCCACCGTCGCGACCGGCCTCGACCGCCCTGGACGCCGAACAGCGCCAGGCCCTGGAACAATGGTTGCGGGAAATTCCCGACAACCCGGCCCAGCTGTTGCGACGCAAGTTCTGGTACGAACAGCAACTGCATCAGGAAACCCCACGATGAGTCGCCTCGGCGTCCTTCTCCTGAGCCTCTTCTGGCTCACCCTGGCCCAGGCGCAACCCGCGCTGCAGGCCAGCATCGACCGTACTCGGGTGCAAGCCGGCGAAACCCTCGAGCTGACTTTGGAAAGCCAGGACGTCACGCTGTTCGGCAAGCCCGACCTGAGCGCCCTCGAGGGCGACTTCGAGGTGCGCGGCACCCGCCAGCTCAACAGCCTGCACACCCTGGACGGCGAGACCCGCGCCAGCACGCGCTGGATCATCACCCTGCTGCCCAAGCGCAGCGGCAGCTTGCGCATTCCCGAGTTGCCGTTGGGGCAGTCACGCAGCCAGGCCATTGAACTGCAGGTGCTGCAACCGGACGCCAACCGCCCGGAAAACGCCTCGCAGGTATTCATCGAAGCGGCCCTGGACAATACCGAGGTGTACGTCCAGGCCCAGGCGGTGCTGACCCTGCGCATCTACCATTCAGTGTCGCTGTACGACGACAGCAACCTCAGCCCCTTGCAGCTCGAGGGCGCCAAGGTCGAGCCGTTGGGCGAGTCACGCACCTACGAAAAGGAAATCAACGGCGTGCGCCATGGCGTGATCGAAACCCGCTATGCGATCTATCCACTGCAAAGCGGCAGCCTCGAGATCCCGCCGCTGACCTTCACCGCCACTGCCGCAGACAGCACCCCACCCACCCCCGGCACCGCGCGAGTCGGCCGTCAGGTGCAGGTCAGCTCGCTACCCTTGCATCTGCGGGTGCGGGCCATTCCCGATGCCTGGCCAACCCACCTGCCGTGGTTGCCAGCACGCAGCCTGAGCCTGGATGAGCGCTGGAACCCTGACCCGAGCACCCAGCCAACGCAAATCGGCGACTCCCTGACCCGCAGCGTCACCCTGCGCGCCGAGGGCCTGTCCAGCACCCAATTGCCGCCGCTGCCAGCCACCGAAGCGCGCGGCGTGCGGCGCTACCCGGACCAGCCGGTACTGCGCAACGAAATCAGCGACCGCGGCATGACCGCCAACCGCGAGGAGCGCGAAGCCCTGGTGCCGACCCACAGCGGCAACCTGCAGCTGCCCGCACTGGAGATCACCTGGTGGAACACCCGCGAGGACCACCTGGAACAAAGCAGCTTGCCGGCGCGCAGCTTGAACGTGGAAGACAACCCGGCACTGAGCGCCGACACCCCGGTTGGTGCCGCCAACACAGGTTCGACCTTGCTGTGGCCCTGGCAACTGGCGACCTTGGTTCTCGCCCTGAGCACCCTGCTCGGCTTCACCCTGTGGTGGCGCGCCCGCTCGCGGCCGGCGGTGTTGCGTGCGGCGCAGAGTGGCCCGAGCCCTCGTACGTTGCTCGACGACCTCAAGCGCGCCTGCCAGGCCAACGACCCGCACGCCACGCGACAGGCCCTGGATGCCTGGGCTCGCCAGCAACCGCAGACGCTGGCAGAGATGGCGGCGCGGTTCGTGCCGTTGTCGGATGCGCTGGATGGGTTGAATGGGGCGTTGTATAGCGAGAGCGGGCAGAACTGGCATGGCGATGAACTGTGGCGGGCGATTGGGATTATTCCGCCGGCTGAGCAGGTGTTGGCGCCGGCTGGGGATGGTGGGAGTTTGCCGCCGCTTTATCCCAAATAGAGGGTGTTTGCGGGGTGTGCGCTTGAGCTTGGCAGCGTCCTCAAGATCGAGCGCCGCCCGCGCGGCGCTTCGCGGGTAAACCCGCTCCCACATTTGTTGCAACGTGCCATGGCCTGTAAGGCCATGGTTGTCAGCCTTTGGTGCATGTCGGCACATAGCGGGGCGGCGGATGTGTCAACCGCGAAACCGCGTCGAACAAACAAGGCGGTCAACCATGGCCTATCAGGCATAGGCACGTTGCAACAAATGTGGGAGCGGGTTTACCCGCGAAGCG
>NZ_JAVAYC010000038.1:0-37215 GCF_042709235.1 Pseudomonas sp. LS_2 | reverse complement strand
AACTTGCGCGCACGAAGATCAAGATCAAAAGCGGGGGCGAGGCGCTACGCGCTCGCTGAAGCAAGAGCAAGAGCAAGAGCAAGAGCAAGAGCAAGAGCAATAGGCAGCCAGGTATCCATCCAGGGTTTGAGCTATAGAGGCCTTACCGTAGGGCGCCGAACCTTGGAAATATCAAGGGCGCCCGGTGCCATCAACCCCACCCCTCCAACCGCATCGTCGCCCGCACCAACCGCTGCTCCTCCTGCTCGATCTCCCGCAAGTTGTCGCGAATACTGTTGATGTGCTCGCGCGCCGCCCGCTGCGCCTGTTCAGGCAATTGCTCCATCACCGCATGATACAAACGCCTGTGCTGACGGTCGATCTGGCGCATCTGCGCCGGGCGCCCGTACAGGTTGTTGACCGAGGCGAACACCGTGCTCAGGTTCAGCTCGCTCAGCGACTGCAAGGTATGCACCAGCACCGGGTTGTGCGAAGCCTCGCTGATGGCCCGGTGAAACGCATGGTCGCGCCGAGCATGCTCACGCGGGTCGTGAGCCTGGGGGGCTTCATGGGCCTCGAGCATTTCCTCGTAGCGCCGCTTGATCAGCACCCGGTCCACCTCGGTGGCACGCAATGCCGCAAGCCTGGCCGACTCGCCTTCAAGCAACGCGCGTACCTCCAACAGATCGTACAGCGTGCGTGGCTGCGAGCTGAACAGGTGCATCAGCGGCGTCACGTGATCGGCACCGCTGAGGTCGGCCACGAACGAACCCCGCCCCTGCTCGGTATCGACGATCCCGCGCCCGCGCAATACACGCAAACCCTCGCGCAGCGCCGAACGCGAACACCCCAGCTTCTCCACCAGGCGCCGCTCCGAGGGCAGCGCCTGGCCGACCTTCAGCACCCCGTCGACGATCAGCTTCTCGATACGCTCAGCCACCTGGTCGGCGACCTGCGGCCTGCCTTGCTTGCCTGAACCGGACACCGCCATTGCCACGCTCCATGAACTGGTAGGACCAGTGGCCAAGCATCCGCCACCTGCTTGCCACTCTATACCCGCGAGCCGCAGTTCTTCCACGGCTCAACGCAAACCCTGCGCAGAAAGTGGTAGGACCAGTACATCACCCCATCGACGCCCACTGTCACCTGCGCGCAGTCTGCAAGCATCCTGCGGCCCCATGCACGCAGGCGCCCAGAACAACAAGAAACCGCGTGAGCCCTATGAACATCCTCTACGACGAACGCGTCGATGGCGCGTTGCCCAAGGTCGACAAGGCCGCCCTCCTCCAGGCCCTGAACGACGCCCTGCCCGACCTGCAAGTGCTGCACAGCGAGGAAGACCTGCGTCCCTATGAGTGCGACGGGCTCTCGGCATACCGCGTGGTGCCGCTACTGGTGGTGCTGCCCGAACGCCTGGAGCAGGTGCAGGCCCTGCTCAAGCTTTGCCACGCACACCAGGTGCCAGTGGTGGCCCGGGGCGCCGGCACCGGCCTGTCCGGCGGCGCGCTGCCACTGGAAAAGGGCATCCTGCTGGTGATGGCGCGCTTCAACCGCATTCTCGAGGTCAACCCCCAGGGCCGCTTCGCCCGAGTCCAGCCAGGGGTGCGCAACCTGGCCATTTCCCAGGCCGCCGCGCCCTTTGGGCTGTACTACGCTCCCGACCCCTCGTCGCAGATCGCCTGCTCCATCGGCGGCAATGTCGCGGAGAACGCCGGTGGCGTGCACTGCCTGAAATACGGGCTGACCGTGCATAACCTGCTCAAGGTGGAGATCCTCACCGTAGAAGGCGAGTACATGACCCTGGGCAGCGACGCCCTCGACGCCCCCGGTTTCGACCTGCTGGCGCTGTTCACCGGCTCCGAAGGCATGCTCGGCATCGTCACCGAGGTGACGGTGAAACTGCTGCCCAAGCCCCAGGTGGCGCGGGTGCTGCTGGCCAGCTTCGACAGCGTGGAAAAGGCCGGCGGCGCAGTGGCCGACATCATCGCCGCCGGCATCATTCCCGGCGGGCTGGAAATGATGGACAACCTGTCGATCCGCGCCGCCGAAGACTTCATCCACGCAGGCTACCCCGTGGACGCGGCAGCCATCCTGTTGTGCGAACTCGACGGTGTGGAAGCCGACGTGCACGACGACTGCGAGCGGGTCGAGGCAGTCCTGAACGCCGCAGGCGCTACCGAAGTGCGCCTGGCCTGCGACGAGGCCGAACGGGCGCGCTTCTGGGCCGGGCGCAAGAACGCCTTCCCTGCGGTGGGGCGCATTTCCCCGGACTACTACTGCATGGACGGCACCATCCCGCGCCGGGCGCTGCCCAGGGTGCTCAACGGCATCAATGAGCTGTCCCGCGAACACGGCCTGCGGGTGGCCAACGTGTTCCACGCCGGCGACGGCAACATGCACCCATTGATTCTCTTCGACGCCAACCAGCCCGGCGAGCTGGAGCGTGCCGAAGCGCTGGGGGGCAAGATCCTCGAGCTGTGTGTGGCAGTCGGCGGCAGCATCACCGGCGAGCACGGCGTGGGCCGCGAGAAGATCAACCAGATGTGCGCCCAGTTCAACAGCGACGAGCTGACCTTGTTCCATGCCGTCAAGCACGCCTTCGACCCGCAAGGCCTGCTCAACCCTGGCAAGAACATCCCCACCCTGCACCGCTGCGCCGAGTTCGGCGCCATGCACGTGCACCACGGCAAGCTGCCCTTCCCTGACCTGGAGCGTTTCTGATGCGCCACGATCACGACGCCAGCGCCGCGTTGCTGGAACACGTCCACCAGGCGCTCCACCAGCGCACCCCGCTGCGTATCCAGGGCAGCAACAGCAAGGCCATGCTCGGCCGCCCGGTGACCGGCGAGGTGCTCGACACCCGCAGCCATCGCGGCATCGTCAGCTACGACCCCACCGAACTGGTGCTGACCGCTCGCGCAGGTACGCCGCTGCACGATATCGAAGTGGCGCTGGAAGCCGCCGGGCAGATGCTGCCCTTCGAGCCGCCACACCTGGGCAGCGAAGCCACTTTGGGCGGCATGGTCGCGGCAGGGCTGTCCGGCCCGCGTCGCCCCTGGGCCGGATCGGTGCGCGACCATGTGCTCGGCACACGCGTCATTACCGGACACGGCAAGCTGCTGCGTTTTGGTGGCGAGGTGATGAAGAACGTCGCGGGGTACGACCTGTCGCGGCTGATGGCCGGCAGCTTCGGCTGCCTCGGCGTGCTCACCGAGGTGTCGCTGAAAGTGCTGCCCAAGCCGCGCCGCAGCCACAGCCTGTGCCTGGAAATGGGTGTGCAGCAGGCCTTGGGCGAGCTCGCCGAATGGGGCCAGCAGCCGATGCCGATCAGCGCCGCCTGCCATGACGGCCAGGCCCTGCACCTGCGCCTGGAAGGTGGCGAAGGTTCGGTGGAATCAGCGTTGCAGCGCCTGGGCGGCGAGCCGCTGGACGAGGCTTACTGGCAGGCCCTGCGCGAGCAGCGCCTGGCGTTCTTCGACGCACCCGAGCCACTGTGGCGCCTGTCGCTGCCGCACAACTGCCCGCCGCTGGAACTGCCAGGACGCCAGTTGCTGGACTGGGGCGGTGCGCAGCGCTGGCTGAAGTCCCACGCCACACCTGAGCATGTGCGCCTGAACGTGGCACGGCTGGGCGGCCATGCCACCTTGTACGAGCCGGCCCCCGAGGCGTTCCACCCGCTCAGCGGTCCTCTGCTGCGCCACCACCGCAGCCTCAAGCAGCAACTCGACCCGCTGGGCATCTTCAACCCTGGCCGCCTGTACGCCGATGTGTGAGAACCCGCCATGCAAACCAACCTGAGCGAACAGGCCAAGCGCCTGCCACGTGCCGCCGAGGCCGAGCGCATCCTGCGGTCGTGCGTGCACTGTGGTTTCTGCACTGCCACCTGCCCTACCTACCAACTGCTGGGCGATGAACTGGACGGCCCGCGTGGGCGCATCTATCTGATCAAGCAAGTACTCGAGGGCCAACCCGTCACCGCAAAGACCCAACAGCACCTGGACCGCTGCCTGAGCTGTCGCAACTGCGAAACCACCTGCCCGTCCGGGGTGCAGTACCACAATCTGCTGGACATCGGTCGCGCCGTGGTCGAGCGGCAGGTTCCTCGTGGCTTGGGCCAGCGCCTGTTGCGCGAAGGCCTGCGCGCGGTGGTGCCGCGCCCTGCACTGTTCAAGGCCCTGACTCGAGGCGCCAAGGCATTGCGCCCGCTGCTGCCCCAAGCCTTGCACGCCAAGCTGCCGCGCCATGAACAGCCGGCCAAGCGGCGCCCAACCCCTGTGCATGCACGCCGCGTGCTGATGCTCGAAGGCTGCGTGCAGCCATCGCTGTCGCCCAACACCAATACCGCCGCCGCCCGGGTGCTGGACCGCCTGGGCATTTCCGTGACCCCAGCCCGCGAGGCCGGCTGCTGCGGCGCCGTGGACTACCACCTGGACGCCCAGGACACCGGCCTTGAGCGCGCCCGGCGCAATATCGACGCCTGGTGGCCAGCCATAGAGGCCGGTGCCGAAGCCATCGTGCAAACCGCCAGCGGCTGCGGCGCCTTCGTGCGCGACTATGGCCACCTGCTCGCAGGCGACTCGGCCTACGCCGCGAAGGCCGCGCGTGTCAGCGCCCTGGCCCGCGACCTGGTCGAGGTGCTGCGCGCCGAACCCTTGGAGCAACTGGGTATTCATGGCGATCGCCGCCTGGCCTTCCATTGCCCCTGCACCCTGCAACATGCGCAAAAGCTCGGCGGCGCCGTGGAAGCCGTGCTCGAACGTCTAGGCTTCAGCCTGACCGCCGTGCCCGACAGCCACCTGTGCTGCGGCTCGGCCGGCACCTACTCGCTGACCCAGCCGACGCTGTCGCGCCAGTTGCGCGACAACAAGCTCAACGCCCTTGAAAGCGGCAAACCCGAAGTTATCGTCACCGCCAATATCGGCTGCCAGAGCCACCTCGACAGCGCCGGGCGCACGCCCGTACGGCACTGGATCGAAGTGGTCGAACAAGCCCTCGCCTAGGAGAGACCCATGCAAAGCAAAGCCGTGCTCGAACACGCAGACGCCACCCGTATCCTGGCCGCCGCCCGCGCCGAAGCGCAGGCAAACCAATGGGCCGTGACCATCGCCGTGGTCGACGACGGCGGCCATCTACTGGCGTTGGAGCGTCTCGACGGCGCGGCGCCGATCAGCGCCTACATCGCCGCTGAGAAAGCCCGCAGCGCGGCCTTGGGGCGGCGCGAAACCAAGGGCTATGAAGACATGGTCAATGGCGGGCGCACTGCCTTCGTCAGCGCCCCGCTGCTGACCTCGCTGGAAGGCGGCGTGCCGGTGCGTGTCGATGGACATGTGGTGGCGGCGGTGGGGGTCTCCGGCGTCAAGGCCGAACAGGATGCCCAAGTGGCGATGGCAGGTATCGCGGCACTCTGAAGCACGCCTCTGGCAGTACCGGCCGCTTGGCGGCGGTTCGGCGCGAAGCGGCCGGTACTGTCACCCCTAGCACAATCCACCGGAATGCTTGCCTGATTCTCTGATTCACCTACTCCCCGCATGGGCAACCGCCCCTGCCAAGGTCTAGAGTCTCTATAAAAAAGGGCCAAGGCGCCAGGCGCCCCGGTGCACGGCCCATAACCATAGACACCGACCGATGATCAGCGGGTGAGCCAATGGAACTACGCATCAACCAAAAGACCTATCAAGTCGACGCCGACGCCGATACGCCACTGTTGTGGGTAATCCGCGATGACCTGGGCCTGACCGGCACCAAGTACGGCTGTGGCCTGGCGCAATGCGGCGCCTGTTCGGTGCTGGTGGACGGCAACGTGGTGCGCGCCTGCGTCACCCCGGTGGCCGGGGTGGTGGGCCGCGAGGTCACTACCATCGAGGCGGTCGAGGCCGACCCTGTAGGCAAGCGCGTGGTCGAGGCCTGGGTCGAGCACCAGGTGGCCCAGTGCGGGTACTGCCAGTCGGGCCAGGTGATGGCCGCCACGGCGCTGCTCAAGCACACGCCCAAGCCGAGCGATGAGCAAATCAGCGCAGCGATGGTCAACCTGTGCCGTTGCGGCACCTACAACGCCATCCATGCCGCCGTGCACGAGCTTGCCAAGCAGGAGAACGCCTGATGAAGCTGCGTAGCGAGGCCTTCGAGGCCGTGATGAAACTGCCTGAGGGCGAAACCGTCAACCTGTCGCGCCGCCGCTTCCTCACCGGCACCGCCATCGGCGCATTGGTGCTGGGCTTTGGCCTGCCGATCGGCGCAACGCGGGTGCAGGCGGCGGCTGCCACTGCCGCCAACGTCGAGCGTGGCACCCAGGTGCCGGCATTCCTGGCGATCCAGCCCGACAACCGCGTGCGCCTGCTGTGCCCGTTCATCGAAGGTGGCCAGGGTACGTTCACCGCCATGGCGCAGATCGTCGGTGAGGAACTCGACGCCGACCCGTCCACCTTCCTGGTGGAATGCGCACCACCAGGCGATGCCTATTACGTGATGGAAAACGGCATGCGCATCACCGGCGGCAGCATGTCGGTGCGCATGAGCTACCCGACCATGCGTCGCCTCGGCGCGCTGGCCCGCGCCATGCTGCTCGAGGCCGGTGCCGAGGCGTTGAAAGTACCGGTAGGCGAACTCACCACCGAGCCTGGCAAGGTAGTGCACGCCGCCTCTGGCCGCTCGCTGCCCTACGGCGAGCTGGCCGAACGCGCCCTCGACCTGCCGGTACCGGACCCTGCCAGCGTGCAGCTGCGTGACCCCAGCCAGTTCCGCTGGATCGGCAAGCCGGTCAAGCGCCTCGACGCTTATGACAAGTCCACCGGCAAGGCGATCTTCAGCATCGACCTCAAGGTCGACGACATGCTCCACGCCGCCGTGCAACACGCCCCGCGCCTGGGCATGACCGTAGGCGCGCTGCGCAATGAAGCACAGGTCAAGGCGATGAAAGGCGTGCACTCGGTGCACCAGCTGCCCGGCGCGGTGGCCGTGGTGGCCGAACGCTGGTGGCACGCCAAGCGCGCGGTCGAGGCGATACAGGTCGACTGGCAGGAAGCGGCCAGCGACTCGGCGCTGCGGGTCATGCCTGCCGACTTCTCCAGCGACGCCTGGCGCGACCACCTGGCCGCACAGACCGGCCCTGCCCGCGACGACGAGAACCATGGCGACGTGGCCCAAGCGCTGGCCAGCGCCAAGACCCAGGTCGAGGCCACCTACCACAACCAGTACCTCAACCACGCCCAGCTGGAGCCTCCATCAGCCTTGGCGCGCTTCAACCCCGACGGCTCGCTGGAAGTGTGGATCCCCAACCAGGCACCCGAGATGTACGTGGCTGATATTGCCAAGCGCACCGGCCTGAAACCTGAGCAGATCACCCTGCACTCGCCGCTGCTCGGCGGCTTCTTTGGCCGACACTTCCTGTACGACTCAGCCAACCCCTACCCCCAGGCCATCATCCTGGCCAAGGCGGTGGGCCGGCCGGTCAAGCTGATCTGGACCCGCGAGGAAGAGTTCCTGCGTGACGCGCTGCGTCCAGTGGCGCTGGTGAAGTTTCGCGCCGGGCTCGACGATAAAGGCCTGCCGGTAGCGATCGAGGCGGTCAGTGCCACCGAAGGCCCCACCGAGGCCCTGGCCGGCAAGCAAGGGGAGAAGATCGACCCCACCGCCATGGAAGGGCTGGCGGGAAAGACCTACGCCATCCCCAACAAGCGTATCGCGCAGATCTACGTCAAAGGCCCGGTGATGCTCGGCTACTGGCGTTCGGTGGGCAACTCGCTGAACGACTTCTTCTATGAAGCCTTCCTCGACGAGCTGGCCGACAAGGGCGGCCACGACCCGTTCGAGCTGCGCCTGCACCTGCTGCGCGACAACCCGCGCCTGACCACCTTGCTGCAAGCGGTGGGCGAGTTGTCTGGCGGCTGGAAGCGCGGCCCGTTCACTGCCGAAGACGGCAGCAAGCGCGCCCGTGGCGTGGCCATGGCCTCGCCGTTCGGCACGGAAACCGCCGTGGTCGCCGAGGTGTCGATCGACAACGGCCAGGTCAAGGTGCACGACATCTGGCAGGCCATCGACCCGGGCAGCATCGTCAACCCGGCGATCGTCGAGGCACAGGTCAACGGCGCAGTGGCGCTGGGGCTGTCGCAGACCCTGGTGGAGGAAACGGTGTACGTGAACGGCCAGCCCAAGGCACGCAACTACGACCTCTACCCGATCCTGCCGCCAGCGCGCATGGCTCGGGTGCATGTGAAGGTGGTGGAAAGCGGCGCGAAGATGGGCGGAATCGGCGAGCCGCCGTTGCCTGCCGTCGCCCCTGCCGTGGCCAACGCTGTCGCGCGGCTGACCGGCCAGCGTGTGCGTAGCCTGCCCATGAGCCGCCATACCTTCAGCTGACCGGGGATACGCTTGATGAATAACAGCCGAGTGGTAAACACCTTGGGCTGGCTGGCCCTGCCGTGCCTGGTCGCGGCGGGCCTGCTGGCCTGGTACGTCACCCGCGAGCCTGCCTCACCCCTGCCGCAGGAAGCCCCAAGCGCCGATGCGGCGCTGGTGGCCCGTGGCGAATACGTTGCGCGTCTGAGCGACTGCGTGGCCTGCCACAGCCTGCCCGGCAAGGCGCCGTTCGCCGGCGGGCTGGAGATGGCCACGCCCCTGGGGGCGATCCACGCCACCAATATCACCCCGGACCGTGAGACCGGCATCGGTACCTACAGCCTGGCCGACTTCGACCGCGCCGTGCGCCATGGCGTGGCCCCCGGCGGGCGGCGCCTGTACCCAGCCATGCCCTACCCGTCCTACGCCAAGCTGAGCGACGACGATGTGCGCGCGCTGTACGCCTTCTTCATGAACGGCGTGCAACCGGCCAACCAGCCCAACATCGCCAGCGACATCCCCTGGCCGCTGAACATGCGCTGGCCGATCGCATTGTGGAATGGCCTGTTCGCAGCGGACACGCCCTACGCCGCCAAGCCCGGCGAGGATGCACTGTGGAACCGTGGCGCCTACATCGTCCAGGGCCCCGGCCACTGCGGCAGCTGTCACACTCCACGGGGCCTGGCGTTCAACGAGAAGGCCCTGGACGAAGACGGCAAGGCCTTCCTCTCTGGCGCCCTGCTCGATGGCTGGTATGCGCCAAGCCTGCGCCAGGACCCGAACACCGGCCTTGCGCGCTGGAGCGAAGCGGACATCGTGCAGTTCCTCAAGATCGGGCGCAACAAGCACGCGGTGGTGTATGGCTCGATGACCGAGGCGTTCAACAACTCCACGCAGTTCATGAGCGACGACGACCTCGGCGCCATCGCCCGCTACCTGAAGTCGCTGCCCGGCGACCCGGCGCGCGACGGCACGCCGTGGCAGTACCAGGCCGTGTCGGCTGCAGAAAAACTGGACGTGCCCGGTGCCCACACCTACGTCACCCAGTGCGCCTCGTGCCACGGCCTGGATGGCAAGGGCCAGGCCGAATGGATACCGCCGCTGGCAGGTGCCACGTCGATGCTGGCCAAGGAAGACGCCTCGGCGATCAACATCACCTTGAACGGCTCGCAACGCATCGTCGCCGCCGGGGTGCCGGATGCCTACCGCATGCCGGCATTGCGCGAGCAGTTGTCGGACCAGCAGATTGCCGAGGTGCTGAGCTTCGCCCGTGCTGCCTGGGGCAACCACGGCGGCGCAGTGGATGCCAAGGCCGTGGCCAAGTTGCGCGAACACACCGATCCGGCCAGCAGCAGCCCGATCATTCTGCATATGCGATAGTGGCTGTACGGGCCGCTTTGCGCACAAGCCCGCTCCTACAAGGGCCCTATTGAACCCTGTAGGAGCGGGCTTGTCCGCAAAGAGGCCCGTACAGCCCCATAACCTCAAGGCCCCCTCTCATGGAAAGTATCGACCTGTTGGTCCTTCGCACCGCCCGTGACTGGCTTCAAGAAGGCCATCGCGTGCTGCTCGCCACCGTGGCCCGCACCTGGGGCTCGTCCCCGCGTCCGATCGGCTCGATGATGGCCCTGCGCAACGATGGCCGAGTGGTCGGCAGCGTGTCCGGCGGCTGCATCGAGGACGACCTGATCCACCGCTACACCACCGCCTACGGCGGCCCTGGCCTGCCGCGAAGCCGGCCGCAGCAGGTCCGTTATGGCGTCACCGCCGACGAAGCGCACCGCTTCGGCCTGCCCTGCGGCGGCACCTTGGAACTGGTGCTGGAATTCGACCCGGACTGGCAGTTGCTCAGCCAACTGCTCACGCAGCTGGATCAGGGCCAACTGGTACGCCGCCAGCTCGAACTCAGCAGCGGCCAGGCCAGCCTCGCCGCCACCGACACCCCGGAGCAGTTCGTCCTCGACGACAGGCACATGCTCAACACCCTCGGCCCCGGCTACCGCATGCTGCTGATCGGTGCCGGTGCCCTGGCCGAGTACCTGTCGACCATGGCGCTGTTCAACGGTTTTCGCGTGGCAGTCTGCGACCCGCGCCCAGAGTACATCGATGGCTGGAACGTGCCTGGTGTCGAGCGACTGGTCGGTATGCCTGACGACGTGGTACGCGCCTTTAGCCCCGACCTGCGCACTTGCATCGTCGCCGTCAGCCACGACCCCAAGCTCGACGACCTGGCCCTGCTCGAAGCCCTGCACAGCCCAGCGTTCTACATCGGCGCCATCGGCTCGCGGCGCAACAGCCAGCAGCGCCGGGCGCGGCTGATCGAGCATTTCGGCGAAACCGAAGCGACGCTTGCGCGCTTGCACGGGCCGATCGGGATCTACATCGGCAGCAAGACCCCGGCGGAGATCGCCGTGAGCGTGATGGCGGAGATTCTTGCAGCCAAGAACGATGTGACCTTACCCGGGGCGGTGAATGTGTCGAAGGCCAAGGGTGAGCGGGACCAGGCGATGCTGGAAGGTTGAGGCCTGGCCCGCCCGTGCCGCTAGGCTTTCACCACCGCCTGCAAACGCGCCCACAGCCGCTCTACATCGCTACGCTCGGTCGGCAGCGCGCCGATCGACACCCGCACCATCCAGCGACCATCCAAGGTCGCCGGGGTCACGTAGGCATCGCCTGAGGTATTCAGGCGCTCTGCCCAGGCCTTGGTGTGCCTGTCCAGGGCCTCGCCTTCCAGCCCCTCTGGGCGGTGCTGCAGGCACAGTGTCTGCAACTGCACGGGCGCCACAAGCGCCCAGCCAGGCGTGGCGTCGACCTGCTCGGCCAGCCAGCGGGCGTTGTCCAGGTCGCGGCGCAGGCGCTGCTGCAACGCCTCCACACCTTCGCTGCGCAGCATGAACCACAGCTTCAGGGCGCGGAAACGCCGGCCCAGGGGAATGCCCCAGTCGCGCAGGTTCTTCACCTCGCCATCGACCGACGATTGCAGGTAGCTGGGGTTGGTGCTCATCACCCGGATCAGATGCTGCGGGTCGCGCACGTAGTAGATCGAGCAGTCGAAGGCCACGCCCAGCCATTTGTGAGCGTTGACCACCACTGAATCAGCCAGCTCGATGCCATCCCACATCCAGCGGCATTCCGGAAGGATCATCGCGGAACCTGCCATGGCCGAGTCGACGTGCAGCCACAACCCGGCAGCCTGGGCGATCTCGCCGATCGGGCGCAGCGGGTCGAGTGCCGTGGTGGCGGTAGTGCCGGTGGTGGCGACCACGGCGCAGGGCTGGTTGCCGGCGGCCAGGTCCTGCTCGATGGCGGCCTGCAACGCCTCGGGAAGCATGGCGTAGCGCTCATCGGTGGGGATCTGGCGGATGTTGTCGCGACCGAAGCCGGCCAGCAGCGCGGCCTTGTCCACCGAGCTATGGGCATGGGCGCTGACGTAAACCACCAAGGGTTTTTCCTGGGCTTGCAGGCCGCCACGGACCAGGGCATAGCCAGTGGCACGCTCGCGGGCGCAGATCAGTGCGACCAAGGTGCTGGTGGACGCCGTGTCCTGGATCACCCCGCTCCACTGGTCCGACAGCCCGAGCAGCTGGCGCAGCCAGTCGAGGGTGGTTTCCTCCAGCTCGCTCAGCGCTGGGCTGGACTGCCACGACAGGCCGAGCACGCCAAGGCCGGTGCTCAGAAAATCGCCCAGCACCGAGGACAGGGTGCCGTTGGAGGGGAAGTAGCCATAGAAGTCCGGGTGCTGCCAGTGGGACAGGCCGGGCATCAGTAATTTCGAGACGTCGCCGAGAATGGCGTCGAAGGCTTCGCCTTGCTCGGGGGCGGACGCGGGCAGGGCGGCCTTGAGATAGCCGGGTTCGACCTGGGCCATCACCGGGCGCTCGGCGACGGTCTGGCGGTAGTCGGCGATCAGGTCGATCAGCTGGTGCCCGTACTGGCGGAATTGTTCGGGGGTCATGGGATGTCCTGGGCTGGCTTGGGTTCTGATGCAACCAGTTCCGGCCCCCTCGCGGGCAAGCTTGCGAGAGGATCAGGACTGACACACCACGATCAGCCCAGTCTAGACACCACCCCAGCACCAATGAACCCCGCTTCGCGCATAGCTGCTATCGCGAAGCCGCATGCCCGCCATGCACACCGAACTGCGACTGGCGCCACAACTCATACACCCGGTTACGCAGCCAGCGATGCTCGGCCGAGGCCTGCAAACGCTGGTGCCACACTACCCAGTAGCGCTGGGTATGCTCGATAAAGCCCAGCGGGCGCCAGGCCACTGGGTGCGTGCGCTCCAGTTGCCGGGCAATGTGCTCGGGCAGCGTGGACAAGGCCTGGCCGTTGCCGACCACCTGGACCATGGCGCTGAAGAACGGCACTTGCAGCGCCATGCGCCGCTGCAGGCCCTGGGCGCGCAGGTGGCGGTCGATGAAGCTGTCCTTGTCGCCGCCCCCGGACACCCGCACATGCTTGTAGGCCAGGTAGTCGTCCTGGCACAGCGCCGCGCTCGCGGTCAACGGGTGCTCGCGGTGCATCAGGCACACCGCGCGGTCCTCGCCGAGCAGGCGACCGTGCAGGTTGGGCGGCGACTCATCGAACAGCGTGGTCGCCAGGTCGATCTCGCCGCTGGCCAGCAAAGCGTACTGGCCAGCCTGCCAGGTGCGGTATTCTAGAGACACGCCAGGGGCTTCGCGCTCCAGCGCCGTCACCAGGTCGGGCAGGATGTGCTCGGCGACGTAGTCGGAGGCGGCCAGGCAGAAACGTCGCTCGCAGCGGGCCGGGTCGAAGGTGCCGGGCTGGCGCAAGGCGCTGAGCTCGTCGAGCACCTGGCGCAAAGGCTCAACCAAGGTTTCGGCATGCTCGCTAAGCACATAGCCGCGCCCCTGGCGCACCAGCAGCGGGTCATCGAAGGCGTCGCGCAGGTGAGCCAGCTGGCGGCTCAGGGCCGATTGGCTGCAACCCAGGCGTTCGGCGGCGTGGCTGAGGTTCTTCAGCTGCAGGAGGGTGTCGAGGGTGCGCAGGTGGGCGAGGCTGAGGGAGGCGAAGGTGGGGGTCATGAGGTGACCTGCTGTGGTGATTTACCCTGCCCTTTCGCGGGCAAGCCCGCTCCTGCAGGTTCAGCGTCGGCCTGTAGCAGCGAGCCTGCCCGCGAAAGGGCCGCAACGCGGCCCCGCGAGAAACGATCAGGCAGTCAGGCCGACATAGACGTTCTGCACGTCATCGTTCTCGTCGATGGCTTCGAGGAACGCTTCCACCTCGGCCAACGCCTCGGCGCTCAGGCTGGCGGCGCTGACAGGGTTCTTCGGGGTGTAGCCAATCTTCGCCGAGGTCACGGTGAAGCCCTGCTCCGGCAAGGCTTTCTGCACGGTGTCCAGGTCGGTGGTGTCGGTGATGAACAGGGTCGCGCCCTCTTCTTCACCCGGCTCGAAATCCTGGGCGCCGGCTTCGATGGCGGCCAGCTCCGGGTCGGCATCGGCGTTGGCCGGCGTGGCCTCGATCAGGCCGACGTGATTGAAGTCCCAGGCCACCGAACCACTGGTGCCCAGTTGCCCTTTACGTTTGTTGAAGATGTTGCGGATTTCGGCGACGGTGCGGTTGACGTTGTCGGTCAGGCACTCGACGATCAGCGGCACCTGGTGCGGGGCGAAGCCTTCGTAGCTGACGGCCTGGTACTGCACGGCATCGCCATCGAGGCCTGCGCCCTTGCGGATCGCGCGCTCCAGGGTGTCGCGAGTCATCGAAGCCTTCTTGGCCTGCTCCACCGCCAGGCGCAGGCGCGGGTTCATATCCGGGTCGGCGCCGGACTTGGCGGCGATCTGAATTTCCTTGGCCAGCTTGCCCATGATCTTGCCTTTGGCGTTGGCTGCGGCTTCTTTATGCTTGGCTTTCCACTGTGCGCCCATGTCGACTCTCTTTGTTCCAGCGGCCGGTTCAGGAAGCGACCGGCCAAAAAGTGGGTTGCAGTTTATACGCCCTCGGGCGGGTGATCGACAAGAAATCGTGTAGAAGCCTTCCCGGGTGAAACCGCTCCCGCAGGGTGCGCGCCGCCGCTACTACAATCAGCGCTACCCCCTGCGCCACGAAGACCTCGCCATGCTCTACCGCCTGAGTGCCGATACCCTTCTGCTGCTGCACCTGGCCTTCATCCTTCTGGTGCTGTTCGGTGGCCTGCTGGTGCTGCGCTGGCGCCACGCCGTGTTCATCCACCTGCCGGCCCTGGCCTGGGGCCTGGCGGTTGAGTGCCTGCACCTGGAATGCCCATTGACCGAATGGGAAAACCGCCTGCGCCTGGCCGCCGGGCAGGCTGGCTACCAGGGCGGCTTCATCGAGCACTATCTCTGGCCGCTGATCTACCCCGCCGGGCTCACGCCGCAGATCCAGGTGCTGCTGGGCGCCATCGTGCTGGGCCTGAACCTCGGGGTATACGGCTACGTGGCCTGGCGGCTAGCGCGTCGCCACCACGAATAACCGGGGGAACGGCAGCAGCACCTTGCCGTCGCTGGCCGCAGGGTAGTCCTGCTCCATCGCTTGCAGGTACAACTGCAGGAAATCTTCGCGCTCCCGCTCCTCCAGCCGCGCCAGGTATGGCCGCAGTCCCGAGCCCTTGAACCACTCCACCACCGCTTGCGCGCCACCCTCGAGCGGGTGGTGGTAGGTGGTGCGCCACACGTCTACCCGGCTGCACAGCGGGCTGAGCAGGTCATAGTAGAAGGCGCCGTTATGCCGCGGCGGCAGCGTGAAGTCGGTGAACTTGGCAGCCCACGGGCCTTGGCTGGCGATCTCGCGCATGCGCCGGTGGGCAGGCTCGTCGAGGTTGTCCGGGGTCTGCACCGCCAGGCTGCCGCCGTCGGACAGCTGGCGCACCAGGTGCGGGTAGAGGTTGCCGTGGTCCGGCACCCACTGCAACGAGGCATTGGCAAGGATCAGGTCCTGGGGCACCGCTGCGCTCCAGTGGGCGATATCGGCGATCTCGCAGCGTACCCGCGGCACCTTCAGACGCGGGCGCTCGCGGGCCTTCTCGATCATGTCCGGGTCGCTGTCGAGGGCGGTGACCTGGGCATCGCCACTCTGCTGCAACAGTACTTCGGTGGAATTGCCCGGACCACAGCCAAGGTCGGTGGCCTGGCGTATCGGGCGCGGCGGCACGGCGGCGAGCAGGTCGCGCACGGCGCGGGTGCGTTCGTTTTCGAACAGGGAATACTGGGTGGCGGACCAGGCCATGGGTGGGCTCCTTCGGCGGTTGAGCCCCTAGCATAAGCCCTTTGTCGGCGCCTGGCAGGTCAGGAAGGGTCAGCCGGTACCCGTCGGCAGGCGTTTGATCCGGTACATGTCGCTATCGGCATGGCTGAGCAGCGCATCGGCATCTTCGCCGTCCTCTGGGTAGCAGGCCACGCCGATGCTGCACGAGGGCATGGGTAAGCCTGCGAATTCCGCACCCAAGGGCTCGGCCATGGCGCTGGTGATCCGCTGCACCTGCTCGCACACTGCGCTGCGCGATGCCACCTCGGTCAGCAGCACGGTGAACTCATCGCCGCCAATGCGCGCCACAGTGTCGGTCTCGGCCACGCAGGCCTGCAGTCATGCCGCATACCGCTTCGCCTGAAGTCCAAAGCCGCCTCGCGTTCCTCCCCGGACTGACCCTGTTCATTCATTGAACGACTGTCGTCCCTTTTCAGTCCGATACAAAGCCTTCCCGACCGTTACGTGAGGGGTGTCATGCGAAATGGGCGCCTATTGATGCGGTCGCCACCAGACAGCTTTGAGCAGGAGACTGGTTTGATGGATCAAGCAACCGCTCACTCTTTTTCACCGACACGGCGCCAGTTGCTGGGGGCCTCGACTGTGCTGGGCCTGGGGCTGGGCCTGGGTTGGGGCCCGGCCCTGGCGGCCCAGAAGCTTGCCGTGCGGCAACTACAGGTCAAGGTCAATGGCCAGTCGTTTCATGTGATCGAGCAGGGTCAGGGACCGGCGGTGCTGTTCTGCCATGGTTTTCCGGACACCGCGCAGACCTGGCGCCAGCAGATGCAAGCGGTGGCCGAGGCCGGCTACCGGGCAGTGGCGCTGGACATGCGCGGCTACGGGGAAAGCTACGCCCCGGACGACCCGACGCTCTACACCTCGCTGCATATCGTCGGCGACCTGGTCGGCGTGCTGGATGCCCTGGGCATCGATTCTGCGGTGCTCGTCGGTCATGACTGGGGCGCGGACCATGCGCAGCGGGCGATGTTGATGCGACCGGACCGCTTTCACGCGCTGGTCAGCCTGAGCATTCCTTACGCGCCCCGCGGCGAGATCAACTACTGGGAGACGCTTCGCCAGCAGGGACTGGAGGATCGCTACTACGCCTTCGACATGATGAAGCCTGACGCCGAGGCACGCTTTGCCCGTGCCGCGCAGACCATCCCCAGCGTGCTCTATTGGCTGTCCGCCAGCGCGCCAGCGGGCACGGGATGGGACCCGGTCGATCCGCAGCGCAACATGCTGCGCCCTTCCCCCGTCAGCGTGCCGGACTGGGCGGACCCGGACTATGTGCGCCATACGATCCGCACGTTCGAGAAAACCGGCTTTCGCGGCGGGCTCAACTACTATCGGGCGCTGCCGACCACCTTCGACCTGACGCCGGCCTTCAAGAACGCGCCAATCCGCCAGCCTTCGCTGTACATCTGGGGCGCGGAAGACGGCCTGTGCCAGTTCTTCCATCCCAACGCTCCCAGCCTCGAAGAACTGCGACGCGCCCAGCCTGGCCTGGTCGGGCAGGTGCGCCTGGAAAACGTTGGCCACTGGGTACAGCATGAAGCGGCCAACCGCGTCAACGCCGAACTGATCGCGTTCCTCGATGGCAACAGGAAGGCGTGAGGCTCAGTTGCCCAGCGCACGCTTGCGACACCCAGGAAGGACTGCAATGGGAAAAGCCCCCTCCGCCGCCCTGCCCCCGGTTCGCGTCGAACGCGAACTGAGCCTGCGGGCGGTGCTTACCGGTGCGATGCTGGGCATACTGCTCACACCGTCGAATGTGTATGCCGGGCTGAAGATCGGCTGGTCATTCAACATGTCGATCATCGCGTTGCTGGTCGGCTTCGCCCTCTGGCAGGGGCTGGCCGGACGAAGAAAAGGCCAAGCCGGGTGGTCGCTGCACGAAAGCAACATCAACCAGACCGTGGCCTCGGCCGCCGCCTCCATCGTTTCCGGCGGGCTGGTCGCGCCGATCCCGGCCTACACGCTACTCACCGGCCAGCAGTTGGACCCGGTGCCGATGATGGCGTGGGTATTCTGCGTGAGCTTCCTGGGTATCTGGATTGCCTGGTACCTGCGCCCTGCCTTGCTCAGCGACCACGACCTGAAGTTCCCGGAAGGCATGGCGACCCTGGAAACGCTGCGCCAGATCTACAACCAAGGGCATGAAGCGATGGCGCGGATCAAGGTGCTGTGCGGCGCCGCGCTGTTGTCAGGGCTGGTGAAATGGGTCGACGGGTTTATCTGGGCCATACCGCGCTGGGCCCCCACACCTGTGCTGGAGCGCCTTACCTTTACGTTCGACCCTTCGCTGATGCTCATCGGCTTTGGCGGCATCATCGGCATTCGCGTGGGCGTCACCCTGCTGCTGGGCGCCGCGCTGGCATGGGGCGGGCTGGCGCCGTGGCTGGTCGAGCAGGATCTGGTGACGTTCGCCGCGGACGCCAGCGGCCCACAGTTCGCCGTGCTGGTGGAGTGGCTGTTGTGGCCGGGCGTGAGCCTGATGGTCTGCGCGACCCTGACATCGCTGGCGATCAGGCTGTGGCAAACGTCACGGCAGTCGCGGACCGAGCGACGGGCCAATCGGCAGGGGCTTGGCCGTACGCGGTTTTCGCCTTGGCCAGCGTTGGGCCTGCTGCTGTCCGCCGGGCTGGTAGTGGCCTTGCAGGTGCTGCTGTTCGGCATCGTTTGGTGGATGGCGATGCTGAGCATGCCATTGGCGGTTTGCCTTGCCGTGGTCGCCGCGCGCGTGGTCGGCGCCACCGGTATCGCGCCGATCGGCGCCATCGGCAAGCTGTCGCAACTGAGCTTCGGCCTGATCGCCCCCGGCCAGGTGGCCATCAACCTGATGAGCGCCAACACGGCGGGTGGCGCGGCCGGGCAAGCCACCGACCTGATGAACGATTTCAAGGTAGGCCAGGCGATCGGCGCGACCCCGCACAAGCAGCTGGCTGCCCAATGCATTGGGATTTTTCTCGGCAGCATCGTGGGCGTGCTGGTGTACCTGCTGCTGATTCCCGACCCAAAGGCAATGCTGCTGACCGAGCAGTGGCCCGCACCGGCGGTCGCGACCTGGAAGGCAGTGGCCCAGACGCTGACGCAGGGGTTGGGGGTGCTGTCGCCGGAGGTTCGTTGGGCGATTGTGGCCGGCAGCGTGGCTGGCGTGTTGCTGGGCGCGCTGGACAGCCTCCTGCCGCAACGCGCGGCCCGCTGGCTTCCTAGCACTGCTGCACTGGGTTTGGCGTTCATATTGCCAGCGTCGATTGCCATGATGATGGGCCTGGGCGCCGTTTTGACCTGGCTGGTGAGTTGCCGCTGCCCGAACGTCACGGAGCGCTTCGCGATCACCGCTGCGGCGGGGTTGATCGCAGGGGAAAGCATCACGGGTGTCGGTGCATCTTTCTGGGAAATGCTCCGCACGCTGTAAACACGCCCGATGAAGGTGCGCTGGAAAGCCGTGAGCGACCATGGGTGGGTGTCGCTCAGAGATAAAGCCGATTCATTGACTCCGTTAGCCAGCGGCCACCGCATCAATTTCAATCAACATGCCATCCAGTGCCAGACGCGGCACCGGGATCAGCGTGCAGACAGGTTGCCGCCCTTGCGCCCAGATGCGGTTGGCTTGCGCGACCCAGGCGCGCAGTCGGTGCTCGTCATGATCGACGATCAGCAACGTGAGCTTGAATACCTGGGCCAGGCTAGCCCCCCGGGAGGCTAGCGCCGTCTGCAGATTGGCCAAAGCTTGGCTGGCCTGCTCCGTAAAGTCCGAGGACAGCTTGCCCTCGGCATCCTCGCCGCCCTGTCCAGCGATGAACAGCAGCCTGGCGCCAGGAGGCAGTTCAGCGACATGGGAGTAGCCGTTACTGCGAGGATCGTACAGCCCGTCAGGGTTGGACAGGGTGAATGCGGTGTTAGAGGCATGGGTCATGGAACTGCTCCGGATAGGGTGCGAGCAGTCTGGAACCTCAGGTTAAGTAGAGGTCAAGGGTTCTTGTACCGGACAAAACTTCGCCTCACCGCTTTGGATCCTTCGCCTCACCTGAGCGCCCATCACGTGTGCCCCCAACCTTCAGCGAAACGGCGAAAGTCTTCCTCGGGTTAGCGGGTTTTTGAGGCACACGAAGAGGGTTAGCCTGACATCACTCTTTGACCTGTAAAGGACCACCTCACATGAAAGCTGTAGTTTTCCAAGAAGCGGGTTTGCCAATCCAGAACGCTCGTTCCCTGTTCGAAACAGACCTGCCCAAGCCCACCCCAGGCGCTCGCGATCTGCTTGTCGAAGTGAAGGCAATTGCGGTGAACCCGGTCGATACAAAGGTGCGCGCCCGCAGTACCAGCCAAGAGGTCCAGGTACTGGGTTGGGATACCGTTGGTATCGTCCGTGAAGTGGGCAGCGATGTTTCACTGTTCAAAGCCGGCGACGAAGTTTTCTACGCCGGCGCAATCGATCGTCCAGGTAGCTATAGCGAATTCCACTTGGTCGATGAGCGCATTGTCGGCCACAAGCCGCGTAGCCTGGACGATGCCAGTGCCGCCGCCTTGCCGTTGACCTCCATCACTGCCTGGGAGCTGCTGTTCGATCGACTGGGCGTGCAGGAAAACGGTGGTGCAGGACAAAGCCTGCTGGTCATCGGCGCTGGTGGCGGGGTTGGCTCGATCCTGGTTCAGCTGGCTCGCAAACTTACCCAGCTCACCGTCATCGGCACAGCGTCGCGGCCAGAGACTCAATCTTGGGTGCAGGCATTAGGCGCCCACCATGTGATCGATCACTCCGCCTCGATCCCACTGCAGCTGGAAAACCTCAATCTCGACCCGGTCGACTACGTTATCAGCCTGACCCATACCGAAACCTACCTGCCCCAGATCATTGAAGTGCTTCGCCCACAAGGCAAGCTGGCGCTGATCGATGACCCAGCACAACTGGACGTCATGCCACTCAAGCGCAAATCGCTTTCGCTGCATTGGGAGCTGATGTTCACGCGTTCTCTTTATCAAACCGCAGACATGATCAAACAGCATGAGTTACTGAACAGGGTCTCCGAGCTGGTCGATAAAGGCGTGATCCAGACCACCATTGGGGAGCACTTCGGCAAAATCGGCTCGGATAATCTCAAGCGCGCCCATGCCCTGATCGAAAGCGGCAAAGCCAAAGGCAAGATCGTTCTCGAAGGCTTCTAACCCGCTGATATGCCCAAGGACAAGCTTATGAAAGGTTTCTTCCAAGCGACTGGCCTGGCGGTCGCGATCTCGCTCAGTGCAATGGCCGGGGCCGATACCGCAACGGGCTCTGGCACCCAGCCCGAACGTGTTTTCGCTTTCAATGGCGCCATGCCTACAGGCGTGACCGTCAGCGAAACTGGTCGGATCTTCATCAACTTCCCTCGTTGGGGAGATGATGTGCCCTACACCGTGGCGGAGATCAAACAGGGTCACTTGGTTCCTTATCCAGACTTGAAAACGAATGTGGAAAACGCCGAGGATCCGGCCGCCGGATTCATCAGCGTGCAAAGCGTCGTGGCTGACGGTAAAGGCCGTGTCTGGGTGTTGGATACAGCCGCTCCCGCCTTCTCCGAGCCCAAGGCAGGTGGAGCCAAGCTGGTCGCAATCGACTTGCGCACCAACAAGATCGTGAAAACCGTTGTGTTTGCGCGTGAGGTCATTCTCCCAACCACCTACGTGAATGACGTACGTTTCGATTTTCGCGAAGGTAAAGAAGGTACCGCTTACGTCACCGATTCGTCGGTAAGAGGGCCAGGCGCAATCATCGTCATGGACCTGGCCAGCGGAACCGCAACCCGGCGCCTGAGCGGCGCCAAGTCCACTTCCGTGGACCCCGAGTTCCGACCTGTAATTGAAGGGAAACCAGCACTGATCACCCGCGACGCGCAGGGTAAGTCAGCTCTGCTGACGGTAGCCTCGGACGGAATCGCCCTGTCGAACGATGGCAAGACGCTGTACTTCTGTCCGCTTTCGAGTCGCCACCTGTATTCGGTTCCAACCGCTTTGTTGCGAGACCCCAACGTGAGCGAAGCCGAACTCGAACAAGCGGTTGTGGACCTCGGTGAAAAAGGCGCCTCCGACGGACTTGAGGCTGACGCTGACGGTGCAGTCTATGCGGGTGACTATGAGCACAACTCCATCCGCAAACGGCTCGCCAATGGCAGCTGGCAAACCGTGGTTGAGGATCCCCAAGTCCTTTGGCCGGATACCTTGTCGATCGGACCAGACGGTTACCTGTATTTCACGGCCAACCAGCTGCACCGCTCTGCGGGCTTCAATGATGGCCAGGACAAGCGGGTGAAGCCTTACAGCCTGATGCGCGTCAAGATCGACGCCAAGCCTGCGCCCACCCATTGATCGGGAAACGACATGCAAGCGTCGGTCTGCCCTGGCGCAAGCTTGAAGCAGTAGGGGGGCCCCGTGCCCCGCTGCTCATTCTCAGGAACTTGCAATGAAACGTCCAAGACGATGTGTACTGACAGCCCTGATGGCCGGTTTTATCGGTGCAGCTCACGCCGAGGTGCCGCCAATCCTTCACGTGGTAGCCCAATCGGAAAATGCCGTATGGAATGCGGTCGCCGTTGACAGCCTCGGGAGCCTATATGTCTCGGGGCCGAAATGGACTGGCTCAGCTGGACCCTCGGTATCGAAGCTGGACCACGCCGGCCAGCCGCGTCCCTTTCCAGATGAGCGGTGGAACAGCACTGACGCGACCCTCCCGGCCGACCGGCGCTTCGTCAACGTGAATGCCATGCGTGTCGATGAAAGTGGTCGTTTGTGGATTGTCGATGCGGGCGTAACCGAATTTGGTGGCAAGGTCATTCCAGGTGGTGCAAAGGTCGTTGTCGTTGACCTGAAAAGCGGCCAGGTCATCAAGGTGATCCCATTCGACAGCAGCATCGCGCAAGCACATAGCTACATCGACGACATCCGCCTCAATGGCAAGCATGCCTACCTGACGGACGCAGGCGTTCCCGGCATCGTTGTCCTGGACTTCGAAACCAACAGGGCCCGACGCGTCCTGACCACCAGTCCTGCGGTACGCGCACCCGACAACCGCGACATCATGCTCAGCGGCCAGGTAGTCAGAGCCCCAGACGGAACAGCGTTAAGGGTGCACTCCGACCCCTTGGAGGTATCGCCAGACGGCAAATGGCTCTACTTCGCGCCATTGGAGGGGCCGTGGCACAAGATTGAAACGCGCTGGCTGAATGAAACCAACCTGCCGGAAGATGAACTCATCAAACACGTCGAGTTTTGGCGAGATCTGCCGCCAGTAGGGGGTACCGTCATGGACAGCAAGGGCAATTTCTATTTCAGCGACCTGGCTGAAGACAGCGTCAAGCGAATCTCCACTGACGGTACGATTCAGACCATCGCAAAGGACACTCGCCTGCACTGGGTAGATGCACCGGCGTTCGACAACGAGGGCAGGTTGTATTTGCCGGCAGCGCAAGTCGATCGAGTGAGCTTGTTCAACCATGGCGCATCGAAGGTCGAGCGGCCAATGAGCGTCTATCGCTTGGACCCGAAGTAACCTGCCCCACCCGTTTCGGAGCCATTGCCTTGTGCAGTGTGCATGCTGAAACGGGTTTTCCAGCACCACGTGTCTGCGCCGACTTTCCTGGTTCGGGTCCGCCGGGGGCGCGTAGGTAACTAATGAAGAAACCACGCCCCAAAAACCTCCAGGCTGAGCCCCCTACACCCGCCGCGCATCCCGCCTGACCGCCTGCGGCGGCACCCCGAACCCGCGCATGAACACCTCGCGCATATGCCGCCGATCGCGGAACCCGGTCTCCCGCGCCACCTGCTCCAAACTGTGTCGACTCTGCTCGATCATCAACCGCGCCGCCTCCAAGCGCAAACTCTCCACCGCCTTGGCCGGCGACTGCCCGGTCTCTGCCGTGAACACCCGGGTAAACTGCCGTGGGCTCAAGTGCACCGCCTCGGCCAGCTCCTCCACACTCAAGGGCCGGCTCAAATGCCTACGCGCATACTCCAGCGCATGCTGGATCCGGTCCGACTTCGGCGACAGGGTCAGCAACTCCGAATGCTGCGACTGGCCGCCCGAGCGGCGCTGGTGCATCACCAGCTTGTGCGCCACCGAACGCGCCACCTCGGGGCCGAGGTCTTTTTCCACCATCCCGAGGGCCATGTCCAGGCATGCAGTCATGCCCGCTGAGGTCCACACCGGGCCGTCGACGATGAAGATACTGTCGTCCTCCACCTTGATCGAGGGGTAGCAGCGCTGCATGTCCTTGGCAAAGGCCCAATGCGTGGTCGCACGGCGTTTGTCCAGCACGCCGGCATGGGCCAGCACGAACCCTCCGGTACAGAGTCCAGCCGTGCGCCGCGCGCTTTCCACGAAGCCGCGCACGCTATTGAGCAACTGGGGTGACGGCATCGACAGCGGGGTCAAGGTGCCTGCCACCATCCAACTGTCGGCAAGGCCCGGCGCGCCCAGCGGCAGGGTTTCGATCATCAGGCCCAGGGTCGAACGCACCATCCCGCCCTCGACCGAGAAGTTCTTGATGCTGTAGACCCGTTCGCCCACCACGATGTTGGCGAACTCGAATACCGACTGCGAGGCCAGCGCCATCACCTGGAAACCGTCGCTTACCAAATACCCTACCCGGTGCATGCCTGTGCTCCTGACCGTAATGTCCTGAAACACTACCTTATGCGTCGTTCAAGACATGCGCAAGGTCGCGCATCATGGCGCCACACCTCATCGACGGAGCGGCACCATGACTCAGACCCACAAAGGCACAGCGCTGGTAACCGGCGCATCCACCGGTATCGGCGCACTCTACGCCGAGCGCCTGGCGCAACGCGGCTACGACCTGGTACTGGTCGCCCGCAACCGCGAGCGTCTCGATACCCTTGCCAGCCGCATCACCCAGAGCACCCAGCGCAGCGTAGAAGTGTTCCCCGCCGACCTTGGCAATGCGGCAGACCTGGCCCAGGTAGAACGCAAGCTGCGCGAAGACGCCAGCATCACCCTGCTGGTGAACAATGCAGGCATCGGCACCCACACCAGCCTGGTACAAAGCGACATCGAGCGCATGGCCGAGATGATCGCCCTCAACGTCACCGCCCTCACCCGCCTCACCTACGCCGCCGTGCCAGGCTTCATCGCCCGCCAGCAAGGGGGAGTCATCAACATTTCCTCCATCGTCAGCCTGGCGCCGGAGCTGCTCAACGGCGTGTACGGCGGCAGCAAGGCCTACGTCACGGCCTTCACCCAGTCGCTGCACAAGGAACTGGCCGGCCAAGGCATCCAGGTGCAGGCCGTGCTGCCCGGCGCTACCGCCACCGACTTCTGGGAAATCGGCGGCCTGCCGGTGGAGCACCTCGACCCCGGCATCGTCATGTCCGCCGCTGACCTGGTCGAGGGTGCCCTGCAGGACTTCGACGCCGGCGTGCTGATGTCCATCCCGTCGATGCACGACCTGCAGCACTACCAGCACTACGAGAACAGCCGCCAGGCGTTGTTCAGCCACTTGTCCAGCAACCAGCTCGCCCCGCGCTACAACGCCAACTGAATTCATCGAAAAGGACCCAAGCCATGAAACTCAGCGACAACACTATCTTCATCACCGGCGGCACCTCGGGCATCGGTCGCGCGCTGGCCGAAGCCTTCCACCAGCGGGGCAACACCGTGATCGTCGCGGGTCGGCGCCAGGCACTGCTGGACGAGATCGCCCGTGCCAACCCCGGCATCGACACTGTCCAGCTGGACATCAACGACCCACAGCAGATCAAGGACGTCGCCCAGGAAGTCATCCGCCGTCATCCGTCGCTGAACGTGATCATCAACAATGCCGGCATCATGCCGTTCGACAACCCGGCCTCGGGCGAGCTCGACGACGAACAAGCCGTAGGCCTGCTGCAAACCAACCTGCTCGGACCGGTTCGGGTCAGCGCAGCGTTCGTCGAGCACCTCAAGCGCCAGCCCGATGCGTACATCATCAACAACAGCTCGGTGCTGGCGTTCCTGCCGCTGGCAGCCACCGCCCTGTACTCTGCGACCAAGGCGGCGATCCACTCCTACAGCCTGTCGCAGCGCTTCTCCCTGCGCGATACCCGCGTGAAGGTGCTGGAAATCGCGCCGCCGTGGGTCGATACCGACCTGATCCACAAGAGTGGTGACGCGCGCGCCATGCCGCTGGACGACTTCATCCAGGAAACCCTGGCCAAGCTCGCAACCGCGACCACCGAAGTGCTGGTGGACCGAGTCGTCCCCCTGCGGGCCAATCAAGGGGCGAACGAGCATGGGCTGATCCACCAGTTCAACCAGTCGTTGGTGGAGAACCCCATTCCGGTGGCGTGACGCCCAGACACGCAAAGCCACGGCTGCCGCGCATTCAATGCCGCGCCAGCCGTGGCCTTTGGTCTTTCCCCGCCCTCAGGGTCTCGGCCCAGGCAAGATGCTGGGGCACTGCTTGGCCGCGACGCCGCCTCGCCAACGCGGCGAGCTTCGTCTCTGAGTCTTCACCACGATTTCAGCGTTTGTGCAGTTCGTGGTCACGCGCCGTTTTTTGCGCCGTCGAGTCATGTGCTGTACCGGTTGAACCATCCGGCCGATGAGCGTCGTTGTCTCGCTCCTCCTCACCATGCGAGCGGGTCTGCGTATCCGGCGCTTGTGCTGGGGGCTGATTCTTCATGTTGTTCTCCTGGCCTTTTGTGTTCAGGCGATGACGGCCCGGTGCCGCGCGTGCTTGCGCGTGGCCGGGCAATAACCCAGATAGCCAGCCCTCGCGGCACTGGCCTCTTTGACAAGGGAAGCCAGGGCATGACGGAAAGTTCAGGCGAGGTTGGCGTGATGGGATAGGCGGGCGACAAATGCGATGAACCAATTCCCCCTGGGTTACGTCCATCGCATAACAACAAGCGAATCGATACGGGAGTCCTCGTGAGCGAGATCCGCATTGGCATTTCCGGTTGGCGCTATGGCCCCTGGCGCAAGGACTTCTACCCCAAGGGGCTGCGCCAGGACGACGAACTGGCCTTCGCCTCGCGGGCGGTCAACAGCATCGAGATCAACGGTTCGTTCTACGCGCTGCAGACACCGGAACGCTATGCGCAGTGGCGAGACGAGACGCCGGAGGGGTTCGTGTTCGCGGTCAAGGCACCGCGCTACATCACGCATGTGCGCAGGCTTCGGGAGATCGACGAGGCATTGGCCAACTTCTTTGCCTCCGGCCCCCTGCTGCTCGGCGACAAGCTGGGGCCGTTCTTGTGGCAGTTTCCCCCGAACTTTAAATTCGATGTGCAACGCTTCAGCGACTTCCTGGCCAAGCTGCCACGCGACCGCAAGGCCGCCCGAGCCCTTGCCCGTCAGGCAGCCGACCGCCTCCAAGGCAACGGCGGCACGGCCATTGGCGGTAATGCGCGCCTGCGTCACGCCGTGGAAATCCGGCACCCCAGTTTCCTCTGCGACACCTTCATCAACCTGTTGCGCAAGTACAAGGTCGCCTTGGTGGTCGCCGACAGCGCCGGGAAGTGGCCGTATGTCGAGGAGGTCACGGCAGATTTCGTCTACCTGCGCCTGCATGGCGATGTCGAGCTCTACAGCAGCGGCTATACCGCCAGTGCGTTGCGCCGCTGGCGCCTGCGCATCCAGGCCTGGGCCGCGGGCAGCCAGCCGGAGGATGCCAAGCGCGTCCTGCACCGCGCCCCGCCGAAGCGCGATTCCCGCGACGTGTACTGCTACTTTGACAACGACCAGAAAGTGCATGCGCCCTACGATGCGCGTCGCCTGCTGGACAAGCTCGGCCTGGGCGGCGAACTGGTGACCGAGCCCGGCGTAGAACCGCAGGAGTTGCGATGAACGCGCCCCTGCCCTCTCGAACGTTGGCTACCCGCCCCTGCTGCCGGCAGTGGCCACTTACCGGGCTCCCGAGAAGTGCCAAGGCCTTGCGCCGACAGCCTGGGGCGGCCCTCGACAAACGCTGATGGGCCGTCGGGCCCGGGAGGTACGTCATGCGGTTCATTGTGTGTGTAACGCTGCTGGGCACCTTGGCCAGCGGGCAGGTGCTGGCCGAAGGCTGCGACGTGCTGACCCGCTCATCCAGCGAGGCCGTCAAGCCGGTGCAGCACCATACCTGCTATAGCTACGAAAACATGCCCGCCGAGGCGATCGACTGGTCGTGCAGCAACGAAAGCAAGGAAATGCTCAACAGCCAGAAACGCAAGGTGCAGCGTTGCGCCAACGGCAGCGTGGGCAGTTGCATCGCCCCGCTGACCCAGGAGACCTTGGCCAACCCCAACGCCGCGGGGCGTGACGGGGCTGCCCCCAAGCCCACCGTGCCCAAGAATGCGCGCATCACTACCTACTACTACGACACCCCTGACCTGGGCCAGGCACGCAGCGATTGCGAGCGCAACAACGGAGTCTGGCAAACCCACTGAAGCCGCGCAAATCATGTTTAGGGCGGCCGCACTTCACGACAGGAAATGATTCAACGTTTCGTTTTGAACTCCCTGCGCCGTCGGTGCCTCCCAAGTTCGAGACCTGCGAATTTTCCAGGAGCGCACCATGGCCAAGCCTCTGCAGGAATACCAGCGCAAGCGCGATTTCAACGCCACCCCCGAGCCTGCCGGCAAACGCCCCCGCCAGCGTTCGGTGCATGCGCTGCAGTACTGCGTCCAGAAGCACGACGCCAGTCACCTTCACTATGACTTCCGCCTGGAACTCGACGGCACCCTGAAAAGCTGGGCGATCCCCAAGGGGCCCTCGCTGGACCCCAAGGTTCGTCGCCTGGCGGTGCATGTCGAGGACCACCCTCTGGATTACGCCAACTTCGAAGGCAACATTCCCGACGGCCACTATGGCGCGGGCGACGTGATCGTCTGGGACCGGGGTGTCTGGGAGCCTGAAGGTGACCCGCGCGAGGCCTACGCCAAGGGCAAGCTGCGCTTTCGCCTGCAAGGCGAGAAGCTGTCGGGTGTATGGAACCTGTTCCGTACCCACCTGGCCGGCAAGAAGGAGCAATGGCTGCTGGTCAAGTCAGACGACGGTCAGGCGCGCAGCGAGGCAGACTACAACATCGTCGAAGCGCTACCCGACAGTGTGCTCAGCGACCGTACCTTGCCGCCGCGCCAACCCGCCAAGCCCGCGCCCCGCAAGCGCAAGAGCACCCCGAAAGCCTTGCCGGACGAGCTGCAACCGCAGTTGGCCACCTTGGTCGATTCCCCTCCCAGCGGCGACTGGCGCTACGAAGTGAAGTTCGATGGTTATCGCATCCTGGCACGCATCGACGCAGACGACGTGCGCCTGTTCACTCGCAACGGGCACGACTGGAGCAAGAAGATGCCTCGCCAGGCCGAGGCATTGAAGGCCCTGGGGCTCGACTCGGCGTGGCTGGATGGTGAGATGGTGGTGTTGGGCGACAACGAAGTGGCCGACTTCCAGGCCCTGCAAAATGCCTTCGACACCGAGCACGACGAACGCATCGTCTATTACCTGTTCGACTTGCTCTTCCTGGGCGGCGAGGACCTGCGCGAGCTACCCGTGCAGGCACGGCGCGAAACCCTTGCCCGGCTGCTGGAAGATAACGAATCGCCGTTGCTCAGGTATTCCGCAGACTTCGCCGAGCCGGTCGATTCACTGCTCGACAGCGCCTGCCGCCTGGGGCTGGAGGGGCTGATAGGCAAACGTGCCGACAGCCTCTACACAGGCCGGCGCAGCAGCGACTGGATCAAGCTCAAGTGCAAGCAGCGCCAAGAGTTCGTGGTCGTCGGCTATACCGACCCCAAAGGCAGCCGCACCGGCTTCGGCGCCCTGCTGCTGGCCCTGCACGACAAGGACAGCGGCCAGCTGCGCTATGCCGGCAAGGTCGGCACTGGCTTCAGCGCCATCACCTTGAACAGCATCCTCGCCCGCCTGGAACCGTTGCACAGCGACAAACCCCGCCTCGACAAGCCGCCAACCGGCGCCGAGGCGCGCGGGGTGCATTGGCTCAAGCCGCAGCTACTGGCTGAAGTCGCCTACGCGCAGATGACCCACGAAGGCATCGTACGCCATGCCGTGTTCCACGGCCTGCGCGACGACAAGCCAGCTACCGACATCGATAG
This sequence comes from Pseudomonas sp. LS_2, assembly GCF_042709235.1. Classification (NCBI taxonomy): domain Bacteria; kingdom Pseudomonadati; phylum Pseudomonadota; class Gammaproteobacteria; order Pseudomonadales; family Pseudomonadaceae; genus Pseudomonas; species Pseudomonas sp. LS_2. The sequence continues at coordinate 7,599 of NZ_JAVAYC010000038.1, read as the reverse complement.
GGAGCGAGCAATGCCTGTCAGGAAAACCGGAAAAGCCCAAGCCGAAGGCCTGGGCAATTTGCGTCTGACCCACCCCGACCGGGTAGTCGATGCGTCCAGCGGCACCACCAAGCGCGAGGTCGCGCAGTACTACGCCCAGGTCGCCGACTGGCTGCTGCCGCAACTCAAGGACCGGCCCGTGGCGTTGGTCCGCGCCCCGGACGGTTTGGGTGGCGAGTTGTTTTTCCAGAAGAACAGCGGCCAGCTGCATCTGCCCAACGTGCTCAACTACAGCAAGGCCCAGGCCGGCCAGGCAGCCATGGTGCTCAATGGGGCCGACAGCCTGCTGGCAGCGGTGCAGATGAACACCCTGGAATTGCACACCTGGAATGCCACCGACAAGGACTTCGACAGGCCCGACCGCCTGGTTCTCGACCTTGATCCGGACCCGGCGCTGCCATGGAAGGCCATGCTCGAGGCCACCCAACTGACCCTTACCCTGCTCGACGAGCTGGGCCTGAGGGTATTTCTCAAGACCAGCGGCGGCAAGGGCATGCACCTGGTCGTGCCCTTGACCCGGCGCGCCGGCTGGGACGAGGTCAAGGACTTCAGTCATGCCTTGGTGCAGCACATGGCCGCGCTGTTCCCCGATCGGCTCAGCGCGGTCTCCGGGCCAAAGAACCGGGTCGGACGGATCTTCATCGACTATCTGCGCAACGGCAAAGGTGCCACCACTGTCGCCGCCTATTCGCTGCGCGCTCGCGAGGGCTTGCCGGTGTCGGTACCTATCTGGCGCGAAGAGCTGAGCGAGTTGAAGGGCGCCAATCAATGGACCCTCCACAACCTGCACGAACGGCTTGCGCAAGTGGACGATCCCTGGGCTGGGATGGGCCAGGTCCGGCAATCGATTACCGTGCGCATGCGCAAGCAACTTGGGCTTATCTGATGTAGCGCTGTTAAGTGTGGATGCAGTGGCCCGCCCTGCTGCGGGCTGTTGCAGCGGCTCTGTGTACAGGCTCGCGTGACCAGCGCTGCTTCACGGGCAGCAACGTGCCGTGGTCCGGCGCCCACACGTGCAGGCGCGGGCACAACGGGCCTTGCAGTTCTGCCCGAGGGCCGTCCCGCTCATGACGCCTTGGGCGAGCGCTTGGCCGCAGGCTTCTTCGCCTTGGTCTTGCCGCCGAGGCTGCGTTTGAGCAGCTCCGTGAGGTCGATGATATCCGCGCCTTTCTGGCCTGTAGCGCCCTCGGCTTTCTCGACTGTTTCGATCTTGCCCTTGCTGGCCTTTTCTTCTACCAGCTCAAGAATGGTCTGGCGAAACGCATCATGGTATTCGTCGGGCTCCCATGCTCCGCCCATGTCTTCCACCAGGCGCTTGGCCATGTCCAGCTCGCGCTTGTCTACCTTGGCGTCGGTCACACTCTTGTCCAGCTCAAGGGTTTCCAGGCCACGCACTTCGTCAGGCCAACGCAAGGTAATCATCACCAGCGCGTCCCCAAGCGGCCGCAAAAGCGCGAGGTGCTGTCGGGTGTGCAGCACCACGGTAGCCAGGGCTACCTTTCCGGTTTTTCCCAAGGTTTCTCGCAGCAAGGCGTACACCTTGCCGCCACCGCGATCAGGGCTCAGGTAGTAGGGCGTGTCGAAGTGTTGTAACGGTATGTCGCCAGCATCGACGAACGAGAAGATATCGATGGTCTGGGTTGCCTCGGGCCGGGCCTTGCGAATTTCCTCTTCGCTGATGACCACGTAACGCCCTTTCTCGTACTCCACGCCCTTGACGATGTTCTCCTTGTCGATCTCCTTGCCCGTGACTTTGTTGATGCGCTTGTAGCCCACCGGGTCCATGCTGCGTTTGTCCAGCCAGTCGAAATCCACCCGTTCGCTGCGCACGGCGGTGTTGAGTGAGACAGGAATGTGCACGAGTCCGAAACTGATAGCGCCTTTCCATATTGCCCGGGCCATGGTCAGCTCCTATGCGTCCAGCGGTTGGCCGGGTTGGCTATAGCGCAGCGTCCCGCAACGCTCGCAACACTGGCAGTTGAGCCCGGCAATTTCACCGACCAGCACGCTGCTCCATTGGCAGCCTCGCAGCAGGCAGACAAGTTTCATACGCCACCTCCATGGCCCGGAAAAATCGGGCGCTTACAAGGACAGACTGCGCAGTCCGACGAAGGTTTATTCGAACAGACCTGGGGCCACGCACAGGCCTTGCTTCCCAATGCCGACAATGCAAGGCCGCGCCATGTCGGCATCAGCCCCGACGGGTAACGGTCAGGGTCACGGCGGCGATGCGCTCTACCTGTTCATAGCCGGGCTCGAGCAATTGCTCGCTGAATACATCAGGGTCCAGTTCCCGGTAGGTCCAACTGAATGCAGGCCCGGCCAAGCGCAAACGAACGGCTTCAAGCAACGCGTCACGCCCGTCGACGATCGCGACGCCGGTGTACAGCAGCAGCGTACCCCCGACCGTCAGGCGCTCGCAGGCCTGCTCGACGATGCGCAGCGAAAGCTCCGCCCCCAGCGCTCCCCCGCCATGGCGGTAGGCACGTTGACCCTCGTCGAGCATATAGGGAGGGTTGGCCACGATCAGGTCGAAAGTCCCGGCAAGGTCGTCAAGCAGATTGCTTGGCTCCACCGAGACATTGGCCACGCCGGCCAAGGCGGCATTGATGGCGGTATGGCGCAGGGCCATGGGGTTGATGTCCACGGCGCTGACCTGCGCATGCTGCGCAGCGCGCGCGATCAGCAGCGCGCCGATACCACTGCCGCAGCCAATGTCAACGGCATGCTGCACACGCTGGGGACTGTGCCGCAGATGGTCCTGGATCACCTGTGCGAAGCGGTAGCTGTCCGGGCCAAAGAACACCGCGTCGCGGCTATCGGTCGGCCAGGCAGAATGCACCAGCAGCAGGTCGTCGAGGCTGGACCAGCGCACCGTGCTACGCCAGAGCGTCCCATGGGCCTCCAGCACGTCGGCAACACGTAGCTGCTCGAGTTCGTCGGCGCTGAGCAGCGAGGTGGCAAAGGGTCGGCTCCAGCCGAACACATCGCGCAAGTTGCTTGCCGGGCGTGACGCGGCGCGGACATTGACCCTGGCGTGGGTCGCCGGGGTCACGCAGGTGAAACGATAGCCGTCGGCACGCAAACGACGCCCCAGTTGCAGCAAGGCCTCATCGGCACGCGCCTGGTCTTGGTCGAGCAGCATCAGTTGGGCCCTCCGGGCATCAATCCGGTTGCCTGTATGAACGCGCGGGTAGCGCGCAGCCCCTGGGGCGTGGAGTGGCGATTGCCGGCCATCGCTTCGATCATCGCCGCGATGTCCGTGGCCTGCGTATCGACAGGTACCGGCTCCATGGGCAAAGCGTTCTCCCACTGCCCAGGCAGCACGCGGCGCGTACCGGCGCCCTGCCAGGTACCGGCGATCCAATCGTGCCACAGCTGCTTTTCATAGGCGTCGAACACGCCGAACATGGCCGCTGTCGGGCCATCGATCAGTGACCAGAATCGACTTTGCCTAGGGTCACTGTCGCGCTTGATCCAGCCCTGGGACTGCAGGGCCTCTAGGAACCCCGGCATTTCACCGGGTTCGGCGAGCCACTGGTTAATGGTGCGTCCTTGCAAGCGACAGCGGTCGGAATGCATGCACTGCCCATAGACACGCTTGCGCTCCAGCGCGCCGAGCAACTCGGCCTGCAAGTCGAACGAGGCAATCAATGACGGCGTGTCGATGCCCAGGTCATTAAGCCGGTAGCCGTGCCTGACGCGCTCGTAGAAGGCCGGCCCCTGGTCCTGGGACAGCTGGGCAAAGCTCTCCAGGGAGTGCCGTGCATGACCGCTGCCCGCATTGTCGATCGTCACATGCAGTTGAAAGTAATGAGCGTCGATACCCAACTCCGCGAGCTCGTGGGTAGTGATCAGCAGATGCAGGGGTGGCTGCTCGTACCCCAGGTTGTAACCGATCACTTCTGGCAGGAACCGCTCGCACTGCTGCCCCAGGGCCAGTTGCAGCGTACCTTGCAGATAACGTTCGGGGGCCAGTGGTGCGCCCTGCAGGCAACCGAGGCGGCTGAGCAGGCGCTGATAGATCAACACATGGTTGCAGCGCGGGTCGCCGTCGCCCAGCTCTTCGAGGAACGTGCGGATCAGCCCGTGATAGCGCGGGTCTGCCCAGTGCCGCAGCATGCCATGCAGCCATGCGCCATCAACCGCCTTGGTCGGCGCTACCTGTTGCAGGAACCACAGCGCATGCGCACGGTTGCTGAAATAGCGGCGAGGAGCGCCCTGGCGCCGCTGCTCCAGGTAGGCAGCATGTTCACTGGCGACCCTGTCTACCTGGGCGACAGACCACTGTGGTAGCTGGCCAGGATCGTCCGGCAGGTCGTCTGCAAGGCTGCGCACATGACGCAGTTGCTCTTCCAGCCAGGGCTGCGCGCCCGCATCACGCCCTTCGAGCAACGCGTTATAGCGATGCTCGAGGCCCATGCTCGCCTCGTAAGTTGCGGTTGAACCCTTTGTCATCGTTACCATTCCCGCTACCTCGCTCATTGATTCTTCGGCTCGGTCGCAGGGGACGAACGCGTGGCAGGCGGGTCGGGTTGCTGCATCTGCAGCGATGGCTTGCTTGGGTCGGCGTCCTTCGCTGGATGATCGTTGTCACGCTCAAAACAGCCACTGAGCAGCGCAAGAGTGGCGCCCAGCAGCGCTGTGGCCAATTGGTTCCTGTTCATAAGGGGCTCGTTGTTTTTTGTGAAGACCTAAACAAACGAGTTCATATCGCCGACAGGATTCGGTTTGATTTCGACGCAGCAGATGAGCGGTTCTACGGGATTTCGCATTGAACCCTTTGCAGCCAGGAACGGTTCTTGCGCGGGGCTGCGGGCATGCCGGCCCGCGCGCAACGTCAGAGCGACACCAGCCCATTCTCCAGCGCGTACTTCACCAAGGCTGCTGCCGTATCGATGTTCAGCTTGCGCCGAATGCTCAGCCGGTAGGTCTCCACGGTACGCACGCTGATCCCCAGCTCCCGGGCCATCTCCTTGTTGTTGGCGCCTCTGGCGATCATCGCCAGCACCTGTATTTCACGAGGCGTCAGGTCGTTCTCGTCGCGGCTGTTGCTGACCAGCTTGCGGGCGATTTCCGGGCTGTAGAAACTGCCGCCGGCAACGATGGCCTCGATGGCCGCCACCAGCTCGGTGGACGGCGCGTTCTTCAGCACATAGCCCAGGGCCCCGGCGTTGATCGAGGTGCGCACGTATTCCTGGTTGTCGTACATGCTCAGCATCAGGATCTTGATGCCGGGGTATAGTGCGCGCAGCTTGCGGGTCAGCTCCAGGCCGTTGATGTCCGGCAGGCCGATGTCCAGCAGCAGGATGTCCAGCTCGGTACAGGCCACCAGTTCCAGCGCCTGGGCGCCGGACTCGGCCTGACCGACCACCTGGAAGTTCGGCAGCGCACTGAGCAGCGACTTGACGCCGTCGCGCACCAGGACGTGGTCATCGACCAGGGCGATTCGGATGGGGCTGTTGGTGCTCATGGCAGTCTCGGGTATTCGGGGGGTAAAAAGGCCGCTCAAGCGCGGCCTATCGGTATCTGCACCTGCAATTCCGTGCGCCCCTGGTAGGAGGCGATGCTGAAGCTACCACGGTGGTGGTCGACCCGCTCGCGGATGTTGCGCAGGCCGATGCCATGGCTTTCGTCGGCAGCATCGGGGTCGAAGCCCACGCCGTTGTCCTGCACCCGCAGCACGATCAGGCCTTGGCGGGCCGAGAGCGAGATTATAGCGGCGCTTGCCCGGGCATGGCGCTCGATGTTCGCCAGCGCCTCCTGGATGATGCGGAACAAGGTCAGCGCCAGGTCAGCGTCCACCTCGGTATCGTTCAGCCCACACGCGTACTGGGTATGGATCGCCGTGCGCTGCTCGAACTCGCGCACATGCTGGTCGATGGCCGGCGACAGCCCGAGGGTGTCGAGCAGCGAGGGGCGCAGGTCGTGGGAAATACGGCGAATCTCGCCAATCGCCGCCCCCAGCCGGGTGGTGCCCTTGCGCAGGTTCTCCAACCCTTCCTCGCGACCGCTGGCCACTTCCATGGCGGCCAGTTCGAACTGGAACTTGATCGACACCAGCAACTGGCTGATGCCGTCGTGCAGCTCGCGCGATACCCGCGAGCGCTCCTCCTCCTGGAGGTTGACGATGCGCTGGTTGAGCACCGACAGCTTGCTGTCGGCCAGGCGGTGCTCGCTGACGTTGAGCATCAGCCCACCGGCGAAGATCACCAGCACCGCCAGCAGGGAAAACGAGCCGATCGCCAGAACCGTGGTCAGTACGCCCGAGGCGACTTCCTGGCGCGACTTCAAGGTGGCGACCTCGACGTCGTCGATATAGATACCGGTGCCCAGCATCCAGCCCCAGCGTTCGAGCATCACCACGTAGGCAAGCTTGCCGGTGCTCAGGCCCGTGGAGGGCTTTTGCCAGGCGTACAGCTGGTAGCCGTCGCCTTTCTCGGCGCTTTTGAGCAACGCCTGGATCACCGGCAGGCCGTTCTTGTCGGTCATGCCGATCAAGTCCTTGCCCACCAGGTCAGCCTGGCGGGGGTGCATCAGGCTCTTGCCGTGGCGGTCGTAGACGAAGAAATAGCCATCCACGCCGAAGCTGGCATGGGAAAGAATCTGCAAGGCGCGCTGGCGCGTCTGCTCGTCGTCGGCGCCGCTGTCATACAGCGGGGCGATCAGGCTCATGGCCAGTTCCAGGTAGTTCTTCAGCTCAGCCTTCTTGGTGGCCATGATGCTGCTTTCCACCAACCGCGCCTGTTCTTCCTCGAGCTTGCGACTCTGGGCGAAAACCAGGACGCAGATGAACAGCACCGACACCAGCAACGGCAGGACGCTGAGGGTGACGATCTTGTGTTTGAGCTGCATGGTGGGTACCCAGAAATGAAAAGGGGCCGCTTCGCGGCCCCTCTTTTATGACACGTTCAGCGGCTCAGCAGCAACGCACGGGGCGACCACTGCCGCCTCCGTAGCGCGCGTCCTGGCGCTCACGGAAGAAGGCTTCGTAACTCATCACCGGCTTGTCCGGATGCTGGGTCTGCATGTGCTCGACGTAGTAGTCGTAGTCAGGCATGCCAACCAGCATCCGAGCGGCCTGGCCGAGGTACTTGCCCATCTTGCCCAGGTCGTTGAACATCGATCTGTCCTCAGGCCTCAGGCATAGGCTGGAACGGCGACTCCTTGTCGGTACGTTCTTCCTTCACCCAGGCACGGCGACCGACCTTGATGGCGAAGTACAGGATGCTCAGCGTCACGCACAGGAACAGTACGCTCAGCGTGGCATTGGTGTAGGCGTTGAACACCACGTGCTGCATCTGCCCCAGGTTCTTGGCCGGTGCCAGTACCTGGCCGGCGTCCAGCGCCGCGCTGTACTTCTTGGCCAGGGCCAGGAAGCCGACCGCCGGGTTCGGGTCGAACAGCTTGATCAGGCTGGCGGTGACGGTGCAGATCAGCAGCCAGGTAGCCGGTACCAGGGTGACCCACACGTACTGCTGGCGCTTCATCTTGATCAGCACCACGGTCCCCAGCATCAGGGCGATACCGGCCAGCATCTGGTTGGAGATACCGAACAAC
>NZ_JAVAYC010000037.1:0-38491 GCF_042709235.1 Pseudomonas sp. LS_2 | reverse complement strand
GCGGTACAGGTTGGCCTCGAAATCAGCGGCTAACCGAGACCTTGCTGAAATCCACCCGCCCGAACGGGCTCACCTGGTAACCCTCCACGCCTTGGCGCAGCAGCGTGGTAGCGGTTGGGTGCGCCAGCGGCAGCCACAGCGCCTGCTGCTGGATCGAAGCCTGGGCCTGCTGGTACAGGCGGCTGCGCACGCTCTGGTCTGTGGTGGTACGCCCGGCGCTTATCAGCTGGTCCAGGCGGCTGTCGCAGGCGCGTGAGAAGTTGGTCCCGGACTTGACCGCAGCGCACGAGAACTGGGGGCTGAGGAAGTTGTCCGGGTCGCCGTTGTCGCCGGCCCAGCCCATGAACAGCAAGTCATGCTCACCCGCCTTGGCCCGGCGAATCAGCTCGCCCCACTCGATGACGCGGATCTCGGCCTTGATGCCGACCTTCGCCAGGTCCGCCTGAAGCATCTGCGCGCCGAGGTTCGGGTTGGGGTTGAGCAGGCTGCCGGAGGGGCGTGTCCAGATCGTGGTGCTGAAGCCCTCTGGCAGGCCGGCCTTGGTCAGCAGCGCCTTGGCCCTTTTCAGGTCTGTGGGGTAACCGGGCAGCTCCTTGGCAAAGCTCCAGGTGGTGGGCGGGTAGGGGCCATTGGCGGCGGTGGCGGTGCCTTCGAACACGGCCTTGAGGTAGGCCGGCTTGTCGAAGGCCAGGTTGATCGCCTGGCGTACCTCGGGCTTGTCCAACGGTGGGTGCTGGCTGTTGAGGGCGACAAAGGCGGTCATGAAGGCAGGCGTCGAGGCGGCTTTGAGGTTGCTGTCCTTGGTCGCTTCGGCGATGTCCAGCGGTTTTGGCGAAAGGGCTACCTGGCATTCGCCGCGCTTGAGCTTCTGCAAGCGCACGTTGGCATCCGGGGTAATGGCGTAGATCAGTGGGTCGACCTGGGGCTTGCCGGCGAAGTAGTCAGCGTTGGCGCGGTAGCGAACCACGGCATCCTTCTGGAAACGTTGCAGCACGAACGGGCCGGTACCGACCGGTTCGCCGTTGAGCTTCTCGGGCGTACCGGCCTTGAGCAGCTTGTCGGCGTACTCGGCGGAATAGATCGATGCGAAGCCCATGCTCAGCGTGGCCAGGAAGGTGGCGTCGGCGTGGGTCAGGGTAAAGCGCACGGTGTTCGGGGTCGGGGCCTCGATCGACTTGATCAGGCTGCCCAGTTGCAGCGACTGGGCGTGGGGATAGCCGCCAGGCGCAGTCTTGTGCCAGGCGTGGGCGGGGTAGAGCATGCGCTGGAAGCTGAACAGCACATCGTCGGCGTTCAGCTCGCGGGTCGGTTTGAAGTAGGGCGTAGTGTGGAACTTCACGTCGCTACGCAGGCTGAAGTCGTAGACCAGGCCGTCGGGCGACACCGTCCAGCTTTGTGCCAGGCTGGGGACCACCTTGCCTTGCGTTGCGTCGAACTCCACCAGGCGGTTCATCAGCACGTCGGCCGAGGCGTTGGTGGTGGTCAGCGAGTTGTACTGCACCACATCGAAGCCTTCGGGGCTCGCCTCGGTGCAGACCGACAGCGGCGCTGCCTGGGCCATGCCTGTGGCGAACAGCGCGGTGAACAGAAGTGAAAGGGCGGCGGCGCGCATGGCGGGTCCTCGGCTGGTCAGATGGCCCATCTGCCAGTGCAGTCTGGAAACGGAAACGTCCTACCCTAGTGCGCCTGTCAGGAATTCGCCACCTTCTTTTTCAGTGCTGGGGCGACGAGCGGTCGACAGCGCGCTGGCCTTGTCGCTATGCTGGCCCGGCGCGTCCAGGCCTGCCGGCAAACGCATATTCTGTTGTTGTGGCCGAGTCTTTCTGGTATAAAGCAGCGCTCTTTTCTAGGGGCTCGCTCTGCCGCACAAGCCGAGCAGGTCGATAAGACCCCCTGAATTACGGCGCCTGGCGCCAAAGACTGAGAGATTAAGCGGCCAACCCATGCCGGGTTGGGCATGTGGTTTTAGAGGGCTGAGGCATGTCGAGAGTCTGTCAAGTTACCGGTAAGGGTCCGGTAACCGGGAACAACATTTCCCACGCAAACAACAAAACCCGTCGTCGTTTCCTGCCGAACCTGCAGCACCACCGTTTCTGGGTTGAGTCCGAGAATCGTTTCGTGCGTCTGCGCGTTTCCGCCAAAGGCATGCGTATCATCGACAAGCGCGGCATCGATGCCGTTCTGGTCGACATCCGTCGTGCTGGCGCCAAGGTCTAAGGGAGAACATCATGCGTGAATTGATCCGTCTGGTTTCGAGTGCCGGCACCGGCCACTTCTACACCACCGACAAGAACAAGCGCACCACCCCGGACAAGATCGAGATCAAGAAATATGATCCGGTCGTCCGTAAGCACGTGATCTACAAGGAAGCCAAGATCAAGTAACTGATCCCGGCGACCAGAAAAACCCGCATCCTCTTGGATGCGGGTTTTTTTATGCCTGAGGTTCATGGCGCCTGTGCGTGCCCTTTCGCGGGCAAACCCACTCCTACAGTTTCACGGCAAGGGCAGTCTGTTACTTCTGCTCGAACAGCACGTAGATCTTGCGGCACGGCTCCAGCACCTCCCAGGTACCCTGGAAGCCGGCCGGGATCACGAATCGGTCGCCTGCCCGCAAGGTCTTGGCATTGCCTTCCCCATCGCGCAATACCGAGACCCCCTGGACGATCTCGCAGTACTCATGCTCGGTGTAGTTCACCTTCCATTGCCCCACTTCCCCTTCCCAGACGCCCGCCGCGAACTGCTCGCACGGGCTGGAATAGTGGTTATAGACAGCCTGGTCAGGTTCGCCCTTGAGGATCTTCTCGGCGGCAGGTCGGTAGCGCTCGGCCTCGGTGAGGACCTGGGCGAAGTCGATGATGCTGGCGATGCTCATGGTATGGCCTCGTGATTGTTTAATAAAATGCACATCAGTAGGCTTTTAGGCCTTTCGTGTCAAATATATTGATAGTTTGCCCGGCCTGGTTTAGGGTGGCGAATACCTGTGGGCCCGTCGCCCAAGCCGAATTTTCGACAGCGCCTGTGAGTCCTCAGTGCGGCGCTGCACCTAAACAAGAGAGGAGTCTTCGTATGACCACCCTGACGCGTGCCGATTGGGAACAACGTGCCCAGCAATTGAAGATCGAAGGACGTGCCTTCATCAATGGCGAATATACCGATGCCGTTTCCGGTGAAACCTTCGAATGCCTGAGCCCGGTCGACGGACGCTTCCTGGCCAAGGTCGCCAGCTGCGATCTGGCCGACGCCAACCGCGCCGTGGAAAACGCGCGCGCCACCTTCGATTCCGGCGTCTGGTCGCAACTGGCCCCGGGCAAGCGCAAGGCCAAGCTGATCCGCTTCGCCGACCTGCTGCGCAAGCATGTCGAAGAGCTGGCGCTGTTGGAAACCCTGGACATGGGCAAGCCGATCGGCGACTCCTCGACCATCGACATCCCCGGCGCGGCGCAAGCCATCCACTGGACTGCCGAAGCCATCGACAAGGTCTATGACGAGGTCGCCCCAACCCCGCACGATCAACTCGGCCTGGTTACCCGTGAGCCGGTGGGCGTGGTCGGCGCCATCGTACCTTGGAACTTCCCACTGCTGATGGCCTGCTGGAAACTTGGCCCGGCCCTGGCCACCGGTAACTCGGTGGTGCTCAAGCCGTCTGAAAAGTCGCCGCTGACTGCCATCCGTATTGCCCAACTGGCCATCGAGGCCGGCATTCCGGCCGGTGTGCTGAACGTGCTGCCAGGCTATGGCCACACCGTCGGCAAGGCCCTGGCGCTGCACATGGACGTCGACACCCTGGTGTTCACCGGCTCGACCAAGATCGCCAAGCAGTTGATGGTGTATGCGGGCGAATCGAACATGAAGCGAATCTGGCTGGAGGCTGGTGGCAAGAGCCCGAACATCGTCTTCGCCGACGCGCCTGACCTCAAGGCCGCCGCTGAAGCCGCCGCCAGCGCCATTGCCTTCAACCAGGGCGAGGTGTGCACGGCAGGTTCGCGCCTGCTGGTTGAGCGTTCGATCAAGGACCGGTTCCTGCCGATGGTCGTGGAAGCGCTCAAGGGCTGGAAACCAGGCAACCCGCTGGACCCGGCGACTACCGTGGGTGCGCTGGTGGACACCCAGCAGATGAACACCGTGCTGTCGTACATCGAAGCCGGCCACAAGGACGGCGCCAAGCTGCTGGCCGGCGGCAAGCGCACCCTGGAAGAAACCGGTGGCACCTACGTGGAGCCGACCATCTTCGACGGCGTGACCAATGCCATGAAGATCGCCCAGGAAGAAATCTTCGGCCCAGTGCTGTCGGTGATCGCCTTCGACACCGCCGAGGAAGCCATCGCCATCGCCAACGACACCCCCTATGGCCTGGCTGCCGGGATCTGGACGTCGGACATCAGCAAGGCCCACAAGACCGCCCGTGCCGTGCGCGCTGGCAGCGTGTGGGTCAACCAGTACGACGGCGGCGACATGACCGCGCCGTTCGGCGGCTTCAAGCAGTCGGGCAACGGCCGTGACAAGTCGCTGCATGCACTGGAGAAGTACACCGAGCTGAAGGCGACCTGGATCAAGCTGTAAGTCGCTAAGGCCTATTCGCAGGCAAGCCCGCTCCTGCAGGTAAAGTGCGTTACCTGCAGGAGCGGGCTTGCCTGCGAATGAAGCACAGGAAATTTTTCAGGAGAAACCCGATGCGTTGGGGAACCTACTTCGCCGTACTGGCGGCAGTACTCAGTGTCGGGCTGGCGCTCGGTGTGAGCATGCCGCTGGTATCCCTGCGCCTGGAAGGCTGGGGCTACGGTGGGTTCGCCATTGGGGTGATGGCCGCTATGCCTGCTATCGGCGTGCTGGCGGGCGCCAGCCTGGCCAGCCGCCTGGCCGGCTGGGTCGGCGTGCCATCGGCAATGCGCCTTTGCTTGTGGGGCGGCGCACTGTCCATTGGCCTCGTCGCGCTGTTGCCCAGCTACCCGCTGTGGTTGCTGCTGCGGTTGATGATCGGCATGTCGCTGACGGTGGTGTTCATCCTCGGAGAAAGCTGGATCAACCAACTGGTAATAGAGCAGTGGCGCGGCCGCCTGGTGGCCTTGTATGGCAGCAGCTACGCCCTGAGCCAGCTGGCCGGGCCCTTGGTGCTGGGCCTGCTGGGTTCAGATGACGATTTCGGCTTCTGGGCCGCCACCACGCTGCTGGTGCTGGCGCCATTATTGCTGCTGGGGCGAGGCGGTGCGCCGAGCACCGAAGCTTGCAGCGTGACGTTCCGCGACCTGTTCGCCTTCTGCCGGCGCCTGCCGGTGATCGCCTGGGCGATTGCCCTGTTCGCCGCGTTCGAGGCGATGATTCTTACGTTGTTGCCGGTGTACTGCCTGCAACAGGGGTTTACCACCGAGGTGGCGTTGTTCATGGTCAGCACCGTGGTGGTGGGCGATGCGGTATTGCAGCTGCCGATCGGGGCGTTGGCCGACCGCATGTCGCGGCGCACCCTGTTCAGCGGTTGTGCATTGGCATTACTGGCCTCGAGCCTGGTCATTCCAGTGTTGCTGCACACCCCGGTGATCTGGCCGTTGTGGATACTGTTCGGCGCCAGTGCGGGTGGGTTGTTCACCTTGTCGCTGGTATTGATCGGCGAGCGTTATCGCGACGATGCGCTGGTGCGCGCCAATGCCCACGTGGCGCAGCTGTGGGGCATCGGTTGCCTGTTAGGGCCGCTGCTGGCGGGCGCCGGAAGCCAGTGGATAAGCGGGCATGCGCTGCCGCTGATCATGGCTGCGGGCGCGGCGGGGCTGGTGTTGCTGACCCGACGCAAGGGTGCCTTCGAGCCTGCGTCTGCCTGAGTGGCTAGAGCATCCGCTCCAGCCCAACCGCCTTGGCGATCCAGGCATTGAACCGTCGCCACACGCCACCAGGTTCGGAATCCAGTGTATGCACCTGGCCGTTGTCCTCGGTCTCCCACACCAGCTTGCCGTCTACCAGCTTGGGCTGGTAGCTCAGCGCCGGGGCCATGCCCTGCAACGCAAGCTCGCGGGTGTATTCGGCCAGTTCCGGGCTGTCCACCATGACTCCCACCTCGGTGTTCCACAACACCGAGCGCGGGTCGAAATTGAACGAGCCGATAAAGGTCTTGCGCCGGTCGAAGACAATAGCCTTGCTGTGCAAACTGGAGTTCGAGCTGCCGTGGAAGCTCAGGCCGCGCGAGGCGCTCGGGTCGCCGGGCTGGCGGCGCAGCTCGAACAGCTGCACGCCATGTTCGAGCAGGGCGCGTCGATAGGGCGCGTAGCCGCCGTGCACCGCCGGCACGTCGGTGGCCTCCAGCGAGTTGGTCAGCAGCTTGACCGAGGCGCCGGCGTCGGCGCGGCTGGTCAGGTACAAGAGGCCCGGCTCGCCAGGCACGAAGTACGCCGACACCAGAATCAGCTCGCGATGCACGTTGTTCAGGTCTGGCGCCAGTTGTTGGGTCATCAGCAACTGTGGGTCGGGCTCACCGCGCGCCAGAACCTTGCTGGGCGCGTCCCACAACGCTTGGCTGTGGGCCCAGATCAATTCGTTGCGCCACACATCCAGGCGCGGCGTCACCTGATAGGCCATCAGGCGGTCATACAGGGCCTTGCGTTCGGTGCGCGACTCGGCCAGCCACACCTCCAGGCGCTGGCGGCTGGCGCGCAGGGCGGCGGCGTCCGGCTGATGCCAGAGGAAGTCGCCGATCGGCCGGCTCAGCGCGCTGTTCCAGTACTGGTCGAAACTGTGGCCCAGGTGCTCGGCCACCGGTCCCACACCCAGCAGGTCGATGTCGGTGAAGTTGAGGTTTGGCTCGGCGTCGAAGTATTCATCGCCCAGGTTGCGCCCGCCGACGATGGCCATGCTGTTGTCTACCAGGAACAGCTTGTTGTGCATGCGTCGATGTTGCAGCGACAGGTTGAACAGACGCCCCACCGCGCGGGTGATGCCAGTGCTGCGTCCAAGGTGCAGCGGGTTGAACACGCGGATGTGGATGTTCGGGTGCGCGGCGAGGGTACCGATCATGGTGTCCAGGCCATCGCTGGTGGTGTCGTCCAGCAGAATGCGCACCCGCACGCCGCGGTCGGCGGCACGCAGCAGCTCATGCACCAGTGCGCGGGTGCTCAAGCCGTCGTGGACGATGTAGTACTGCAGGTCGATGCTTGCTTGGGCATTGCGGATCAGTTCGGCACGGGCGCGGAACGCCTCGTTGCTGTTGGGTAGCAGGCGAAAACCCGAACGGCCCTCGTAGGGCGCGGCCTGGCGCAGCACCGAGCGGCCGAACGACGATTGGTTGGCAGGCAGTGCCTGGCTGGTTTCGCGCGGCGTGCTGACGCTGGCGCAGCCTGAAAGGCCGAGCAACAGCGCCAGCGAGAGGGGCAGAACTCGCTGGAGTCTCAAGGAAGATCGTCCTGTACGGCAGGGGCCTGTGGGTTGGACCATCGAGAGGTGCGCAAAGTTACTCGGTGGGTGCGTCCTCTTCCAGTAGACGAAGGGCGGTTTCCCCGACCTTGCGCACCGCTGCCTCTATCTCGGGGGTTGCCCGTGCGGCGAAGTTCATGCGCAGGCAGTGTCGGTACTTGCCCGACGCCGAGAAGATACTACCCACGGCAATCTGTACGCCTTGCTCCAGTAAAGCGCGGTTCAGACGCAATGTATCGAAACTTTCCGGCAGCTCTATCCACAGCATGAAGCCACCTTGGGGGCGGCTGGCGCGGGTGCCTGGCGGAAAGTAGCGGGTCACCCAGTCGATCATCTGGTCACGGGCGCGCTGGTACTGAGCGCGCATGCGCCGCACGTGGGGTTGGTAGTGACCTTCGGCGATGAAATCGGCAATCGCCAGCTGCGGCTGGCAGGCGGTGCTGCCGGTGCTGATGTATTTCATGTGCAGCACCCGCTCCAAGTAGCGTCCCGGCGCTACCCAGCCCACCCGCAGGCCGGGGGCGAGGGTCTTGGAGAACGAACTGCACAGCAGCACGCGACCATCCTCGTCGAACGACTTGATCGTGCGCGGGCGAGGGTAGGTGTAGGCCAGGTCGCCGTACACGTCGTCCTCGAGAATCGCCACGTCGTAGCGCTGGGCCAAGGTCAGCAGGGCCTTCTTGCGCGCCTCGGGCATGATGTAGCCCAAGGGGTTGTTGCAGCTGGGGGTGATCTGGATGAGCTTGATCGGCCATTGCTCCAGGGCCAGTTCCAGCGCCTCCAGGCTCAGGCCGGTGAGTGGGTCGGTGGGAATCTCCAGCGCCTTCATGCCCAGGCCCTTGAGGGTCTGCATGGCGCCGTGGAAGCTGGGCGAGTCCACCGCGACGATATCGCCAGGCTGGCACACCGCGCGGATGCTGGTGGACAGTGCCTCGTGGCAACCGGTGGTCACCACCAGGTCGGCAGGCCCCAGGTTGCAGCCGGAGTCGACCACCAGCCGGGCGATCTGCACGCGCAGGGCTTCGTTGCCGTGGATGTTGTCGTAGTACAGGCCGGGCATGTCCAGGCGCCGACTGAGCTGGGCGAGGCTGCGCAGCAGTGGCTTGAGCGAGGGGCTATCGATATCGGGCATGCCGCGGCCCAGCTGGATCACGTCGGGACGTGGGGTGCTGCGTACCAGTTCCAGCACCTGTTCCCACTGTGAGATATCCACAGGCCGCTGGGCAGGCTTGCTGACGACCGGCAATGCGGGCCCGCCTCGGCGGTCGGTGACGAAATAGCCGGATTTTGGCCGTGGCGCCACCAGGCCGTTGTCCTCCAGCAGGCGGTAGGCCTGCTGGACCGTGCTCAGGCTGACACCGTGTTCATCGCTCAATGCCCGCACCGAAGGCAGGCGCTGGCCGGGGCGGTATAGGCCTTGTTCGATACGAGCGCTGAGCATTTCGGCCAGGTTGACGTACAGAGTCACGGCGTACTCCTAAATTTCGGGGGGAATTACCAGTACAGATTGCGGGAAAATACTTCATTCAGCTGCGTAGACGCCAATTCTGTATGGGAATAAAAACGCCTTTTTGAATCTGTATCATATTGTGTGCTCAAGCGCATGCTGTCCACACGCTTTCAAGTGATGTGGAGGATGCTGCAATGAACGGTTTTAGCGATGTGCGCCTGCAACTGTTGGCCAAGGAACTGGAGGCCAGCCAACGCCTGAAGGTCTACAGCGGCCTGCAGGGCCTGGGTCGCATCGGGCTGATGCTGCATCGCTGGCGTACGCGCAGGGCCTTGCTGGTGCTCAGCGATGAGCAACTGCTGGATATCGGCTTCAGTCGACAGCAAGCCGTTGCCGAAGGCCGCAAGCCGTTCTGGCGGGGCTGAGCAGCGGGCTCCGCTTCAGACCAGTTCCTTGAGCCGGTGCCACAGCATCCCCAGCGCCAACAGCGGCGAGCGCAAGTGCCGCCCGCCGGGGAACGTCACATGGGGCACCTTGGCGAACAGGTCGAAACGCCCGCTGTGCTGGCCGCTGATGGCCTCGCCCAGCAGGCGTGCTGCCAGGTGCGTGGCGTTGACCCCGTGGCCCGAGTAGGCCTGGGCGTAGTAGACGTTCGGCTGGCTGGCCAGGCGGCCGATCTGCGGCAGGCGGTTGGCGCCGATGCCGATCATGCCGCCCCATTGGTAGTCGATGCGCACGTCGGCCAGTTGGGGGAATACCTTGAGCATCTTCGGCTGCATATAGGCGGCGATGTCCTTCGGGTCGCGCCCGGAATAGTGGCAGGCGCCGCCGAACAGCAGGCGTCCGTCTGCGGATAGCCGGTAGTAGTCCAGCGCCACGCGCTGGTCGCACACCGCCATGTTCTGCGGCAGCAGTTGGCGTGCACGTTCCTCGCCCAAGGGTTCGGTGGCGATGATGTAGCTGCCGGCGGGCAGCACCTTGCCGCCCAACTCGGAGTTGAGGCCGTTGTGGTAGGCGTTGCAGCACAGCACGAGGGTTTTGGCGCGGACCTGGCCTTGAGCCGTATGCACCGTCACTTCAGTGCCGTAGTCGATACGGGTGACTTCCGATTGTTCGTACAGATGCACGCCTAGACGGCTGGCGGCGGCGGCTTCGCCGAGCGCCAGGTTGAGCGGGTGCAGGTGGCCAGAGCCCATGTCGACCAGGCCGCCGACATAGCGGTCGGAGCCCACTACGCTGTGTATCTCGCCGGGCTGCACCAGCCGCAGCTCGTGGCGGTAGCCCAGGCTGCGCAGTTCCTCGGCATCCTCGGCGAAGCCGGCCAGCTCGGCGGGCTTGTTGGCCAGGTCGCAGTAGCCCCAGGTCAGGTCGCAGTCGATGGCATGGCGTTCGATACGCTCGCGGACGATGTCCACTGCTTCCAGGCCCATCAGCTTGAGGCTGCGCACGCCTTCCTCGCCCAGCACCGGCAGGAAGCGTTCGACGTCATGGCCGACCCCGCGAATCAGCTGTCCGCCATTGCGCCCGCTGGCGCCCCAGCCGAGTTTGCGGGCTTCCAGCAGAATCACCGAGAAACCGCGCTCGGCCAGTTCGATGGCAGTGTTCAGGCCAGAGTAGCCACCGCCGACGATGCACACATCGGCGCTGTGTTCGCCTTGCAGGAACGGGTGGTCCGGGTGTGGCGCGCTGCTGGCGGCGTAGTAGGAGGCGGCGTGCTGCACGCTGTGGATCATCTCGAAGGCCTTGGAATGCTGGGGAGGGTCGAGGATAAGCCGCGGTTTCGCGGTTGGGCAACCGGCGAGGGCAAGCCCGTTCGTGCAGGTTGGAGGGGGCTTGCCCGCGAATCAGACACCGCGGTGCATGGCCAGGGCTTTGCCCGGGTGCGCGGGCAAGCCCGCGCCTACAGGTGCGTAAGCGGCCTATAATTCGTCGCATCTTTTGAAGACACTCAACGCCCATGTCCTGCAACCGCCACAAGATCCATTTCCTGCGCGAACTCATCCCCTCGTTCGAGTGCGAGCCGGGCTGCCACGATTGCTGCGGCCCGGTCACCACCTCCAGCGAAGAGATGGCCCGCCTGCCGCGCAAGACCCAGGCCGAGCAGGACGCCGCGCTACAGCGCCTGGACTGCGTACACCTCGGCCCGCAAGGCTGCACGGTGTATGAGGAGCGACCGATGATTTGCCGCCTGTTCGGTACCACCGAGCGGCTGCCTTGCCCACGGGGGCGGGGCCCTGCGCAGAAGCTCGAGCCCGAAGCCGAGCGACTGGTGCATCACTTCATTGCGACCACGCGCCAGGTGCTGGTCTGAGGGTCAATCGGGAATCGGCAGGCAAAGGCTCTCCTTCACTTCTTCCATGACGATGTAGCTCTTCGACTCGCGCACATGGGGCAGCTTGAGCAGGATGTCGCCCAGCAGCTTCCGGTAGGAGGCCATTTCGGAAATGCGAGCCTTCACCAGGTAGTCGAAGTCGCCGGATACAAGGTGACACTCCAGCACATGGGGCAGCTTGAGCACCGCGCGGCGGAACTCCTCGAAGGTATCGCCGGACTTGTAGTCCAGGCTGATCTCGACGAACACCAGCAGGCTACCCTTGAGGTGTTGCGGGTTGAGGCGAGCGTTGTAGCCCATGATGATGCCCTCGCGCTCCAGCCGGCGTACGCGCTCGGTGCAAGGGGTGGTGGAAAGCCCGACCTTCTCGCCCAGCTCGGTGAAAGAGATGCGTCCGTCGCTCTGCAGGATGCGCAGGATGTTACGGTCGATCTTGTCCAGCTCACGTTTGCTCTGGTGCTGGGTTCTCATAGGGGATGCCCCTCCGTCAAAGGCGTTCTTGCCAAGAATTCTCGCCAAATATAGGCGTTTATATAGTGAATAGCACTGCGCGGTAGTTCATATACTGCGCGCATCCATGCCTTTCAGACAAAACACTGCGGCGCGCCGCGTGCGAGGAATAGACGATGCGAGTTCTGGTACTTGGTAGCGGTGTGATCGGAACCGCCAGTGCCTATTACCTGGCCCGGCAAGGTTTCGAAGTGACGGTGGTCGACCGCCAGCCCGCGGTGGCGATGGAAACCAGTTTCGCCAACGCCGGCCAGATCTCGCCCGGCTACGCCTCGCCCTGGGCCGCACCGGGCGTGCCGCTGAAGGCAATCAAGTGGCTGCTCGAGCGCCACGCGCCGCTGGCCATCAAGCTCACCGGGGATGTCGACCAATACCTGTGGATGGCGCAGATGCTGCGCAACTGCACGGCCAACCGCTACGCGGTGAACAAGGAGCGTATGGTGCGGCTGTCCGAGTACAGCCGCGACTGCCTCGACGAGCTGCGCGCCGAAACGGGCATTGCCTATGAGGCCCGCACCTTGGGCACCACCCAATTGTTCCGTACCCAGGCCCAGGTGGACGCCGCGGCGAAGGACATCGCCGTGCTGGAGCAGTCCGGCGTGCCCTACGAGTTGCTCGACCGCGACGGTATCGCCCGTGCCGAACCGGCCTTGGCCGGTGCCAGGCACATCCTCGCCGGTGCCCTGCGCCTGCCCAACGACCAGACCGGCGACTGCCAGCTGTTCACCACCCAACTGGCCGAGATGGCCATCAAGCTGGGCGTGGAGTTCCGCTTCGGCCAGGACATCCAGCGTCTGGACTTCGCGGGTGACCGCATCAACGGCGTATGGGTCGATGGCAAGCTGGAAACCGCCGACCGCTACGTGCTGGCCTTGGGCAGCTACTCGCCGCAATTGCTCAAGCCACTGGGCATCAAGGCGCCGGTGTATCCGCTCAAGGGCTACTCGCTGACCGTGCCGATCACCAACGCCGACATGGCGCCGACCTCGACCATCCTGGACGAAACCTACAAGGTCGCCATCACCCGCTTCGACAAGCGCATCCGTGTGGGCGGTATGGCCGAAATCGCCGGTTTCGACCTGTCGCTGAACCCGCGTCGGCGCGAAACGCTGGAGATGATCGTCAACGACCTTTATCCTCACGGCGGCGACCTGGGCCAGGCGAGCTTCTGGACCGGCCTGCGCCCGGCTACCCCGGATGGCACGCCCATCGTCGGCGCCACTGCGTTCCGCAACCTGTTCCTCAACACAGGCCACGGCACCCTGGGCTGGACCATGGCATGTGGCTCCGGGCGCTTGCTGGCTGACCTGATCGCGCGCAAGAAGCCGCAGATCAGCGCCGAAGGGCTGGATATCTTCCGTTATGGTGGCAACCGCGAGGCGGCCAGGCATGGACACCCGGCGCCGGCCCACCAGTGAAATCTCGGGTGGCCTCTTCGCGGGTAAACCCGCTCCCACAAGCGGCACTGTACCTGTGGGAGCGGGTTTACCCGCGAAGAATTCACCACCGCTCCATCGTCATGCAACAGAACCGCCAGAAGGCTGCCCCATGCGTCCCGCCCGTGCCCTGATCGACCTCCAAGCCCTCCGTCACAACTACCGTCTGGCCCGCGAGCTGAGCGGGGCCAAGGCCCTGGCCGTGGTCAAGGCCGACGCCTATGGCCATGGCGCGGTGCGTTGCGCCCTGGCCCTGGAGGTCGAGGCCGATGGTTTCGCGGTGGCGTGCATCGAGGAAGCCCTGGAGCTGCGTGCCGCTGGCATCAAGGCCCCGGTGCTGCTGCTCGAGGGCTTTTTCGAGGCCAGCGAACTGGCGCTGATCGCCGAGCACGACCTGTGGTGCGTGGTGCATTCACTGTGGCAACTGGAAGCCATCGAGCAGACGGCGATGCACAAGCCGGTGAACATCTGGCTCAAGCTCGACAGCGGCATGCATCGCGTCGGCCTGCACCCCAAGGACTACCAGCATGCCTACCAGCGCCTGCTGGCAAGCGGCAAGGTCGCGCGTATCGTGCTGATGAGCCACTTCGCCCGCGCCGACGAGTTGGATGCTGCCACCACCGAGCAGCAGGTTGCGGTGTTCGACGCAGCACGCCAGGGCCTGGCTGCCGAAGTCAGCCTGTGCAACTCCCCCGGCGTGCTGGCCTGGCCACAGGTCGCCGGCAACTGGGCGCGGCCGGGCATCATGCTGTACGGCGCCACACCGTTCGAGGTCGAGCAGGCCCAGGCCGCGCGCCTGCAGCCGGTAATGACCCTGCAATCGCGCATCATCAGCCTGCGTGAACTGCCGGCTGGCGAGCCGGTGGGCTATGGCGGCAAGTTCACCAGCAGCCAACCGACCCGGGTTGGTGTGGTCGCCATGGGCTACGCCGATGGCTACCCGCGCCATGCGCCTACGGGCACCCCGGTGGTGGTCGCTGGCAAGCGCACCCGCTTGATTGGTCGGGTGTCGATGGACATGCTCTGCATCGACCTGACCGACGTCCCCGAAGCCACGATCGGCAGCCCGGTGGAGCTATGGGGCAAGCAGGTCCTGGCCAGCGACGTAGCGCAGCACGCCGGCACCATCCCCTACCAGCTGTTCTGCAACCTCAAGCGCGTCCCGCTGGATTATTACGGCGCATAGGCCGCCAAAGCGGACGGGCTGGGGCCTCGCGTGTTGTAAATACTGAACGGCGTTGCCATCATATCGTTCACATTCGACCCCACCTCGACCGTTTCAGGAGGCTCACGCTTTGGACGTCGGCGAACGACTTCAAGCCATCCGCAAGCTCAAGGGCCTGTCCCAGCGCGAACTCGCCAAGCGCGCGGGGGTGACCAACAGCACCATTTCGATGATCGAGAAGAACAGCGTGAGCCCGTCGATCAGCTCCCTGCGCAAGGTGCTCAGTGGCATTCCCATGTCGATGGTCGAGTTCTTTTCCGTCGAACTGGAGCCGCAAAGCCCTACCCAGGTGGTGTACAAGGCCCACGAGTTGATCGACATTTCCGACGGCGCAGTGACCATGAAGCTGGTGGGCAAGTCGCACCCCAACCGCGCCATTGCCTTCCTCAACGAGGTGTACCCACCGGGCGCCGATACCGGTGAGGAAATGCTCACCCACGATGGCGAGGAAACCGGGATTCTGCTGGAAGGCCGCCTGGAACTGGTGGTCGGCGCCGAAACCTTCATCCTTGAAGCTGGCGACAGCTACTACTTCGAGAGCACCCGACCGCACCGTTTTCGCAATCCGTTCGCAGAGCCTGCCCGGCTGATCAGCGCGGCCACCCCGTCGAATTTTTGATCCAGCTCAGGGTATTGTGAAGCCAATACCCCTTTCCCCAGTAGGGTCGTTTCACGCCTTCCAGGTTGCCGCTATACTTTTCAACGCTCGCGAACCGTGGCCGCGGGCGTGATTAGCCACCATGAGGGTGTACGCGTGAACCAAATCAAGAAGATGCTGGCCGTACCAGCAGCCGTATTCGCCCTGTGGGCGCTCAACGCACACGCAGCGACCAACGACGACATTGCCAAGCGCCTTGAGCCGGTCGGCCAGGTATGCGTGCAAGGGCAGGAATGCAAGGGCATGGAAGTAGCCGCCACTGCTGGCGGCGGTGGTGCCAAGACCCCCGACGAGATCATCGCCAAGCACTGCAACGCCTGCCATGGCACTGGCCTGCTGAACGCGCCGAAGATCGGCGATACCGCGGCGTGGAAAGAGCGCGCCGACCACCAGGGCGGTCTCGATGGCATCCTGGCCAAGGCCATTACCGGGATCAACGCCATGCCGCCCAAAGGCACCTGCGCCGATTGCTCGGATGAAGACCTGAAGAACGCGATCAAGAAGATGTCCGGGCTGTAAGCCTGGGCTGACACCCGAGAAACCCGCCCTGCCTGGCGGGTTTTTTTGTGTCTGTACCGGCCTCTTCGCGGGTAAACCCGCTCCCACAGGTTCACTGCTGGCCGTGAGAGCGGCGCGATACCTGTGGGAGCGGGTTTACCCGCGAAGAGGGCCGTACAGGCAGCAAATCAGCTAGGTTGATGGTCATAACCCCTGCAAGCCGAGAAGCCCAGGAGCCCACCCATGCCCCAACGCTGTTCCCTCGACCAGGCCGTAGACCAGGCCTTGGCCCGCCTCCCGCTCCATATCCATATGGGCCTGCCACTGGGCCTGGGCAAGCCCAACGCCTTCGTCAATGCGCTCTACGCCCGCATCCGCCAAACCCCCGAGCGGCAGCTGACGATCTACACCGCACTGAGCCTTGGCCGCCCACCCTTGGGCAAGGGCCTGCAACGGCGCTTCCTCGAGCCCTTCGTCGAGCGTGTCTTCGCCGACTATGAGGAACTCGACTACCTCGCCGACCTGCGCAACGACAGCCTGCCGCCGAATATCCGCGTCGAGCAGTTCTTCCTGCAACCCGGCTCGTTGCTGCACAGCACCCAGGCGCAGCAGGACTATGTCAGCAGCAACTACAGCCATGCCGCCCGCGACATCAACGCCAAGGGCCTGAACCTGATTGCCCAGCTGGTGGCGCACACGCCGGAGCGCCCCGGCCACCTGAGCCTGGCCTGCAACCCCGACATCACCCTCGACCTGCTGCCGATGGTAGAAAAACGCCGCGCCGAGGGTGAAACCATCCTGCTGCTCGGCCAGGTGCACGCCGAACTGCCCTATATGCCAGGCGATGCCGAACTGCCGCTCGAGGCCTTCGACCTGCTGCTCGATGAGCCCGAACAGCGTCGTCTGTTCTCCACACCGAACATGCCGGTCACTACCCAGGACCACTGCATCGGCCTGCATGCCAGCGCCTTGTTGCGCGATGGCGGCACTTTGCAGGTCGGCATTGGCGCCATGGGCGACGCGGTGGCCGCCGCACTGCTGGCGCGCCAGGGCGACAACGAGGGCTACCGTGCACTGCTGGCCGAACTCGACCTCACGCCCTGGCAGGCGCTGATCGACCGCGAAGGCGGGCAGGATCCCTTCGCCCAGGGCCTTTACGGGTGCAGCGAGATGTTCGTCAACGGCCTGCTGGCGCTGGCCGAAGCCGGCGTGGTGCGGCGCCCGGCAGACGAGCACGGTGCGCTGGTACATGGCGGTTTCTTCCTTGGCCCCGGTGACTTCTACCAACGCCTGCGGGAGATGCCCCTGGAGCAGCGCGAGCGCTTTGCCATGAGCGCCATCAGTTTCATAAACGAACTGTATGGCGACGAAGCCCTCAAGCGCCGCCAGCGCCGCGACGCGCGCTTCGTCAACACGGTGTTCGGCATGACCTTGCTCGGCGCCGGGGTGGCCGACCAGCTCGAAGATGGCCGGGTGCTCAGTGGTGTCGGTGGGCAGTACAACTTCGTCGCCCAGGCCCATGCGCTGGAGGGCGCTCGCTCGATCCTGCTGCTGCGCAGCTGGCGCGAATCCGGTGGCGAGGTGAGCTCCAACCTGTTCTGGCAATACGGCCATTGCACCATTCCCCGTCATCTGCGCGACATCGTGGTGACCGAGTACGGCATTGCCGACCTGCGCGGGCAGACCGACAGCGAAGTGATTGCGCGCCTGCTGGCCATCAGCGACTCACGCTTTCAGGGCGATTTGCTGGTCCAGGCCAAGAAGGCCGGTAAGTTGCCCCTGGACTTCGCGCTGGCGCCGCGCTTCACCGAAAATACCCCCGAGCGGCTGGAGGCGATACGTGCCCGGCATGCGCGGCTGTTCCCGGAGTACCCGCTGGGGAGTGATTTCACCGCTGAAGAAAAGGATTTGCTGCGGGCGCTGAACTGGATCAAGAGCAAGTTCAAGCTGAGCGAGGCGTTCGGGCTGGGCAAGGCGGCGCTGGACGCGGCGCAAGACGAGGGGTACGCGGCGCATCTGGAGCGCATGGGGCTGGTGCAGCCCAATAGCCTCAAGGAAGAGTTGTATCGGCGGCTGCTGGTGGCGGGGTTGCAGGCCACCCGCTAAAGCCTCGGTAGGAGCGGGCTTCTCGCGAACCAGGGCGAGGCCCTGGCCATGCACTGCGGTGGTTTCTTCGCGGGCAAGCCCGCTCCTACAGGGTCTGCGGTGCGCTGTTACTCGATGAACGTCACCACACCACCTTCCAGCGACTTCACCCGCGCCAGCGACTCGACCCGATAGCCCTGGGCATCCAGTTCGGCACGCCCGCCCTGGAACGACTTCTCGATCACGATACCCAGCCCCGCCACCGTGGCACCGGCCTGCTTGATGATCGAGATCAGTGCCTGCGACGCCTTGCCATTGGCCAGGAAATCGTCGATCACCAGCACCCGGTCGCTGCTGTTGAGGTGGCGCGGCGAGACGGCCACGGTGTTCTCGGTCTGCTTGGTGAAGGAATACACCGAGGCGGTCAGCAGGTTCTCGGTCAGGGTCAGCGACTGATGCTTGCGCGCGAAAATCACCGGCACGCCCAGCTTCAAGCCGGTCATCACCGCCGGCGCGATACCCGACGCCTCGATGGTGACGATCTTGGTCACGCCGGAGTCGGCGAACAAGCGGGCGAACTCGTCACCGATCAGCTGCATCAGCGCCGGGTCGATCTGGTGGTTGAGAAACGCGTCGACTTTGAGAACCTGGTCGGAAAGCACGATGCCTTCTTCGCGAATCTTCTGCTGCAGTGCTTGCACGATGGTATTCCTCGATGTAGCAAAGGTGGCCACGGTCCTGGACCGTGGCCAAGTTTAAGGTTGATTCAGCGCTTGAGCATCGCCCGGATATCGGCCAATGCGTTGTTGCCGCGCGCGGCTTTGACTTCCACGGGAGCGTCGTCCAGGCCTTCCCAGGACAGGTCGTCCGGCGGCAGTTCGTCGAGGAAGCGGCTGGGCGTGCAGTCGATGATCTCGCCGTACTGCTTGCGCTTGGCGGCGAAGGTGAAGGCCAGGGTCTGCCGCGCGCGGGTAATGCCCACGTAGGCCAGGCGGCGCTCTTCCTCGATGGTGTCGGCCTCGATGCTGGAGCGGTGCGGGAGGATCTCTTCCTCCATGCCCATGATGAATACGTAGGGAAACTCCAGGCCCTTGGAGGCGTGCAGGGTCATCATCTGCACGCCCTCGGCGTTCTCTTCCTCTTCCTGCTGGCGCTCGAGCATGTCGCGCAGCACCAGCTTGCCGATGGCATCCTCGATGGTCATGTCACCCTCTTCGTCTTTCTCGAGGGTGTTCTTCAGGGCATCGATCAGGAACCAGACGTTGCCGATACGGAAATCCGCCGCCTTGTCGCTGGCGGTGTTCTGGCGGATCCAGTTCTCGTAGTCGATGTCGCGCACCATCTCGTGCAGCGCGGCGATCGGGTCTTCCAGGGCGACCTTCTGGCGTACCCCGTCGAGCCAGTGTTTGAAGCGCTGCAAACGCTCGGTGTAGCGCGCATCCAGGTGCTCGCCCAGGCCCAGCTCGTCGCTGGCGGCATACATCGAAACCCCGCGCTCGGTGGAATAGTTGCCGAGCTTTTCCAGGGTGGTCGAGCCGATTTCCCGGCGCGGTACGTTGATCACCCGCAGGTAGGCGTTGTCATCGTCCGGGTTCACCAGCAGGCGCAGGTAGGCCATCAGGTCCTTGACCTCCTGGCGGCCGAAGAAGCTGTTGCCGCCGGACAAGCGATACGGCACCTGGTGGTGCTGCAATTTCAGCTCGATCAGCTTGGCCTGGTAGTTGCCCCGGTAGAGGATGGCGAAGTCGCTGTAGGGCCGGTCGGTGCGCAGGTGCAGGGTGAGGATCTCCATGGCCACTCGCTCGGCCTCGGCTTCCTCGTTCTTGCAGCGGATCACACGAATCTCGTCGCCCACACCCATCTCGCTCCACAGCTGCTTCTCGAAGGCGTGGGGGTTGTTGGCGATGAGTACGTTGGCGCAACGCAGGATGCGGCTGGTGGAGCGGTAGTTCTGCTCGAGCATGACGATCTTCAGGGAGGGGTAGTCCTCCTTGAGCAGCATCAGGTTCTCCGGGCGCGCGCCACGCCAGGCGTAGATCGACTGGTCGTCGTCGCCCACCACGGTGAACTGGTTGCGCATGCCGATCAGCATCTTCACCAGCAGGTACTGGCTGGCGTTGGTGTCCTGGTATTCGTCCACCAGCAGGTAGCGCACACGGTTCTGCCAGCGTTCCAGCACCTCGGGGTGCTCCTGGAACAGCTTCACCGGTTGCAGGATCAGGTCGTCGAAGTCCACCGCATTGAACGCCTTGAGCGTGCGCTGGTAGTGGGTGTAGACGATCGCGGCAGTCTGCTCGCGCGGGTTGCGGGCTTTTTCCAGGGCCTCGGCAGGCAAGATCAGATCGTTCTTCCAGGCACCGATCATGTTCTTGATCTCGTCGATGCCGTCGTCGCCGGAGTATTCCTTTTGCATGATGTCCGACAGCAATGCCTTGATGTCGGACTCGTCGAAGATCGAGAAGCCGGGCTTGTAGCCGAGCTTCTCGTGCTCCTTGCGGATGATGTTCAGGCCCAGGTTGTGGAAGGTGCACACGGTCAGGCCGCGGCCCTCGCCGGGGCGCAGCAGGGTGCCGACCCGCTCCTTCATCTCGCGCGCGGCCTTGTTGGTGAAGGTCATGGCGACGATGTACTGGGCGCGGATGCCGCAGTTCTGGATCAGGTGGGCAATCTTGCGTGTGATCACGCTGGTCTTGCCGGAGCCTGCACCGGCAAGTACCAGAAGGGGGCCGCCGACGTAGTCGCGGGCTTCCTGTTGCCGGGGGTTGAGTCGGGACATGCTAGAAACCGGGGGTAACCAGAAAATAGCCGCGCATTCTAGCAGGCATGGCCGGTTTTTGGCGCAACCGTCCGGCACGCTGATGTGCGAAACACAATTGCGGGCGCGACGACTTTCGAGCAGGATGCACGACAAAATATGTCGGCACGCTGGCCAGGGAATGTCACGCAGCAATAGTGAGAATCATTTCCACTTATCGGGTAGGATTACCCGCCCCCGCCGCTCACCGTCCAAGCCCTAAGGAGCCCGCTTGTCCACGCCTGTCGAACCTTTGCGTTTGCTGCTGTTGGCCGATGAGCCGGAATGGGCTGCCTTGCTGCGCGAGTGCGTGCAGCCGCTGGCTGGCAGCGCGGTGTTGTTGACCGCGCCGAACTGGGAGGCGGTCGACAGCCTGTTCGCCCATGACCGTCAGGCGGTAGTCCTCGCCACCCCGGCCTTGCAACCGGCCCCAGGGCGTTGCGACCTACCGACCATCCTGTTGCTCGACCACGAGCCGGAAACCGCGCCGGTAGGCGTCAGCGACTGGCTGGTGCGCAGCCAATTGAGTGATGACGCCTTGCGCCGTTCGTTGCGCCATGTGCGCGAGCGCGGTGTACTGGTGGCCACCCTGCAGCGCCTGGCCGAGCAAGACCCCTTGACCGGCATCGCCAACCGCCAGGGCTTCCAGGCGCTGCTGACCGCGCGCCTGGCCGAGAACGATGGCCGTGGCCTGGCCCTCGGGCACCTGGACCTGGACAACTTCCGCCACGTCAACGACGCCCTGGGCCACCAGGGTGGCGACCGCCTGATCCTGCAAGTGGTCACCCGCCTCAAGCAGCAACTGGAGGCGGGCGACCAGTTGGCGCGCCTGGGCAGCGACGAGTTCGCCCTGCTGATCGACACCCGTCGCGACCCCAACCGCGCCGAGTGGATCGCCGAGCGCATCGTCGAGGCGCTGGCCGAACCCTACTGGATCGACGGCGAGAGCCTGCTGCTCGGTTGCAGCCTGGGCCTGGCCCACGCTCGTGCACAGGCCGGCGCCGACCCGCTGATGTGGCATGCGCACATTGCCATGCGCCAGGCCAAGGGCAACCAGGGCTGCACCTTTCATGTGTTCAACGAGCGGATCAACCGCAACGCCCGCAGCCTTGCCGACCTCGAAGGCGAGTTGCGTCGGGCGTTGCGCCGCGACGAGCTGGAGCTTCACTACCAGCCGCGGCTGAACCTGGCCGATGGGCGCATCGTCGGCCTTGAAGCCCTGGTGCGCTGGCGCCACGCCGAGCGAGGGTTGCTGCCGCCAAGCGAGTTCGTGCCGCTGGCCGAGCAGAGCGGGCTGATCGTGCCGCTGGGCTACTGGGTCATCTCCCGTGCCCTTCGCGACATGCAGGCCCTGCGCGAGCGCGGCCTGACGCCGCTGCACATGGCTGTAAACCTGAGTTTCCGCCAGTTTCAGGACAGCCAGTTGCTGGCCACCCTCAGCCGCCTGATCGTCGAGCACGGGGTGGATGCACGCTGGCTGGAGTTCGAGCTGACCGAAACCGCCGTGATGCGCCGCAACGAGCTGGTGCGCCAGACCATGGATGCCCTGGGGCGCCTGGGCGTGCGCTTCTCGCTGGACGACTTCGGCACCGGCTTCTCCTCGTTCGTGCACCTGAACAGCCTGCCGATCACCCTGCTCAAGGTCGACCGCAGCTTTGTCGGCTGCATGGACCAGCGCGAAGAGAACAGCAAGCTGGTACACGCGATGATCAACCTGGCGCACAACCTCAACCTGGAGGTGGTGGCCGAGGGGGTCGAGAGCGAGGAGCAGATGGCCATGCTGCGTGAGTTTGGCTGTGACCAGGTGCAAGGGTTCCTGGTCAGCCGGCCATTGCCGGTCGATGAGCTGATCGACTACCTGTTGCAGGCGGGCAGGCCGCAGTTGGTGAGTGCGTAGTTTGGGGGGATGGCAAGGGCTGCGCCCTTGCCCGCGAAAAGGAACGCCCGCGGCCTCAAGCCGAAACCGCTGCCCCGATACCCGCCTTGCCCATCATCCGCTTCATCCGCCACTCGAAGGCACAGGTCAGCGCCACCGCCGCGCACGCCAGCCCCAGCGCCAGGCCCCACCACACGCCCACCGCGCCACCGCCTAAGGTGAAGGCAAACGCCCAGGCGCTGGGGGCCCCCACCAGCCAGTAGCAACCCAAGCCGATCACGAAGGTGGTCTTGGCGTCCTTCAGCCCACGAATCGAGCCCATGGCGATGGTTTGCACGCCATCGAACAGCTCGAACCAGGCCGCCACCATCACCAACTGCACTGCCAGCTGGAAGATCGCGGCGAAGGCCGGGTCGTCGCGGTCGATGAACAGCCCCACGAGCGTGTCTGGCAGCAGCCAGAACAACGCGGCGAACCCGAGCATCATCGTCGCGCCGAAGGCGATCCCAACCCGGCCAGCGCTACGCGCCGCCAGCAGGTTGCCAGCACCGTAGTAAAGGCCCACACGCATGGTCACCGCGTACGACAGCCCGGCCGGCACCATGAACGCGGTGGAAACGATCTGCAAGGCGATCTGGTGTGCCGCCAGCTCCGTGCTGCCCAGTACCCCCATCAGCAGCACGGCGAAGCCGAACAAGCCCACCTCCACCATGTAGGTACCACCAATCGGCAGGCCCAGCCGCCACAGCTCGCGCAACGCTGGCAGGGAAGGGCGCGACAGGCCTCGGCGCAGTGGGTAGGCGTCGTAGGCAGGGTGCCAGCGGATGTACAGCGCCAGGGCGATGGCCATGCCCAGCGATACCAGCGCGGTGACCAGCCCGATGCCTACCAGCCCGAGCTTTGGCAGCCCGAACATGCCCTCGATCAGCGCATGGTTGAACACATAGTTGAGCACCGTGCCGACCAGGCTGATGACCATTACCGGCGCCGAGCGCCCCAGCGCACTGGTGAAGCCGCGCAAGGCCATGAACGTGAGGTAGCCGGGCAGGGCCAGCGGCAGCAGGGTGAGGAACTGCATGGCCGCCTCGACGTTGGCCGGTTGCTGGCCGAACAGCAACAGCACGGGCTTCAGGTTCCACAGCACCAGCATCGCCACCAATGCCAGGCCCCAGGCCAGCCATACCCCGGCCTGGGCCAGGCGCGTGGCACCAGCGACATCGCCCGCCCCTTTACGAATCGCCACCAGCGTGCCGACTGCGGCGATCACCCCCAGGCAGAAGATCGACACGAATGAATAGCTCGCCGCGCCCAGGCCGCCCCCGGCCAGGGCCTGGGGGCTGATGCGGGCCATCATCAGGGTATCGGTAAGCACCATCAGCATGTGCGCCAACTGCGAGGCGATCAGCGGCCCGGCCAGGCGCAGCAAAGCCTTCAGTTCTGTGGTGGGCGCGACATGCATGGGGAGTTCCTCTCCTGGGGCATAGTTGGAAGGAGGATTCTGAAGCTTCGGTCAACTTTGCACAAAAGGATAAAAGCGATCGCTCACATGAGTTGAACTCATGCTTGTATGATCGCAGTCATGTCCCGCACCCCCGTATTGCAGGTATCTCATGTCTCGCAAGCTTCCCCCGCTCTATGCCTTGCGCGCATTCGAAGCGGCTGCTCGGCTAAGTTCGTTCACCCGTGCCGGTGAGGAGCTGTCGATTACCCAGAGCGCCGTCAGCCGACATATCCGCACCCTCGAGGAGCACTTCGCCTGCCGCCTGTTCGTGCGCAATGGCCGCAATCTGCAACCCACCGAGGCGGCGCGCCTGCTGCTGCCGGGCGTGCGTGACGGTTTCGCGGCGCTGGAGCGGGCCTGCCATACCCTGCGCGCCGAAGATGACATCCTGCGCATGAAGGCACCCTCTACCCTGACCATGCGCTGGCTGCTGGCGCGCCTGAGCCGCTTTCGCCACCTGCAGCCGGGCAACGAGGTGCAGTTGACCAGCGCCTGGATGGACATCGACCACGTGGACTTCAACCAGGAGCCGTTCGACTGCGCGGTGCTGTTGAGCGATGGCAACTTCCCCGCCGACTGGGAAGTGCGCCGCTTGTTCGCTGAGCTGCTGATTCCGGTCGGCGCCCCGGACTTGCTGGCGGAAGGCCCCTGGGATGTGCGGCGGCTGGCCAGTGTCGAGCTGCTGCACCCTACGCCCGACAAACGCGACTGGGGCAGTTGGCTGGCGCGCATGGGGCTGGCCGAGCAGGTGTCGCTCAAGGGCGGCCAGGTATTCGACACCCTGGAGTTGGGCATGATCGCAGCCGCTCGCGGCTATGGGGTGTCGATGGGTGATTTGCTGATGGTCGCCGAGGATGTGGCGCAGGGGCGTCTGAGCCTGCCGTGGCCGACGGCGGTGGCCAGCGGGCTGGACTATTACCTGGTGTGGCCGCGCACCCGACCTGGCGGGGAGCGCTTGCGGCGCCTGAGTGGTTTTCTGCAAGAGGAAGCGGCGGCGATGAACCTGCCCGATGTGCAAGTCCTGGCAGCGGGTTAGGTGCCCGTACCGGCCCTTTCGCGAGCAAGCCCCCTGCTACAGAGGCTGTGGTGTGACTGTAGGAGCGGGCTTGCCTACGAAAGGGCCGGGCTAGACAGTACGAGGCTCAAACGTTTGCGCATTTCCCTACCCGACACTCAAGTATTTACGGACGACGCCGATCTCCTGTCAACACAACGCCCCACGAGAGGGCGCCTATACCAAGCGTGCGGTCTTTGCGATCAAGAAGATCCCGGCCCTGCGCCAAGGAGCCTTGCCATGTCTCAACCTCGTGCCCGGATCGCCTCACAGCTCGGCATCGCCCTCGCCATCGTGCTGGCGGCGGTGATTTCCGGCAGTACCCTGTTCGCCCTGCGTTCGCTGGACGACGCCAACATCGCCACCCGCCAGCAGCACCTGGGCAGCGAGGCGCGCCTGCTGGCCGACCAGCTCGACACTTTCCACGGTTCGCTCAAGGACAACACCCAGCGCCTGAGCGGATTGTTCGAGCAGCGTTTCGCCTCGGGCCTGTCGGTGCACAACGGCGAGAACGTCGACGTGGCCGGGCAACCTGCCCCGGCGCTGTACCTCGGTGACAGCCTGCTGAACAACAATTTCCAGCAGGTCGATGGCTTCAAGCGCATGACAGCGGGCGTGGCGACCCTGTTCGTGCGCAGCGGCGACGACTTCATCCGCATCAGCACCTCGGTGACCAAGCAGGACGGCAGCCGCGCCATCGGCACCAAGCTCGACCGCCAGCACCCGGCCTACAAGCTGCTGATGGCCGGGCAGACCTACGTGGGCCGGGCGTTGCTGTTCGAGCGCAACTACATGACCCGCTACGTGCCGGTGCGCGATGGTGCAGGCCAGGTCATGGCCGTGCTGTTCGTCGGCTTCGACTACACCGATGCGCAGAACGCCCAGTTCGCCAACCTCAAGCGCTTCCGCATCGGCCAGACCGGCTCGCTGGCGCTGCTCGACGAGCAGGGCAAGTGGCTGGTGCCGCCAGCGGGCGTGGCTGATGAAGCAGCAGCGGCCAAGGCAGTGTCCGGGCAGCCGGCGGGGCATTTCTGGCAGAGCGGCGAGCAGCAGATCTTCAGCGTGTCCCAGCCGTTCGCCGAAGGGCCATGGACGGTGGTGGCGAGCATGCCGGAGGCCGAGATCCGCGACGTGACCTGGAGTGTCGGTCTGCGCCTGGCCATCGGCAGCCTGCTGGCGATGCTGCTGGCCGTGGCCGCCACCCTCTGGCTGCTGCGCCGCAAGCTGCGCCCGCTGGACGGCTTGGTGCGCCAGGCCGAAGCCCTGGGCGCGGGCGACCTCAGCGCGCGCCTGTCGGTGACCAGCAACGACGAGATCGGCCAACTGGCCCGCAGTTTCAACAAGATGGCCGATGCGCTGGCGACCATGGTCGAACACATCCGCAGTGCCTCCGAGCAGGTCAGCAGCCGTGCTCGTTCGTTGTCCGGCTTGTCTTCCGGGGCCTGCGAAGGCATGGACCAGCAGTCCGGCGAGATCACCAGCATGGCGGGCGCGGTGGAGGAGTTCAGTGCCACTTCGATGAACATCGCCGACAACATGGCCGGCACCGAGCGCATGGCACGCGACAACGCCCAGCAGACGCGCATTGGCCGCAGCGCGATGGACCAAGCCTCTTCTTCGCTCAAGCAGATCGCCGAGGCGCTGGGCGGTACTGCCCAGGTGATGGACACCTTGGGCGCGCGCTCGCAGGAAATCGGCGGCATCGTCGGAGTCATCACCGCGATCGCCGAGCAGACCAACCTGCTGGCGCTCAACGCCGCCATCGAGGCGGCGCGCGCGGGCGAGCAGGGCCGTGGCTTTGCCGTGGTGGCCGATGAAGTGCGCGGGCTGGCGGCCCGTACGCGCCAGGCTACCGATGAAATCTCCGGCATGATCGCCAGCATCCAGCAGCAGACCGGCCATGCCATCAGCACCTTGGAGCAGGGCAACCAGTTGATGCAGGAAGGCCTGGAGCGTAACGACAAGGTGGCCGAGGCGCTGGCGCGTATCGACGAGCAGAGCCGACTGGCGGGTGAGCAGTTCGCCGTCATCAGCACCGCGACCCAGGAGCAGAGCAGTACCTCGACCGTCCTCAGCCGCAACCTGCAAAGCATCGCCCAGGCCAACAGCGAACAGCGCGACGTGGCCAACGAAGTGGCCAGCACTGCGCGCGAGCTGGAAGGCCTGGCGGCGCAGTTGCGTGAGGAAGTGGACCGGTTCCGCGTGGGGCGCTGAGCCTTTTGCTAGAGGCCTGCCAGCCCCAGGGCCTGGGCGCAGGCCTGTAGCGAGCGCTGCTCGCTTTGCGCATACAGCGCCAGCTCATCCTGCACCTGCAACCCCAACGCCGCCTCGAAGGCCTCGCGGTTGGCGTTGCTGCCATAGTCAGCCTGGGCCTCGTCGCCCAGGTTCGACTGGAAGATGCCCGCCGCACTGACCGGCAGGAAGTCTTCGTACACCAGCGCCTCGTAATGCACGTGCCCTGCATCGATCAACGCTTGCAGCGTCGTCGGCCGACCTTCTTGGTCGCGCTCGGCCAAGCCTTTCTCGGTGACGAAGTAACGGAAGTAGGCCAGCCCTTGCTCGCGCATCTGCGCCAGGTCATCCGGGAACGCGGCGAACGTCTGCGCCAAAAGCGTTCGGTAGTGCGCGGCATTGGCCTCGGCGGGCACGCCACCGAGGGCGGCGCGGGTGGCGTCGAGCAGGCGGTCGTAAAGTAGCCGGCCCTTGGGCGTGAGCGCCGCGCCGCGCTGTTCGATCTCACCGAAGCGCGCGGTATGGCTGCCTTGGGCGTCGCTGAAAGCCACCTGCTCCTGCAAGGCCTTGAAACTGGTCTGGCGCAGCAGGATCGGGTGGCGGCGGGGGGGCGGGCCTTCGATCACGGCCTTGGGCGCAATGCCCCTGGCCGGCATGCCCAGCTGGATCGCGTCGATATCCAGGGTGCGCGGGGTCAAGTGGTTGATGTGCGGGCCTTTGAACGCCACCACGTCGGCGATCAGCCGGTGCTGGTCATGCAACAGCCGGTACTGCTCGGCGCTGACCGTGGCGTCGTGGTGCCAGCGGAAGGTGTGCAGCGCTTCCTCGACGAAGCTGTGAGCATCGTCGGCATTCAGGCCGCCATCGCGCTCGCTTTGGGCGATCAGCGCCAGGGCGCGTTGGGTAAAGATCTTGCGCTTGGCCAGGATGCTGCGAGCCAGTTCGCGCAGGGGGAGGTTGTCGATCAGCTCCAGGCGCAGCAGCGAGGTGAACACGCGGAACGGGCTGATATGCAGCGACTGCTCGTGTACCGCGCGAAAGGCCGTGGAGTGCACCGGCACGCCTGCCGAACTCAGGTCGTAGTAGCCGACCGGCGCCATGCCCATGACCGCGAACAGGCGGGCGATGGTCGCCAGCTCCTCGGCCGTGCCGACGCGGATGGCGCCGTGGCGCTCCTGGTCGAGGCGCTCGACTTCACCGGTCCAGCGCAGCGCCTCGGCAACCTCCGGTTGCTCGATCATGACCTGGCGGTTGATGTCGCTCACCAGCTCCAGCAGCGTCCCGTACAGCGGCACTTCCTGCTTGTACATGAGCGACATGGCAGCGGAGAACTGCGCGCGGATGCTGTCGGGGCTGATGAAATCTTGGGCGGGCATCGCGGGATTCCTGGGGTGGGGAAGTACGTTACATGAAAGCGGGGAATGCACTTTTGCGGCAAGCGAAAAAAAGTGCGGGGGTCATTCCTTTTGCGATCGATCTCGCTGCGCTGCCTCTATTCGTGCAGGTGCGGGCTTTGCGCTAGACCAACTGGCCTTTGATCCACTCCACCAGCGCCCTTACCTTAGGCACCTCCGCCGCATGCTCGGCAAACGCCAGGTAGTGCGCGCCCTGGCTACGCATCGCATGGTTCCAGGGCACCACCAGGCTGCCGTCGGCCAGCTCCTTGGCTGCCAGGTAGCGCGGCACCAGCGCCACGCCGCAGCCGGCCTGCGCTGCGCTCAAGGCCATGTAGAAGGTGTCGAAGCGTGGCCCATGGTAGCTGTTGTCGGTGTGCAGGCCTTGCTCCAGGAACCATTCGTGCCAGGCCTGCGGTCGCGACGTGCTTTGCAGCAGTACCTGCTCGGCCAGTGCCCCGGCCTCGTCCAGGCTGCGGCCAGCCAGCAGCTCGGGGGCGCACACCGGCACCACCTCCTCGCCGAACAACTCCACGCAGGTCGCCCCCGGCCAGGTGCCCTGGCCGAAGTAGAACACCACGTCGGCCGAGCCTTGCAGCAGGGCGAAAGGCTCCATCTCGTTGCGGATATCCAGGTGGATGTTCGGGTGGCGCTTGCCGAAGCCCTTGAGGCTGGGGATCAACCAACGCACGCCGAAACTCGGTTGAGTGGCTACTTTCAATACTTCGGTCTGCTCGCCGTAGGTCAGGACGTAGCGGCTGGACATGTCCACCTGGGTGAGGATCTTGTTCACTTCGGCCAGGTATAGCGCGCCCGCAGGCGTCAGTTGCAGGCGCCGACGGATACGCAGGAACAGGTGATGGCGGAGCAGGTCTTCGAGCTGCGCCACCTGCTTGCTCACCGCACTCTGGGTCAGGTGCAGCTCTTCGGCGGCGCGGGTGAAGCTGAGGTGACGGGCAGCGGCTTCGAAGCACTGCAAGGCCGTCATTGACGGTACCAGGCGTTTGGACATGGGCGGCCTCTACGGCAGGGGTGTCATTACCTGGCGGAATGATAAGCGGAATAAAGGTCGTTTGTTGCGCCTGAGTGATCGGATTAATACTGACCCTCATTCTTTCCAACCCTTCACCGATGTAGGAGAAGCACAATGGTTGCAGCATTGCTCGAGCGCCTGGGCGTCGCCGCCGAGGCTCATACCCAGGGCGACTACCCTGTCCATACGCCCATCGATGGCAGCCAGATCGCCTCGGTGAAGTTGCTCGGCAAGGCCGAGACCACCGCACGCATCGACCAGGCGCACACCGCCTTCGAAACCTGGCGCAACGTGCCGGCCCCACGCCGTGGCGAGCTGGTGCGGCTATTCGGCGAAGTGCTGCGTGCGCACAAGGCCGACCTGGGCGAACTGGTGTCGGTGGAAGCCGGCAAGATCACCCAGGAAGGCTTGGGCGAGGTGCAGGAGATGATCGACATCTGCGACTTCGCCGTCGGCCTGTCGCGCCAACTGTACGGCCTGACCATCGCCTCCGAGCGTCCGGGCCACCACATGCGCGAGTCGTGGCACCCGCTGGGTGTGGTCGGGGTGATCAGCGCTTTCAACTTCCCGGTAGCGGTCTGGGCATGGAATGCCACCTTGGCGCTGGTGGCGGGTAACGCCGTGGTGTGGAAGCCATCCGAGAAGACGCCGCTTACCGCCCTGGCCTGCCAGGCGCTGTTCGAGAAGGCGCTGAAAGCCTTCGGCGAAGCGCCGCAGGGCCTGAGCCAGCTGGTGATCGGTGGCCGCGAGGCGGGCGAAGCGTTGGTCGACGACCCGCGCGTGCCGCTGGTCAGCGCCACCGGCAGCACCCGCATGGGTCGTGAAGTCGGCCCGCGGGTTGCGGCGCGTTTTGGCCGCAGCATCCTCGAGCTGGGCGGCAACAACGCGATGATCCTTGCCCCCAGCGCTGACCTCGACCTGGCCGTGCGCGGCATTCTGTTCTCCGCCGTGGGCACTGCCGGCCAGCGCTGCACCACCCTGCGTCGCCTGATCGTGCACCGTTCGGTCAAGGACGAGGTGGTCGCCCGGGTAAAAGCAGCCTACGCCAAGGTGCGTATCGGCGACCCACGCAAGGACAACCTGGTCGGCCCGCTGATCGACAAGCAGTCCTTCGATGCCATGCAAGGCGCGCTGGCCAAAGCCCGCGATGAGGGTGGCCAGGTTTTCGGCGGCGAGCGCCAGCTGGCCGAGCAGTATCCGGATGCCTACTACGTGACGCCCGCCATCGTCGAAATGCCTGGGCAGAGCGAGGTGGTGCGCCACGAGACCTTCGCGCCGATCCTCTACGTGCTGGCCTATGACGATTTCGAAGACGCGCTGCGCCTGAACAACGAAGTGCCGCAAGGGCTGTCCTCGTGCATCTTCACCACCGATATCCGCGAGGCCGAACGCTTCCAGAGCGCCTCGGGCAGCGACTGCGGTATCGCCAACGTCAACATTGGCACCAGCGGCGCGGAGATCGGCGGGGCGTTCGGCGGCGAGAAGGAAACCGGGGGCGGGCGTGAGTCCGGGTCGGATTCGTGGAAGGCCTACATGCGCCGCCAGACCAACACCGTGAACTACTCGCGCGAGCTGCCGCTGGCGCAGGGTATTGTGTTCGACTGAATCATGATGTCGCCGCAGCCCCTTGGTAGAAGCGTTGCGCCTGTCAAAAGAACAACATCGCTGGAGCCGGGCCATGTCCGAACTGCGTCAAGAATGCTTGTGGGAACACATTACCCGGCCGAGCGTGGCGTCGCTGGCGCTGGCTGGCGAGCACAAGGCCGATGTCTGCGTGATCGGCGCAGGCATCACCGGTCTTTCGGCAGCGATCCACCTGCTTGAGCAAGGCAAGTCGGTGATCCTGCTGGAGGCCTGGAAGGTCGGCCATGGCGGCTCTGGGCGCAATGTCGGGCTGGTCAATGCCGGCACCTGGATTCGCCCCGACGAGGTCGAGGCCACGCTGGGCCAGCAACAGGGTAGCCGTCTGAACGCGCTGCTCGGCGAGGCGCCTGGCGAAGTGTTCGCGATGATCGAGCGCCTGGGCATCGACTGTCAGGCCCAGCACAAAGGCAACCTGCACATGGCCCACAACGCCACGGGGCTGGCCGACCTCGAGGCGCGCTTCGAGCAATGGACCCGGCGTGGCGCTGACGTCGAGCTGCTGACCGGCGCCGAGTGCCAGGAATACTGCGGTACCGACAAGATCTCCGCTGCGCTGCTCGACCGCCGCGCCGGCACCATCAACCCCATGGCCTACACCCAAGGCCTTGCCGCCGCGGTGCAGCGCCTGGGTGGTCGGCTGTTCCAGCAATCGCCGGTAGAAGGCCTGGCGCGCGAGGGTGACGCCTGGCGGGTGAAGACCGCACGCGGCTCAGTGCGCGCCGAAAAGGTGGTGATCTCCACCGGTGCCTACACCGAAGGCGAGTGGAGCGACCTGCAGAAGCATTTCTTCCGGGGCTACTACTACCAGATCGCCTCCAAGCCGCTGCAAGGCGCTGCCGCCGAGCGCATCCTGCCCCATGGCCAGGGTTCGTGGGACACCCGCACCGTGCTCAGCAGCATCCGCCGCGACGACCAGGGCCGCTTGCTGCTTGGCAGCCTGGGCCGGGTGGACAACAAGCCGGCGTGGTTCGTGCGCAGTTGGGCCGACCGTATCCAGGGCCACTACTTCCCGGAGCTGGGCAAGGTCGAATGGGAAATGCACTGGACCGGCTGCATCGACTTCACTCCCGACCACCTGATGCGCCTGTTCGAGCCAGCGCCCGGGCTGGTGGCGGTGACCGGCTACAACGGCCGCGGCAACACCACCGGCACGGTGATCGGTCGGGCGTTCGCCGAATTCCTGCTCAAGGATGACCCAGACAGCCTGCCGATTCCGTTCGCGCCGATGAAGCCTGTGAGTGCGCCGACGTTGCGTACGGCGTTCTATGAATCAGGGTTCTCGCTGTACCACGCGGGGCAGTGCTTGCGGGTGGTCTTGTAGCGAGCTCGCTGGCCTCTTCGCGGGTAAACCCGCTCCCACAGGCACACCACTGAACTCAAAGACAGTGGTGTACCTGTGGGAGCGGGTTTACCCGCGAAGAGGGCGACACCGATCTCTCCTCACTTGTGCAACCAGCTGAGGAACCCACCTTTCTTGACCACGGTGGGTTTTTGCATCAGCAGCATCTCGCGCTTCTGCTCCCTGAACCGCTGCAACTTGGTCAGCGCCGATCTCACATCCTCACCCTGGGCCAGGCAGCTACGCACCCGCTCCTTGTCGATGCGGTACAGCATGCAGCTGGTCAAGGCGCGGAACTCCGCCGGCGAGTCCTCGTCGTCCAGCAACCCCTCCAGTGCCAGCACTTCCCCCGGTCCCATGCGCCCGCCTTCGACCAGGCGCTTGCCATCATGTGCCGAGGCCGATACCACGCCGCGGCTGATCAGCAGCATGTGCGGGGAGCGGTCGCCAAAGCCCAGGATCACCTGGTCGGCCAGGTACTCCACGGCGGTCATGTGCTGGCTCAAGGTGTCGCGCTCTTCGCTGGTCAACGAACGGAATACCCGCACCTCGTCCAGCAACTCGCGCTGGCGCGTGCGTGCGGGCATGCTCTGGTCGGCGTTCCACACTACCCCGGCGGCTTCCAGGTGACGGTGGGCCAGGTCGAACAGCTGGTTGCGTACATCGGTCTTGTTCGCGGCATCGGCGATGAAACCGCTGGCTTCGTATTCCACCGACTCCAGTGTCGAGGTTTTTACCGAAACCTTGGGCGCTGGGGTTTTCAGTAGCAGGCTGGTGCCTTGCAGGGTTTTCTCCAGCGCATCGAACACCCGTTGCGGGCGCAGCTTGGC
Source organism: Pseudomonas sp. LS_2 (assembly GCF_042709235.1). Taxonomy (NCBI): domain Bacteria; kingdom Pseudomonadati; phylum Pseudomonadota; class Gammaproteobacteria; order Pseudomonadales; family Pseudomonadaceae; genus Pseudomonas; species Pseudomonas sp. LS_2. Next base: position 5,206 of record NZ_JAVAYC010000037.1, on the reverse strand, counting down.
CGGCACCACCACGCTGATGCTCACCCCATGGCGGTCGGCCGGGCGGCTGTGGTTGAGCAGCCGTGCCTTGGCCGCCACCGAGTTGGGCACCACTGCCAGGCTGCCGGTGCCGGTAATCAGGCGGGTGGCACGCCAGTCGATGTCGACCACCTTGCCCTCGGTGCCGTCGATGGAGATCGAGTCGCCGACCTGGTAGGGCCGCGTGGTGTTGAGGACGATGCCGGAGAACACGTCGGCCAACGTGCTCTGCAACGCCAGGCCAATGACGATAGCCATTACCCCGGATGTCGCCAGCAAGCCCTTGACCGGCAGCTGCAGCACATAGGCCGCCGCTGCGACCACGGCCGCGAGAAATATCAGCGCCCCCACCACATCCTGCAACAGCCGCCCGGCGTGGCTGCCGCGGGCGGTCATCAGCACGCCGAACACCACCGTCACGGTACGAGCGCCGAACAGCCACCAGCCGACGGTCAGCAGCGTCGCAATGAGGTTGCGCGAGGCGTCGTCAGGCCAGGGTGGCGGTTGCAGTGGGCTCATCCCGCCGGTCAGCAGCACGCCGGTGAACAGCGCATAGGCCAGGGTGCGCGAGGTCACCCGCCAATAGCGGTGGGTGGCGGGAATGAAGTGCCAGAGCAACAGGTCGAGAAGGATCAGGCCGGTGCCGAGCAGCAAGGGGTAGGACTGGATGAAAGCCAGCATGGTGATCTCGGGGTCGGGAAGGGCTGGGGGTAGTAAAGAGCAGCTCCGAGGCGCAGGCAACTGTTTCTGGTGTTGGGTGCGGCAGTGGCTTCTTCGCGGGTAAACCCGCTCCCACAGGTACCCCCACTGTCCTTGAGTCCAGTGGGGGTACCTGTGGGAGCGGGTTTACCCGCGAAGCTTTCACATCGTTCCTTAAATAGAACGCTAAAGCCAATTTTCGCGGTCTACCGCTCCAAAGGTGATGAATCTAATCTTTGCTCAACAACGCGAAACACCTCACCCACGACGAAGACGTTCAACACCTACGGAGCTACGACCATGACCCACTTCAAATACAACCGCCTGAACAAAGACGACGCCGCAGTACTGCTGGTCGACCACCAGGCAGGTCTGCTGTCGCTGGTACGTGATATCGAACCGGACAAGTTCAAGAACAACGTGCTGGCCCTGGCGGACCTGGCCAAGTTCTTCAATCTGCCGACCATCCTCACCACCAGCTTCGAGCAAGGCCCCAACGGCCCGCTGGTGCCAGAGCTCAAGGCGCTGTTCCCGGACGCCCCGTACATCGCCCGCCCCGGCCAGATCAACGCCTGGGACAACGAGGACTTCGTCAAGGCCGTGAAGGCCACCGGCAAGAAGCAGCTGATCATCGCCGGCGTGGTGACCGAAGTGTGCGTGGCCTTCCCGGCGCTGTCGGCCCTGGAGGAGGAGTTCGAAGTGTTCGTGGTGGCTGACGCCTCCGGCACCTTCAACGAAATGACCCGTGATGCTGCCTGGCGCCGCATGGAGGCCGCCGGTGCGCAACTGATGACCTGGTTCGGCGTGGCCTGCGAGTTGCACCGCGACTGGCGTAACGACGTCGAAGGCCTGGCGGCCCTGTGCTCCAACCACATCCCCGACTACCGCAACCTGATCACCAGCTACAACGCCCTCACCGCCGCCAAGTAAGCCGGCCCGCCTGGGCACCGCCAGTCGGTGCCCGCGTTCGGGCAGCACACCGCTCCAACCCTGCGCCTGTCCGCCATTGCACCGTGGAGGCGACCACGCTCATCCCAAGGAATGCCGATGAATACCGCAACCGAAGCCAACCGCGACATCGTGACCCTGGTGATCCAGCACAAGGTTCGCGCCCGCGCCCTGGACGACTACGAAGCCTGGCTCAAGCGCACTGTCGACACCGCACGCCACCAGCCCGGGCACCTGGACGTCAATGTGATCCGCCCGGAGGAAGGCGGCCACGCGTTCACCACCGTGGTGCGTTTCGCCGACGCCAGCCTGCTACAGGCGTGGGTCAATTCCGCCGAGCGCCAGGCGTTGGTCAGCCAGGTGCTGCCGATGCTCGAAGATGGCGACCACACCCAGGTGCACAACGACCCGGAGTACTGGTTCACCCCGCCGAGCGCCAGCGCCACGCAACCGCCGCGCTGGAAACAGGCGCTGCTGACCTACCTGGTGATCTGCCCGATGACCATGGTCATCCCGCAACTGCTGGCGCCGCTGTTCGCCCGCTACCCGCAATTGGGCGGCGTGATCAGCGCCAACCTGATCATCAACCTGTTCGTCATCCTGCCGGTGGTGTTCTACATCATGCCGTGGGTAACCCGACGCTGCGCCAACTGGCTGCGCGGCTGAGTGAAGCTAAAGGGGCCAGTGACGTGGCCCAAGCGGTGAGGCGCCTGTAGAGATCACTGTTGAGCCTTTGCACCCGCCAACAGATGCCGCACTTTCACGGGCACCCCCTCGGTCTGCAACTGCCGCACCCGCGCTTCGATCTTCAGCTCCCCGCGGGTCACCCGGTGGTGATGGCGCAGGTGCTCAAGCCACGATTCCTCGAAAAAGAATTCCTGCCATTGACACGGGTCGCTGCTGTCTTGCATCAGCCCCCACGACAGCGCGCCATTGCGCTTGCGCATCGCCTCCAGGTCGCGCGCCACCAGGCGGAACGCTGCCACTTTATCCGCCGCAATGTGGTACTCGACCGTGACCATCACCGGCCCGCTTTCCTGGTCCAGTTCCTCGCTGAGCAGTGGCATCGGCCAGTGCAACGAAGGGGTCAGGTCCTCGGCTTCGGTTTGCGCAAGCCTGACGTTCATCGTCAGCAGCGTTCCCAGCCCCAGGCCGGCAGCGGCCAGCAGCAGGCTCAAGGTGATCGAGGCATGGCTGGCCACGCTGCCCCAGAGCAACCCACCCGACGCCATGGCGCCGAAGAACACCAGGATGTACACCGACAAGGCCCGCGCCCGCACCCAGGCCGGCACCGAGGTTTGTGCGGCCACTTGCAGGTTGGACAGCACGGCGATCCACGCCGCACCGCTCAGCAGCATGGCCGGTAGCAGCGCGTAGAAATTGCGCACCAGCGCCAAGGCCAGCAGGAACAGTGCATATAGCAGGCTGGCCAGCAGTACCAGGCGGTCGCGGCTGATCTTCTCGCGCAGCGTGGGCAACAGGGTCGCGCCCGCTACCGCGCCGATGCCGATGGCGGCCAGCAAGATGCCGAAGTCCGCCGCGCTGCCTTGCATTTCGCCGCGCACGATCAGCGGCAGCAGCGCAGTACCTGCGCTGGCGCAGAAGAAAAATGCCAGTGCCCGCAGCAGCACGGCCTGCAAGGGCTGGGCGCTGCGGGCGAAGCGCAGGCCGGTGCGCATGGCGCCGATGAAGCGCTCGGCCGGCAGCAGCGGCGTGGCCACTTCGCGCTTCCACAGCAGCAACACCAGGATCACCCCGGTGAATGACACGGCGTTGAGGGCAAAGGTCAGCCACGGCCCTACCATGCTCACCAGCACACCGGCCAACGCTGGCCCGATGGCTCGCGAAACATTGATGCCGACGCTGGAAAGCGCCACGGCGCTGGCCAGGTCCTGCTTGTTCACCAGCTCCGGCGTCAGCGCGCTCCATGCCGGCATCATCAGTGCCGTGCCGACGCCCAGCGCCAAGGTCAGGGTGAGCAGCAGGGTGACATTCATCAGCCCCAGCAGGGTCAGCGTCGCCAGCACTACCGCGACCCCGGACATCCACAACTGCACCAGCAGCAGGTAGCGACGCTTGTCGACGATGTCCGCCGCAGCGCCCGCCGGCACGGCCAGGAAGAACATCGGCAGCGAACCTGCGACCTGGATCAGCGCTACATGCAGGGGGTTGCTCGACAGGCTGGTCATCAGCCAGCCCGCGCCCACTTCGTGCATCCAGGTGCCGATGTTGGAGGCAATGGTGGCGATCCACAGCATGCGGAAGGTGGTGTTGCGCAGAGGGCTCCAGGCGCCCGAACTGGTGGCGTTGCTCATTTCAGAAACGGCCTTTGAGTGGGTATTCGAGAATGACATAGAGGCGGTCGATGTTGTCGCCGCCCTGGGCGTCGTTGGCTCGGTGGCTGACGTGGGACAGCGACAACCTCAGGCCCTTGGCGACACCTGCCTGGACCACGTACTTGAGTTCGATGTCGCGCTCCCAGTGCTTGCCGCCTTGCCCATACTGGCCAGCATAGGCGCCGTCCGCAGGAGCACGGCTGCCATCGATGCCGCGGCCTTGCACGTAGCGGCCCATCAGGCTCAGGCCGGGAACGTGGAGAGTGGCGAAGTCAAGGTCGTAGCGCAGTTGCCAGGAGCTTTCCCCTGGGCCGTTGAAGTCGGCGTACTTGATGGCGTTGGCCAGGTAGATGGAATCGCCACCGACGAAGTCGAACGGGGTGTCGCCCTGCACCTTCTGGTAGGCCAGGGTCAGTGCCTGGCTGCCAAAGCTGTATTTGGCGGCCAGGCTGTAGGCGAGGGTGTCGATGTCGCCGGCGCTGGCCTTGCCGCTGTCGCCGGTGCGGTAGAGGTTGCCTTCCAGGCGCCAGTTGTCGATGGCCAGGTTGAGGTTCAGGTAGGCCTGGTTCCAGGTGTCTTGCAGCTGCGCAACGTACAGCCCACTGCTTAACGGCCCGGCCGGGTCGAAGGTGGCGCCGGCCAGGCTCATGGCATGGCCCTGGGTAGTGGCCCCATAGCCTGTGAAATCGTCGTGGGTGGAGCTGTTGTCCTGGTCGTTGAACGCCGTGAAGCGTCCGGCCTGCACTCGCCAGCCGGGCAGGTCGGTGTTCTCCAGCAGCCAGCCGGTGGCGTATTCGGGGTGCAGGCGCTTGTCGCCGGTATCGAGTACCGGCGTTTCCAGCGTCATCTCGCCATAGTGCAATTGGGTATTGCCCAGGCGCAGCTTGAGCGCGGCGCCGGCACTGGCGTAGTCGGACTCGGCGCGGCCATTGCTGTCCCGAGGCAGCAGACCGGTACCGGCATGGCCGCGGCCGCCGTCGAGCTTCAGGCCGACGAAACCATGGAGGTCGACCCCGACACCGACAGTGCCTTCGGTGAAGCCCGAGCGGGCCTCGCCAATGAAACCCTGGGCCCATTCCTGGCGGTAGCTCTGGCCGTTGCCGGACGGGGTGCGATAGTCGTTGTGCAGGAAGTAGTTGCGGCTGAGCAGCGACCAGCCGGGTTCCTCGGCCAGCGCGAGGACGGGGCCGAAGGCGAGCAGCGTG
>NZ_JAVAYC010000036.1:0-41928 GCF_042709235.1 Pseudomonas sp. LS_2 | reverse complement strand
CGATGGGGCTTTTGATCTGACGTGCTTTTTCGATTATTTGCTCGAACATCTCCTGCAATAACGATGGCACCTGTGTAGGCATGTAAGTGGTACCGCTTATGTTCACCACCATTTGCCTGATATCGCCGAGCACGTCGCTATCTGCGAGCAAGTCTTGCATCAGCAAGGCCTGCAGGTTGCGGATAACCGCAGAATTCAGCCCGTACTCCGGTATCGCATCCACCATGAACTCAATGGCAGCCTTGTGATTGAGGAGCATGACGGCATCCAGGTCACCATCAGCAGCCCCGCTTTTGAACAACTGCTCGGTATCGAGTAGCGAATAGCGGTTTCCTTCAAGTCGAGACGAGGACCAGGACAAGTCGATCAGCAGCGGCTCCAGCACCTTCCGGGCGTAGGTACCCGCAGGCTGTTAGCCACGCATGCGACCCTCAGCCTCCAGCGCGTCGACCAAATCGGCAGGAAGCCAGGCTGTGGAGTTGGGTTGGTAATGATCGACCAGATCACGGTGATAAGTGACGACATCGCGCATCGCCAAGGGACGCAGCAGTTGCTCTCGTAGTACGAGGCTGGCAGCGGACCACGGAACACTAGGGGGCGGACTCGCCGGGGCGATTGCAGCCGGTTGTTGTATGGCGCTCGGGAGACGGTACCGCTGGCTGCGCCCATCTCTCTCCCGTTCGACCTACCTGCGTCCAGCAGTACCGCCAGGTGGCGCTTTACAGTGGGCCAACTGACATCAAGCCGCAGGGCAATTTCGCGGGAGCCCAGGGCTTCACCACACTCCAGTAACTGGAGGATTTCGTTTGGCAGACTCATTGGATTTCCACACGTAGCTCAATGCAGATCAATGCAGCTCAATGCAGCTCAATGCAGCTCAATGCAGCTCAATGCAGCTCAATGCAGCTCAATGCAGCTCAATGCAGCTCAATGCAGCTCAATGCAGCTCAATGCAGCTCAATGCAGGCTAGCAATGCCTTGGGACAACGCAAATGAAAGCGCCGGAAAAAATCAGCGCACTTGCTGTGCGACATGGTCAAGGCGCTGATGGATGACGTGAAAGTGGGGCGCATGCAGCAATAGCGGATTGCTGCCGCCCCAGGGTCACACGGAACCGCTGCCAAATCGCCCCTCCCGCGCATGCACAACATCCTGCGCTTTCCTCCACCTCGCAGGATAAAAACCATGCACTCCAGCACCTTGACCCTGGCGAGCGTTCTGCTCGCCTTTGCTTCTTGCCTGCAAGCCAACACTCAGGCCATCAGCGTCGAGCACGGCACGGCTCGTTGCACAGAAATGCGTCTGCCCGCAGACCATCGCGCAGTCTGTGAGGTCTCGGCCGTCAGCCGCGTGGGCGAGCGCCTGTACCTGGCAAACGACAAACCCATGGGAAACACCGGCGCATCGCCGCTGTTCGACCTGGCGCTGGAAGGTGAGCGTATCGCCAAGGGGCCACCGACTTACCTGCAAGCCAAGGCCTTCACCCAAGCGCGCAAGTTCGAGGCCATGACCACTACGCTGGACGACACCCATGTAATTGCCATCACCTCGTTCAGCCGCATCGGCAGCGTCGACGATGCGACCGATGACGCCTTCAACACCTTGCTCTACTGGCCGGTGCACAGACCTCAGGACGTCAAGCTCGTCTCACCCTCCACCCGTAAAGGTGTCACCAGCTCATTCGCCATTCGCGAGCAGTTGGTCGAGTTGCTGGGGGCGCCGTTCTTCCAGATAGAAGGCTTGTCGATCGCGCCCGCTAACCAGTTGCTGCTGGGTGTGCGCAAGGTCGGCGCGAGCTATGGGCAAGCACGCGATGTCTTCAAGATTCTTGCCGTGCCTTTTGCCTTCGACGCAGGTGAGATGCACCTGACCGGCGCGATACGAACCCTGTTCGAGTTCACGCCCGAAGTACCTGGCAGCGATCAGGTATTGGGATTGGCTTCCCTGGAGTTTGACCGGTTCCACGGGGGTCGGCTCTATGCCCTGACCAGCTTCGAGGATGCCACCTCTATCGCCGGCTACCTGTGGTCGATACCGCTGCTCGATGGCAGCCCGGCCGAGCCGCAGCTGGTGATTGCGCGCTCTGGTGAGCCGCTGCGTTTCAACAACAAGCCAGAGGGGCTGGAGGTGCTGGACGCATCGACCTTGCTGGTGGTGCATGACGATGATCGATTCGCGGTGCAATCGAGTGCACAGGGTCAGGCGAGTGGGCCAGACGAGTTTGCCTACAGCATCGTGCACATGGCGACCGATCGGTAACCTGCGGACACTCGGATTGCGGCTTGAGCACTGGATCGCTCAAGCCACACTCTTGCCCCCGAACTCTCCCGCCCACGCCACCCGGTTCCGCCCTTCATGCTTGGCGCGATACAGCGCCATGTCCGCCTCATGCAGCCACGCCTCGGCATCGCCCAGGTGCGGCCCATACGCGGCGATACCAATGCTCAGGCTCAGGCGCAAATGCGGCAGGGCCGGGTCGCGGTAGTCCTCCACCGCCTGGCGCAGGCGCTCGAGGATTTCCGCCGCCTGGCTCGGCGTGGTGCCGGGCAGCAGCACGCAGAACTCATCGCCGCCGTAGCGGGCCACCGGGTCGCTCTTGCGCAGGTGCGCGGGAAAGAAGGCGCTGAGGATGCACAGGATGTTGTCGCCCACCAGGTGGCCATGGCGGTCGTTGATCTGCTTGAAGTGGTCGATGTCGATCAGCGCCAAGGTATTGGCTTGCTGGTGGGTGCGGCAGCGTTCGAAGGCGCTCACCAACAGGTGCTTCCAGGCACCGTGGTTGATCAGGCCGGTGAGGCTGTCGGTCTTGCTCAGGTGGGCCAGGGCGCGTTTGTGCTCGCCGAGCTGCACGTTTACCTGGTAGCAGATAAAGCCGATGACCATGGGGTAGATCATCAGGATCGGCAGGCAGGCGAGCATCTGCGCCTGGGTGGTCGGTGGAAACAGCGCTGGCGCGTACAGCCAGAAGCCCAGGCCGATGCCCAGCAATTGCACTGTCAGGGTCTTGCCGAGCAGGTTCCAGCCGCCGACGGCCATCTTGTCCATAGCGATCATCGACAAAATAATGACGCTCGGTAGCGGGTTCAGGCCCATCACGCCAGCCCAGCAGCCACCGGCAAAGCCGTCGAACACCAGGCTGCGCTGTTCGGTGCGGTAGGCATTGGCCGAAAAACGTGCCAGCAGAAAGGCCAGCTGCGGCCAGACGAAGCCGTGCGCCACCAGCAGCGCCCATACCCACCACTCCGGCTGTTGCGGCCAGATGCCAATGGCCACGCACACGAAGCCCAGGCCCGTGCCCACGGCACGGGGTGCGTACATTCGCCTGGCAAAGGAAAGGCCTTTGCCCTTTCGCTCGTTCATCGCGGGTTCACCCATTGTTTGACTGTCCAAGGACGGCAGCGGACAGACGCCAGGAAAACTCCCCCGCGGGTCGGCATTAGAAGCATTGTGCCATCAGCCAAATATCCCTACAAACCCCACGGATGAAATACCCACCAATTAAAGCGAAAGCCATGCCAGATAACGAGGCAGACGCTAAGCTGCCAGACGAATGCCCGCTTGACCCACCGGGATGGAAGCCATGCAACTGACCCACCGCCCCGTTCGCACCTCTGATATCCCCGCCATCTGCTGCTTCCCGCAAGGCCCGGACGAGTTGTTCTACATGTTCCCCAAGGCCAGCTACCCACTGACCCCGGCACAACTGAGCGAAGCCATCGCCCAGCGCAGCGGCTCGACGTGGTGGAGGGCGATGGCGTGGTGCTGGGTTTCGCCAACTTCTACAAGGCCGAACACGACGGCGTGTGTGCCTTGGGTAACGTGCTGGTAGCGCCGCCAGCGCGTGGGCATGGCGTGGCGAGTTACCTGGTGCGCTGCATGACCGACCTGGCGCGCGAGCAGTTCGCGGCGCGGGAGTTGTGGGTGTCTTGTTTCAACCACAATACCGCGGGGCTTTTGCTGTACCCCCGCTTGGGGTTCGTGCCCTTTGGCATCGAGGAGCGGCAGGCGCCGGATGGGGGGCGGTGGCGCTGGTGCAGATGAGGCTGGCGCTCTACTGAAGGCTGCCTTTTTCCCTCAGCTAACCCCCGAATGAGGCTGGGCAGACAGGTTGATGCCTAAAGTACGAATGACCTTGAGAACTGTGTCAAAACGCGGTTTGGCACCAAGATTGAAAGCCTTGTAGAGACTTTCACGCCCTAGACCACTTTGGGTTGCAACCGAAGACATGCCTTTCGCCCGGGCGATATGACCTAGGGCCCGGAGCACTTCGTCAGTATCGCCATCACTGAGCACCTGGCTCAGGTACTCCGCAATGGCCTCATCGCTGTCAAGCATTGCAGCCATATCAAAAGGGATTAGTTTCTCGCTCATTTCAACTCCTTTGCCAGCTTTCTTGCCTTGATAATGTCATTCGATTGAGAAGCCTTGTCTCCGCCTACCAACAACAGGTTCAATCTACGTCCGCGCTGAGTGAAGTAAATTCGATACCCTCCGGAAATATCTAGACGCATCTCGTGGATCCCACCTCCAAGGGACTTGTAGTCCCCCAAATTCCCACTCTCCGCTCGCTCCATTCGTCGTGACAAAGCAATGTAGGCTCGTAGGTCACGCAGGCCTCTCAACCAACGAGCAAAGCTCTCCGTTTGCTGAACTTCATAAATCAAGATCCACTTTCGATTCTTCTCCACTCCATGGGTAGATCGACACGTCCCACATCCGCGTCGTCTGACTCTGAAGCAGTCGAGCGAACAAAAATCTTGTAATAACCCTCAACAGAACCTTGCCTGCCCCAAACCGTCCGAACCTCATTCGCTCCACAATGAGGTTCCCCGTGAAAGACATGATCGTGCGCAAGTACCGCCTGGTGGTGAAGACTTTCGGCTACATCGGCTGGTCGCTGTTCTGGCTGCTGATCTGGGACGTGCTGGTCACCATCGATTTCATGCTGTTCTTCCAGAGCGCATTCTCCCTGCCGTTGATCCCGCTCACCCTGCTGGGCTCGGCGCTGGTGGTGCTGGTGAGCTTTCGCAACAGCAGTGCCTACAACCGCTGGTGGGAGGCGCGCACGTTATGGGGAGCGCTGGTCAATGCCTCGCGCAGCTATGGGCGGCAGGTGCTGACGCTGATCGACGACCCGGACGAGGGGCTGAACCCGGTCAAGGCCACCCTGCTGCGCCGGCATATCGCCTATGTGAATTGCCTGGCAGCGCACCTGAAGGGCGAGACCTGCCCGCAGGCGCTGATGGCGTTCATCCCGCCGCGTGAGTTCGAACGGCGCAACGGCTCGAACAACTTCGCCAACGACATTCTCGGCGGCTCGGCAGCGTTGCTGGCCAAGGAGTACAAGGCCGGGCGCCTGGACAGCATTCGCCTGGCGCGGCTGGAGTCGACGCTGGTGGACTTGTCCAACGCCCAAGGCGGCATGGAGCGCATCGCCAACACGCCGCTGCCCTACCCCTACGTGTATTTCCCGCGCTTGTTCATCACCCTGTTCTGCCTGATCGTGCCGATCGGCCTGGTGGAATCGCTGGGCTGGTTCACACCGCTGGCCTCCACCGTGGTGGGCTTCATGCTGCTGGCCATCGAGCGGATCGGCACCGATTTGCAGAGCCCGTTCCGCTTCAGTGAACACCAGATCCAGATGGACCAGATCTGCGAGACCATCGAGCGCAATCTGGAGTCGATGCAGCGTGAGGCGCAGTGCGAGCTGGGGGTGAGCTGAGCGGGCCTCAGGCCCGCACGTAGCGCTGGCGCAGCAGGTCGCTGAAGGCATCCACCAGCAACACCAGCACCAGCATGGCGATGATGACCGTGCTGGCCTGGGCCTCCTGGAACAGGCTCAAGGTGGTGTAGAGCATCTGTCCCAGTCCGCCCGCCCCAACGAAGCCGAGCACGGCGGCCATGCGAATGTTGTTTTCCCAACGGTACAAGCCGTAGGCGAGCAATTGCGGCCAGAGGTTGGGCAAGGTGCCAAAGCAGAATGCCGCCACCTGGCTACCGCCTTGCAGGCGAATGGCCGCCGCAGGTTCAGGCGGCGCGTTTTCCAGCGCCTCGGCGAACAAGCGCCCGAGCACGCCCGCGGTGTGCAGCGCCAAGGCCAGGGTGCCGGCGTTCGGGCCGAGACCGGCGGCGAACACCATGAGCGCCGCCCATACCAGCTCGGGAATCGCCCTCAACGCATTGAGCAGCAAACGCGCCGCGCCTTGCAGCGGCCAGCCGAAACGCCCCGCCGCCGGCAAGGCCAGCAACAGGCCGAGGAGCATCGCCAGCAAGGTACCCAGGCCAGACATCGCCAAGGTTTCCAACGCCCCCCGTGCCACAGCACCCAAGTGCTCGCTGGACAGGTCCGGCTGCAGGAAGCGTCCGGCGTACTCGGCCATCTGCCCCAAGCCGCCGTTGCCGAACACGTTCAGCAGGTCCAGCTCCAGGTAGCCGAAGGAGCCCACCACGGCGGCCAGAATCGCCAACACCAACAACAGGTTCACCACGCGCTTCATGCCAGCCTCCCACGCAGCACGCGGCTGAGCACGTCCGCCAGCATCACCAGGACCAGAAACGCCAGCAGCATGCTCGCCACCTCATTGCCCGCGAACATGCGCATCGACAGGTCGATCTGCTGCCCCAGCCCGCCAGCACCAACGAAGCCCATCACCACCGAGGCGCGTACCGCGCATTCCCAGCGGTACACGGTGTACGACACCACCTCGGCAGCGGCATTGGGCAGGATGCCGTAGAAGAACGCCGTCACGCGCCCGCCACCCGCCTGCATCAGCGCATGGGCCGGGCGCTGGTCCACCGACTCGAAGATTTCTGCGTACACCTTGCCCAGCATGCCGCTATAGGTAATGGCGATGGCCAGCACACCTGCCGTCGGCCCCAGGCCCACGGCGCGCACGAACAGCAGCGCCCAGACGATTTCCGGCACGCTGCGCAAGAACACCAGCATGCCCCGCACCGGTAGCCGCATCAGGCGCGACCAGGGCCCCGCGCGACCACCGCGGGAGGCCGCCCGCAACGACAAGGCGCGGCTGGCCAGCAGGCTGGCCGGTATCGCCAGCAGCAGCGCCAGGGTCATGCCGGCCGTGGCCACGGCCAGGGTCTGCAGCGTGGCTTGCAGCAGCAGTTCGAGAAAATCGCGGTCATGGGCCGGGGGCCAGAAGCCACTGACGAAATTGAACATCTGCTGGCGGTTATCGGCCTGCAACAGCACACCCAGGTCCAGCTCGCTCAGTTGGATGCCTGGCCACAGCAGAGCCAGGGCCAGCAGGGTCAACAGCAACCGTGGCAAGGCTGCCGGGTCGCGAGTGTCAGGCTTCAGCATCGTGGAATCTGCACCGTCAACGTCACCCCCGGCGTGACCGGCGAGGCCAGCTGCTCGTTGGCGTACAGGGCGTCGAGCATGGCTTGGCTGACCGACTGCGCCGGGCAGTCGAAGGCCACTTGGCCGCCACGAATACCGATTACCCGGGGGAAGTGCGCCAGCGCCAGGTCCACCGCATGCAGGCTCGCCACCAAGGTAACGCCACGGGCCTGGGCCTGGCGGTTGAGCAGCGCGATGCTGTGGTCGGCCAGCACCGGGTCCATGGCCGACACCGGCTCGTCGGTCAGCAGCACCTCGGCCTGCTGGTACAGCGCCCGAGCGATGCCCACGCGCTGCAACTGTCCGCCCGACAGTTGCCCGCACTGCACGAACAGCTTGTCGGCCATGCCCAGTTCGGCCAAGGCTTGGCGTGCACCGGGTACGTCGCTTGGGTGCAGCAGGTTGAACAGGCCGCGCAGGGTGCCCCACTGCCCGAGGCGCCCGGCCAGCACGGCGGTGACCACCCGCTGGCGCGGCGGCAAGGGCGGCGCCTGGTGCACCAGCGCCACCCGCGCGCGCAGGCGCTGGCGTGCCCTGGCAGACAACGCCCAGGGCTGCTCGCCCAGCAGCTCGAGGCGGCCTGTCGTGGGCGCAATGGCGGTGGCCATGAGGTTCAGCAGGCTCGACTTGCCCGCCCCGGACGGGCCGATGATCGCCACCCGCTCGCCCTGCTCGATATGCAGGCTGACATTTTCCAGCGCGCGGACCTGGCCATGGCGCAGGCCCGCGTCGAACAGTTGGATACTCACTTCAGCAGGCCAGCCTCACGTGCGGCTTGCTCGGTGCCCTGGTAGTTCTCAGGCTTGGTCTCGATGAAGCGGCTGGCGGCCTGCAGGTCGAGAATCGCCTTGTGCTCGGGCTTGCCCGGGTCGAGGTCGAGGAAGGCCTGCTTGATCTTGTCCTTGAGCGTCGGGTCGAGCTTGCCGCGCACGGTCCAGTTGTAGTCGTAGTAGGTCGGCGTGGTGGCGAACACCTTCACCTTGCTGGTATCGACCTTGCCGGCATCCACCAGCTTCTGCCATACGCTGGCATTGAGCACGCCGGCATCGACCTTTCCGGCCTGCACCCAGGCCACGGTGGCGTCGTGGGCGCCAGAGTAGGCAACGCGGCCGAAGTAGCCCTCGGGCTTGATGTTGTCTTCCTTGAGCATGAAGTAGCGTGGCATCAGGCTGCCGGAGGTGGAGGAAATCGAACCGAAGGCGAAGCTCTTGCCCTTGAGGTCGGCCAGGCTCTTCACCGCAGGGTTGGCGGTGATGAACTTGCTGGTGAACTGGGCATCCTGCTCACGCTGTACCAAGGGCGTGGCGGTGGGGTCCTTCAAATGCACCTGGACGAAGGTGAAGCCACCCAGCCAGGCCAGGTCGAGGCGGTCGGAGGCCAGCGCCTCGACCACCGCCGGGTAGTCGGCCACAGGCACGAACTGCACCTTCATGCCCAAGCGCTGCTCGAGATACTCGCCCAGCGGCTTGAACTTGCGCAGCAGTTCGGTAGGGGCCTCATCGGGAATCGCGCTGACACGCAAGGTTTCGACAGCCTGCGCGGCAACCGCGCAGCACGACAGCACGAGGCCGGCGGCGAGCGCCAGGGGGCGTTTGAACATTGGGGGTTCTCCGGTTCAATAGCGGGGAAGGTGTCGACCAAGCGCCGACGGGGGGAAGTATAAGAGCCACGGGGACAAAGGCCAGCTTTGCTACAATCGCGCATCCCCAAAATCGAGGTGCGTATGAGCGAACCGATTCGCCTGACCCAATACAGCCACGGCGCGGGCTGTGGCTGCAAGATCTCTCCCAAGGTGCTGGACGTGATCCTCGCCGAAAGCGGCACCCAGGCGCTGGACCCCAAGCTGTGGGTCGGCAACGCCTCGCGCGACGACGCGGCGGTCTACGCCCTGGATGACGAGCGCGGTGTGGTCTCGACCACCGACTTCTTCATGCCCATCGTCGACGACCCCTACGACTTCGGCCGCATCGCTGCCACCAACGCCATCAGCGATATCTACGCCATGGGCGGCGATCCGCTGATGGCCATTGCGATTCTGGGGTGGCCAGTCAACCTGTTACCACCCGAGGTCGCGCGCGAGGTGATTCGCGGCGGCCGTGCGGTGTGCGCCGAAGCAGGCATTGCGCTGGCCGGCGGGCATTCCATCGACGCCCCCGAACCGATCTTCGGCTTGGCCGTGACCGGCGTGGTCAGCAAGCGCCACCTCAAGCGCAACGACACCGCCAGCGCCGGCTGCAAGCTTTACCTCACCAAGCCTCTGGGCATCGGCATCCTCACCACCGCCGAGAAAAAGTCCAAGCTGCGCGAGCAGGACAAAGGCCTGGCCCGCGACTGGATGTGCACCCTCAACACCCCTGGCAGCCGCTTCGGCAAGCTCGATGGCGTGGCCGCGATGACCGACGTCACCGGCTTCGGCCTGCTCGGCCACCTGGTGGAAGTGGCCGAAGGCAGCGGCCTCACCGCACGCCTGCGCTTCGACGCCGTGCCGCGCCTGCCTGGCGTGGAGCACTACCTGGCCGAGGGCTGCATTCCCGGCGGCACCCTGCGCAATTTCGAAAGCTATGGGCACAAGATCGCGCCGCTTGGCGATGAGCAAAGGCACCTGCTGTGCGACCCGCAAACCAGCGGTGGCCTGCTGGTGGCGGTGACTAGCGAAGGCGAGGCCGAATTCCTCGCCTGTGCCGAGGCGTTGGGCCTGACGCTGGCGCCAATCGGCGAACTGGTCGAGCGACAGACCTACGCGGTCGAGGTGCTTTGATGCGCAACGACTGCACCGACTTCCGCCAGCTGTTCCTCGACGAAGTACCGATGATGGACATGCGCGCACCTGTGGAGTTTTCCAAGGGCGCCTTCCCCGGCGCCATCAACCTGCCGCTGATGAACGACCAGGAGCGGCAGAAGGTCGGCACCTGCTACAAGCAGAAAGGCCAGGCTGCGGCCATCAGCCTTGGCCACCAGCTGGTCAATGGCGCGCTGAAGCAGCAGCGCCTGGAGGCCTGGGCGGCGTTCGCCAAGGCCCACCCCGACGGCTACCTGTATTGTTTCCGCGGCGGGCTGCGCTCGCAGATCGTCCAGGGCTGGCTCAAGGAAGCAGGCATCCTCTACCCAAAGGTGAAGGGTGGCTACAAGGCCATGCGCACCTTTCTGCTGGAGACCACCCAGCAGGCCGTGGCGCAGTGCGACTTCGTGTTGGTCGGCGGCCTCACCGGCACCGGCAAGACCGACGTCTTGCAGCAACTGGACAACGTGCTCGACCTCGAAGGGCACGCCAACCATCGCGGCTCCAGCTTTGGCAAGCGCGCCACCGCGCAGCCGGCGCAGATCGACTTCGAGAACCGCCTGGCCATCGATGTGCTGAAACAGCGGGCGCGGGGTACCGAGCAGTTCGTGCTCGAGGACGAGGGGCGCATCGTGGGCAGTTGCACGGTGCCGCTGGAGCTGTACCAAGGCATGCAGCAGTACCCGTTGGTGTGGCTCGAAGACAGCTTTGCCAACCGCGTGGAGCGAATTCTGCGGGACTATGTGATCGACTTGTGCAGCGAGTTCGTCGCGCTGCATGGCGAGGAGGATGGCCGCCGGTTGTTCGCCGAACGCATGCAGCAGAGCATGGCCAATATCCACAAGCGTTTGGGCGGGGAGCGCTTCCAGCGGTTGTCCGAGCTGCTGGCCCAGGCGCTGGACGAGCAGCTGCGCAGTGGCGCGGTGGAGCTGCACCGCAGCTGGATCGAGGGGCTGCTGAAGGAATACTACGACCCGATGTATGCCTACCAGCGCGAGGCCAAGGCCGAGCGTATCGAGTTTTCCGGGGATGCGCGGGAGGTGCGTGAGTACCTCAAGGCGCGGGCGTCACGTTGAATGGCCAGGGCTTCGCCCTGGTTCGCGGCGGTCCCACAAGCACGCCCTACAGGATAAGCGCCGTCCTGTAGGAGCAGGCTTGCCCGCGAAGCCCAGACCGCAGTTCCGGTCCCGGAAAACTCACTGCCCAGGGCTGAGAATCCGCTCCAGCTCCGCCCCGCGCTCGCGGGTCATGTCCATCAAGCACATGCCACCGTTGATCGAGGCGAGGGTGCCGCCGCTGGCCTGCACATGGAACCGGCAATTGCCGTCGCGATAGACGATCCAGTTGCGCTGCACTTCGCGCAGGCTCTTTTGCTTGCCCGCATCGAGCTTGGCCATGAGCTGTTTGTACACCCGGTTCAAGCGCTCGTCCTGCAACGTGGTCTCGGCCTTGATGCATTCGCCCATGGCCTGGGTGCTGGAGGCCTTGTCCATGCACTGGCTGTAGGCAGGCGAGCTGTCCTCGGCCTGGGCGGACGAGAAGGCGAAGGCGGCGATCAAGGCCGCGAGAGAGCTTTTGAGCATCGCAAGGATCCTTTGCTAAGGGTAGCTGCCAGCCTAGCAGCAAGTACCGGTGCCATTACAAGGCCTGGGAAGGTTCAGGCGGCATCAGCACCTTGTCCACCTCGAAACGCAGCGAGGGCATCTGCGTGGCGGCGTACAGAGTTACGCCCAGGGCAGCGATCAAGGCCACGTCGAGCCATCGCCAGCCGGGTACGTCAGCAGCGCTGCGGGCCTTCCAGCACCACCACAGTTGCCCGGCGCAGAACACGACGATCGACAGCAGCCAAAGGTAGAACCCGACGCCAAAGCCGGTAAGGTCCTGGAAGGCGTAGCTGACGTTGTCCGGCAAACGCTCGATGGCCAAGCTGCTGGCCGCCAGGTACAGCGCCAGCACACCCAACCCCAGGGCCAGGCGACGGCAGCGTCGATGGGCGAGGACCGCCAGCGCCAGCAGTGGGTTGGCGAACCAGTTGTACAAGCCGAAGGCCACGCCCCAGGGGCCGTACAGCAGCATCTGCAAGGCTGGCATGTGTCGCCCCGCGCCCATCAGCGCGCCGTCGAAGGCCAGGGCGAGTAGGTACAGCAGCAGGCTGGTGGTGAGGTAGTAGGCAGGCAACCGCAGGCTCCATCGGGTCGGGCGAAAAGCCGACCATACCGCAATATCGGGCCGAGGGTGTTCAGGCCACCGGCGGCTCCAGCAGCAAGCCGTAGATACCCGAGTCGGACAACTCGCCCCCCACGCTCCAACGCGCGCGCAAGGTGCCTTCGAGCACGAAGCCCTGGCGTTCGAGGGTCCGTGCCGAGCCGTTGTTGCGCGGGTCGATTTCCGCTTCCAGGCGGCGCATGTGCAGGGTGTGGGCCAGGTAGTCGATAAAGCAGGTCAGCGCCTCGTCCATGTAGCCACGCCCCTGCACCGCACGAGCCAGGCAATAGCCGATCTCGCCGCGGCGCGACTCGTCATCGATGTTGAACATCTGCACCATGCCGATCAGCTCGCCGTTGTCGCGTCGGTACATGCCCAGCTTGAGCAACTGCCCATTGCCATAGGCCTCGCGGTCGGCAGCCAGGGCGCTTTCGGCCTCGGCCAGGTTCTGCCAAGGCGCGTGGTACCAGTAACGCATCACCTCGGGGTCGGCCATGATCGTCAGCCACTGCGCGGCATCGCCATGGCGCATGGGGCGCAATTGCAGGCGGGGGCTGTCCAGGCAAAGGTCAGTGGGGAAACTGCGGGGGTGAGACACGCCAGGCTCCTTTCCAGATGCAGGAAAGACGACAGTCTAGCGTCAGGCATTACCGCAGGGCGAGTAGGATCGCCCTGCGGTAGCCACGACCTCAAAAGCCCATGCTGAAGCTGACCACTACGCCATGGTCACGGCCTTCGCTGGACAACTGCCCGGAGTACCCCAGGCCCAGCTTGCCGCTCTCGCCCACCGACAGGTCCACACCGGCCTCGACCACCGCCGCATCGCGGGCAATCGGCACGCCTGTGGTGCTGAACCCGGCACCGCCCTCGATGAAGCGCAGGTCGGCGTCTGGCTTGGTGTCGCCGAATGCGTGCCGCCAGCCCACCGACAGCCGCGGGGTGACCTCGCTGCCATTGGCCAGGGCCATGCGCTTGCCCACCCGCACGCCCAGGGTGGAGAAGGTCACGTCCTGGTCGACACTCGCCTCCAGCCGCCCTGCCCCGCCTTTTTCGCGACCGTTGTCGCTGTCGTAGTTGACGTAGGCCAGCCCTGCGAACGGCTCCACGGCCAGGCCGCCAAGGTCCATGGCATAGCCCACTTCGCCGAACACCTGGGCGCTGCGCGCCTTGTACTTGGCCTTCAGGCGGTCGTTATAGGCACCGGCCTGGACGTCACGCTTGGTGTCGATGTCGTGCCAGGTGTAGCTGGCGCCCAGACGCGCGGCGAATGCCTCCAGCTGGTAGTTCAGGTAGGTAGCCAGGTGATAGCTATCGACCGAGGCATCCGACTGGCGACGTTGGGCGTCCACGCTGGTATGGGTGTAGCCAGCGGCGATACCGACCTTCCATTGGTCATCCAAGGCGCGGTCGACCCCCAGCATGAACCCCGACAGATCGCGGTCGACGCTGGCGTGGCTGCTGCTGCCGTCATAGTCGCCCCAGCCGCCGAGCACGCGCATCCAGCCCACGGCCTGGCCTTGGCAACCTTCGCCGGTCAACTGCTGGTTGGCGGTCGGTGCCAGGGTGCGGCGCGGATCGTCGCGGTTGGTGCAGTCGGCCTGGCGCATACGGTCGTTGACCGCTTCGCGGATGTAACGCGAGTCCTCGATCAGCACCGTGGCGGTGCTGGCGTGGACTTCACCGGACAGGCTATCGAAGGCCGCCCGCGCGCCTTGCTCGTCGAGCAGCAGGATAGTGCTGCTCAGGCTTTGCGGCGCACCGGCGCTTTGCAGAGCAGTACCTACGCGGCGCTGGTTGCCGGTGGCGGCGACCGAGGCGAAGGTGTTGCCATTGCGCCTGACGGAAACGCTGACCTGGTTGGCGCCGTAGTTCACCGTGCTGTTGAGGAACGCCGAATTGGCCAGGTTGGTACCCGCGAAGGTGCCTGTAACGCCACCGGCCGCGTTCAGCACGGTGTAGGTGCCGTTGCCATCGCCGACGTTGAGCACTTGCAAGCTGCCACCGAGGTTGGCGGTGCCGCCGACGTTCAGGTAGTTCACCGCCGCAGTGCCCAGGTCGATGCTCAAGGTACTGCCGGCTGCGTTGGTGAAATTGCCGGTCACGTTCAGGTTGCCGGCCGGGCCAGGCAGCACGTTGCCATAGTTGGTCAGCGCAGCGACGCTGCCGTTGCCGGTCAGGGCCGCGCCATTGCCTACCGTCACCTGTGCCGCCAGGGTACTGCCTGGGTGCGCGGCATCGCCCACCTGGAGTACGCCCTGGTTGACGTTGAAGGCGCCGCTGAAGGCCTGGTTGCCCGTCAGCAACAAGGTCCCAGCGCCGGTCTTGTAGGTGGTGCCGGTCCCGGTCAGGCTGCCGTTGAAAGTGCCGTTGGCGTTCTGCTGGAACACCAGGCTGGCGTTGTTGAGGATACCGCCCTGCAAGCTGGCGGTATTACCCACCAAGGTGCCGCCAGTGACCGTAGTGCCGCCGCTGTAGGTGTTGGCGCCGCTGAGAATCAAGGTGCCGGCGTCGACCTTCTGGATACCGCCGCTACCCACCATGGCGGCGCTGATCAGCGTGGTGGCGCCCGCGTTGACCCTTATCGGAGCCAGGGCGCCGCCAGCGCCGTTCACCGGGGCAAGGCTGCCGCCATCGCCGGCCACCACTTGGTAGCCGTTGCTCAGGAACTGCATGCCGGTGAACGACTGGTTGCCGACCACGGTGACGGTCCCGGCCTGGCCGCCGAATACCGCGAACTGGTCACCCCAGCCCTCGCCGGTGGTGCCGGTGGAATTGGTCCAGTTGGTGCTCGGACCCCAGACGCCGCTGCCTCCACCGATGCTGCCATCGGGGTTGGTCTTGCCGCCGTTCCAGAACTGCAACTGGGTGCCGCCGTTCTGCACGATCAGGTTGACCTGGTTGGCGATCGAGGTTTGCAGGACAAGATCGCTCAGGGCCACGCTGCCCGGGATGGCGCCGAATACCAGGCCGTTGTCGGTGAGGGTGCCGCCATAGCTGAACAATTGGTAGACGCCCATGCCGAAGCCGCCGATGTCGGTGACGTTCAGGGTGCCGTCGAGCACCAGGTTGCCATTGACCTGCACCCCCGAGGTAGTGGCCAAGGGGGCACCGAGGCTGAAGTCCAGCGCACTGCCTGAGGCCAGGCTGAGGCTGCCGAGGGTCAGCGGCGTGGTGCTTTGCACGGCGCTCAGGGTCGCGCCGTTCTGCACCTGCACCGCTCCGGAGATCACCCCCGTGCCGCCCAGGTTGGCGCCCGTCCCGACCACCACGTTGGCGCTGTCCAGACGCCCGTTGACCAGCAGGCTGCCGGCGTTCACCGAGGTATTGCCAGTCAGGCCGTTATTGCCGCTCAGCAACAGTTGGCCAGCGCCGTCCTTGGCCAGGGTACCCGTGCCGGTGAGGTTGCCAGCATAGGTGCCGGTGACGCTTTGGTTGAAGGCCAATGCCGCATTGTTGAGGATATTGCCTTGCAGGCTGGAGGTGTTGCCGACCACGCTACCGGCGTTGATCTGCGTACCGCCGGTGTAGTTGTTGTTACCGCCGAGGACAAGTTGCCCGGCGCCATTCTTGACCAGGCTGCCCGCACCGCCGAGGGTGCCGTTGAGAGCCAGTGCATTACTGCCGCCAATGGCCAGCGCGCCGCCCAGTGCCACGTTGTTGGCGAGGGTGATCGCGGTGTTGCTGTCCAACGTGGTACCGGCTGCGGCCGTGAGGGTGCCGCTGCCCAGTGCACTGTCGTTGCCGAGCACCAAGGTACCGCCATTGAGCTGGGTGCCACCGCTGTAGCCGTTGGCGGCGTTGAGGACCAGGGTGCCGCTATCGTGCTTGACCACGCTGCCGGTGCCGTTGAGGGCGATGTTCAAGGTGGCGGTGGCGCCGTTGTCGACCCGCAGGTTGGCAGTGCCGCTGGTGATCAGTTCGCCCGCAGCGCCTGCATCGAGCACATAGCCGTCGCTGATGAACTGCAAGCCAGTGATGCTCTGGCTGCCGTTGACGGTGACCGTGCCGGGCGCGCCCTGGAACACCGCGAAAGTGTCGTTCCAGTTGCTGTTGAGCACGCCGTTGGCATCGGTCCAGTTGGTGTTGGTGGCATCCCAGGTGCCCGTGCCACCCTCGATCACACCATTGGCCACGCTCTGGCTGCCGTCCCAGAACAGCACGTTACTGGCGCCGCCGACCACCAGGTTGACCTGGTTGGCGATGGCGGTCTGCAAGGTGAGGTCGGTGCTCGGTACCGGCGTGCTGCCAAAGGCCAGGCCGTTGTCGGTGAGCGAGCCACCATAGGCGAACAGGCGATAGACCCCGGCGCCGAAGCCACCGATGTCGGTGACGTTCAGGGTACCGTCCAGGGTCAGGTTGCCGCCCACGTTCACCAGCGGCGTGGTGCTGCCGCTGGGTGCGCCCAAGGCTGCGTTGAAGTTGGCGGCGTTGCCCAGCACCAGGCTGCCGACGCTCATGGTGCTGCCGCTGCTGGCTGCCAGGATACCGCCGTCGGCGACATTCACCGCGCCGCCGAGGTTGCCGCTGCCGGCCAGGGTGGCGCCACTGGCCACGTTCACGCTGCTACTGGCCAGGCTGCCGCCAACCCACAGGGTACCGGCCTGCACGTTGGTAGTACCGCTGTGGGTGTTGGCGCCATTGAACCGCAGGCTGGCGACGCTGAGCTTGTTCAGGGTGCCGGTGCCGCTGAGCACCCCGTCGAATACCCCGCCCTCCACCGCCAGGCTGTTGCCAGGGGCGATCTGGATGTCGCCGGTACCGCCGATGGTGCCCAGAGAGGTGTTGCCATCCAGGTTCAGGGTGGCGCCGCTGCTGACGTTCAGCGCACTCTGGGTACCCAGCGCGGTGGTGCCGATGGTACTGAGGCTGCCGGAGAGGATATTGAGGATACCGCTGAAGGTGTTGTTGCCCGAGAGCGTCAGGTCAGCCAGGCCGCTCTTGTTCAGCGTGCCGCCGCCGCTGAGGATGCCGCTCAGTTGCAGGTCGTTGCTGCCGAGCACGTTGAGCACGCCGCTGATATTGACCGCGTTGCCAATGTTCACCGCGCTGCTGGTATCGAGGTTGGCATTGCCGGTTACGTCCAGCCCGCCACTTCCCAAGGCAGCGTCGTTGCCCAGCACCAGGGTGCCGGACTGCAACTCGGTGCCGCCGCTGTAGGTGTTGGCGCCGTTCAGGGCGAAGCGCGCAGCGCCGCTCTTGACCAGGCGACCAGCCCCGGCCACGGTGCCGCCCAGGGTCAGGTCGTTGCTGCCCAGTACGTTGAGGGCGCCGGCCAGGTTGACGTTGTTGGCCAGGGTCACGGCCTGGCTGCTGTCCAGGCTGGTGCCAGCGGCGGCATTCAGGCTGCCGCTGCCCAGGGCAGTGTTGGAGCCGACCACCAAGGTGCCGGCATTGAGCATGGTATTGCCGGCGAAGGTGTTGTTGCCGGCCAGCAGCAAGCGCGCGTTACCTGCCTTGACCAGGCCACCGGCACCATCGATGTCGCCGTTCAGCGCCAGGTCGTTGCTGCCGGCGATATTCAGCGCGCCCCCCAGGGTGATGGCGTTGCCCAGCGCGACCGACTGGTTGCTGTCCAGGGTGGTACCGGCGGCGGTTGCGAGGGCGCCGACGCCCAGGGCGGTGTCGCTGCCAACGACCAGGGTGCCGCCACTGAGGCTGGTGCCGCCGCTGTAGCTGTTGTTGCCATTGAGCACCAGGGTGCCAGTGTCGAGCTTGTTCAGCTTGCCGGTGCCGGCCAGGCCAACGTCCAGGGTTGCGGTGGAACCGGGGTCGACCCGCACGCTGGTGTCGCCGCCGCTGCCGTTGATCAGGTTGAGCACACCGCCGGTACCGGCGAGCAGGCGGTAGCCATCGCTGACGAACTGCAGGCCGTTGACAGTCTGGCTACCCTCGACGGTGACGTTGCCTGCCGTACCCTGGAACACCGCGAAGGTGCTGCCCCAGGTGCCGTTGCTGGTGCCGTTGAGGTCGGTCCAGTTGCTGTTGCCAGCGTTCCACACACCAGCGCCGCCATCCACCTGGCCGTTGCCGGTGGTCTGGCTGCCATCCCAGAACTGGATGCCCTGGCCACTGGCGTTTACCAGCAGGTTGACCTGGCTGGCCAGCGCGGTTTGCAGGCTCACGTCGCCAAGGCCCACGCCCAGC
The DNA here is from genome assembly GCF_042709235.1 of Pseudomonas sp. LS_2. Taxonomy (NCBI): domain Bacteria; kingdom Pseudomonadati; phylum Pseudomonadota; class Gammaproteobacteria; order Pseudomonadales; family Pseudomonadaceae; genus Pseudomonas; species Pseudomonas sp. LS_2. Next base: position 23,440 of record NZ_JAVAYC010000036.1, on the reverse strand, counting down.
GGCAGAGTGCCGAAATCCAGGCCGTTGTCGGTGAGCAGCCCGGCGTAGTCGAACAGGCGATACACGCCGTTGCCGAAGCCGCCGATATTGCTGACGTTGAGGGTGCCGTCGAGAGTCAGGTTGCCACCGACGTTGAACAGCGCGGTGCCGCCGGTAGCGGGCGAACCCAGGCCGACATCGACGACCGCGCCGCTATCGAGCACCAGCGAGCCGAGGCCCAGGGTGCTGCCGCTCTGCCCGGCCAGGTGGCCGCCGTTGGCGACTGTCACCGCCGCATTGGCCGAGCCGCTACCAGTCAGCGTGGCGCCGTTGGCGACCGTCAGCAGGTTGCTGGCGAGCACGCCGTTCACTGCCAGGGTGCCGCCGTCGACCAGGGTATCGCCGGCCAGGTTGCTGCTGCCCGTCAGGGTCAGGGTGCCGCTGCCGGCCTTGGTCAGGTTGCCCAGGCCATTCAGGGCCCCGCCGAAGGTGCTGCTGGCATTGTTGCCGCCCAGGTTGAGGGTGCTACCGCTGCCGATGTCCACTGCACCGCTGCCGGTCACGGCGCCGAGGCTGGCGTCGCCATTGAGGTTGAGTGCACCGCTGGCGCCGAGGTTGACGGCGCCGACGTTGGCCAGCACGCCGTTGCCCAGGGTGGTGAGTGAGCCGGCCTGGATATCGATGTCGCCGGTGAAGGTCTTGACGCCGACCAGGGTCAGGTCGTCGACGCCGGTCTTGACCAGGTTGCCGGTGCCGCCCAGGTCGCCGCTGAGAACCAGCGCGTTACCTACGTCGAAGGTAAGGTTGGCGCCGTTGCTCAGGTTGATGGCGTTGCCCAGGGCCATGGGCGCGCTGTTGACCAGGGTGGCATCGGCGGTCACCGCCAGCGTACCGCTGCCCAGCGCGCCGCTGCTGCCGAGGGTAAGGGTTCCTGCGTTGAGCTGGGTACCGCCTTGGTAGCCGTTGTTGCCATTGAGGGTCAGGTTGCCGCTGCCGTCCTTGACCAGCCCGCCGGTGCCGTTGACCACGCCGTTGAGGGTGAGGTCGTTGCCCCCATCGACAGTCAGCCCCGCGTTGAGGGTGACGTTGTTGGCCAGGGTGGTGCTGGCTGCGCCACTGCTCAAGGCCGATGCCCCGGCGACGATCAGTGCGCCCTGCCCCAGGGCGGCGTCATTGCCGACCACCAGCCGGCCTGCGTTCAGGGTAGTACCGCCGAGGTAGCTGTTGGCACCGTTCAGGGTCAGGGTACTGGCGCCGGACTTGCCCAGGCCGCCCACGCCATCGATAACGCCATCGAGGGTGAGGTCGGCGCTGCCGGGCAGGTTCAGCACGCCCCCGAGGTGGATGGCATTGGCCAGGGTGGCCGCGACACTGGCGTCGAGGGTGGTGTTGTTCCCTGCGCTGAGGTCGCCGCTGCCGAGTGCATCGTTGCTGCCGACAATCAGGCTGCCGGCGTTGAGCGTGGTACCGCCGCTGTAGGTGTTGTTGCCATTGAGGGTGAGGCTGGCCGCGCCGTTCTTCACCAGGCCATTGTTGCCGGAGACCACGCCATTGAGGGTCAACGCCTGGCTTCCCCCCAGGGTAAGGTCGCCGCCGTCGAGGGCGATGGCATTGTTCAGCGCCAAGGCCTGGCTGGCGTCGAGACCCGCAGCGCCGTTGACCGTGAGCGCACCGCTGCCCAGCGCATCGGCGTTGCCCAGCAGCAGGCTGCCAGCCTGCAATGAAGTACCGCCGCTGAAGGTGTTGGTGCCATTGAGCACCAGTTGGCCGTTGCCGGACTTGGTCAAGCTGCCCGCACCGCTGATCACTCCGCCGAGGGTCAGTGCCTGAACGTTGCCGATGCCCAGGGTGGTGCCGGTGCCCAGGTCGATGGCATTGCCCACCTGTAGTGCGCCGCTGCTGAGCAGAGAGCTGTTGCCGGTCACCAGCAGGCTGCCGCTGCCGAGTGCCGTGTCGTTGCCCAGGGTGAGCGAGCCCGCGCCCAGGGTGGTATCGCCCTGGAACGTGTTGGCGCCGCCCAGGGTCAGGTTGCCGCTGCCGTTCTTGAGCAGGCCGCCAGTGCCACTGACCACGCCGTTCAGCGCGAGGTCCGTGTTGCCGGCCAGGGTCAGGGTGGCGTTGAGCAGTACCTGGTTGGCGAGGGTCAATGCGCCAGTGCTGGCGAGGTTCGCCGCCCCCCCTACCGTCAGGGCGCCGAGGCCCAGGGCCTGGTTATTGCCCAGGGTCAGAGTGCCGGCGTTGAGGGTCACGCCACCGAGCATGCTGTTGGCACCGCCCAGGGTGAGGTTACCCGCGCCGTTCTTGGTCAGCCCCCCGGCGCCATTGACCAGGCCTGCCAGGTTGAGGTCGTTGCTGCCGGCGATGGTGAGGTTGCCCGCAAGATTGACAGAGTTGCCAACCGCGACCGCCGTGTTGGTATCGAGCGTTGTACCTGCGGCTGCATTCAACACGCCGAGGCCCAGAGCAGTGTTGCTGCCCAGTACCAGAGTACCGGCGTTCAGGTTGGTATTGCCCAGGTAGCCGTTGAGACCGCTGAGGGTCAAGGTGCCGCTGCCGGTCTTGGTCAGGCCGCCGACGCCATTGACGTTGCCTGCCAGGGCGAGGTCCTGCGCACCGGCGATGGTCAGGTTGCCGGACAGGTTGAGGGCATTGCCCAAGGTCGCGCCGTTGTTGCTGCTCAGCGTAGTGCCGCCTGCGGCGTTGAGCGCGCCGGTGCCCAGCGCGGTATTGCTGCCGACCACAAGGGTGCCGCCATTGAGGCTGGTGACGCCTTGGTAGGTGTTGCTGGCATTGAGGGTAAGGACCCCGGTGCCCGTCTTGATCAAGCCACCGGTGCCGCTGACCGCTCCGTTAAGGGTGAGGTTGCCGGCGCCCGGTACGGTGAGGTTGGCGTTCAGGGCAACGGTGTTGGCCAGGGCAACGCTGCCCGAGGCGGCAAGGCTGGAGGCGCCGCTGACCGTCAGGCCGCCACTGCCGAGGGCCTGGTCGTTGCCCACCGTGACAGTACCGGCGGCGAGGGTGGTACCGCCACTGTAGGTGTTGGCGTTGCCCAGGGTCAGGTTGCCCGCGCCATTCTTCACCAGGCTGCCCACACCCGAGACGACGCCGCTCAAGCCGAGGTCGGCGCTGCCGCCGAGGGTCAGCGCTGCGCCCAGGGTGAAGGCGTTGGCCAGGGTGACGTTGGTGTTGCTGTCCAGGGTGGTGCCCGCAGCGGCGCTCAACGCGCCCGAGCCGAGGGCAGTGTCGTTGCCGACCACGAGGCTGCCGCCGTTGAGCAGCGTGCCGCCGCTGTAGGTATTGGCGCCGTTGAGTACCAGGGTGCCGGTGTCGAGCTTGGCCAGTTGGCCGGTGCCCGAGAGGCCAACGTTGAGGGTGGCGGTAACGCCGGGGTCGACGCGCACGGCGAAGGCGCCGTTGGAGCCATTGACCAGGTTCAGGCCCCCGGCACCGATCAGGCGATAGCCATCAGTGACGAACTGCAAGCCCGTGGCGGCCTGCGTACCTACCACCGTGACGTCGCCTGCGGCGCCCTGGAAGATCGCGAACTGGTCAGCCCAGGTATCGTTGAGCGTGCCGGAGACATTGGTCCAGTTACTCGTCGCCCCGCCCCAGGTGCCGCTCCCGCCGTTGATGGTGCCGTCGGGTATGGTCTGGCTGCCATCCCAGAACTGCACGCCTGCGGCCGCGCCACCGACCAGCAGGTTGACCTGCGTGCCGATCGAGGTCTGCAATTGCAGGTCGCCCGGCAGCACGCTACCCGGCAAACTGCCGAACAGCACGCCGTTGTCCACCAGCGCACCGGTGTAGTCGAACAGCCGGTAGATACCGACGCCGAAGCCACCGATGTCGGAAACGTTGAGGGTGCCGTCCAGGGTCAGGTTGCCATTGACGTTGACCAACGCCGTGCCACCGGTGGCCGGTGCGCCGAGGCCGAAGTCCAGCACCGAGCCGCTGTGCAGGGTCAGCGCGCCGGTATTGAGGGTGGCGCCGCTGTCGGCCAGCAGGTGCGCGCCGTTGGCGATGTCGACGTTGCCCAGCAGGTTGCCGCCGCCACCCAGGCTGGCACCGCTGTTGACCTGCACGTTGGTGCTGGCCAGGGTGCCGGTGACATTGAGCAGGCCGGCATTGACCGTGGCATCGCCCGCCAGCACGTTCACCCCGGACAGCTCCAGGCTGCCGCTGCCGTTCTTGATCAGCCCACCGGTGCCTGCCAAGGCACCGCTGAACACGCTGTTCTGGTTGTTGCCGCCGACGGTGAGGTTGCCACCACCAGCGACGTTCACCGCACCAGCACCACTGAGCCCGCCGACCGTGGCGCCAGCGCCCAGGTTCAGGCTGGCGCCCGCACCGACGTTCAACGACGAGGCGTTGCCCAGGGCATTACCGCCGACGGTGGTGAGGCTGCCGCCGAGCAGGTCGATGGCGCCGGTGAAGGTGTTGGCGCCACTCAGGGTGAGGTCGGCCAGGCCGTTCTTGATCAGGCCTCCGGTGCCGCTGATGGTCCCGCCGAGGGCGAGGTCGTTGCTGCCGCCGAGGGTCAGGTTGGCGCCGAGGTTGATGTCATTGCCCAGGCTGACCACCGCGCTGTTGTCGAGGCTGGCCGCGCCAGCCACGTTCAGGGCACCGCTGCCCAGGGCGCTGCCGTTGCCCACTACCAGGCCACCGGCGTTGAGGGTAGTGCCGCCGCTGAAGGTGTTGATGCCCTCCAGGGTAAGCGTGGCGCTGCCGTTCTTGACCAGCTGCCCTGCCCCGCTGATGACGCCACCGAGGGACAGGGCGTTGCTGCCGACCAGGGTCAGGTCGGCATTCAGGCCGATGCTGTTGCCCAGGGCCAGCGCAGCGCTGTTGTCCAGGCTGGCCACGCCGCCTACGGTGAGCTCGCCGGTGCCGAGGGCACTGCCGTTGCCCACTACCAGGGTGCCAGCATTGAGCAGGGTGCCACCGGCGTAGGTGTTCAGACCGTTGAGGGACAAGGTGGCGCTGCCGTTCTTGATCAGACGGCCGGTGCCGTCGATCAACCCACCGAGCACGAGGTTGTTGCTGCCGCCAAGGGTGAGGTCGGCATCCAGGGTAATCGCGTTGCCAACGCTGATCGCTGCGCTGTTGTCCAGGGTCCCGGCACCGGCCACGGTCAACGTGCCCACGCCCAGTGCCGCGCCGTTGCCGAGCACAAGCCCACCGGCGTTGAGGGTGGTACCGCCGAGGTAGGTGTTGGCGCCGGAGAGGGTGAGCGTGGCATTGCCGTTCTTGACCAGGCTGCCTGCACCACTGACCAGCCCGCCCAGGCCCAGGTCGGCACCGCCATCGATGGTCAGTGCGCCGGCCAGGTTCACCGCGTTGGCGAGCGTGACGGCGGTACTGGCGTCCAATTGGGTACCGGTAGCGGCGTTGAGCGCGCCAGTACCCAACGCGGTATTGCTGCCGAGTACGATACGCCCGGCATTGAGGTTGGTCGCACCAAAGTAGGCGTTGGCGCCATTGAGGGTCAGGGTGGAGGTGCCGTTCTTGGTGAGGCCGCCGACGCCTGCGACCACCCCGCCGAGGGTCAGGTCGTTGCTGCCAGCGAGGTTGAGGTTGCCTGCCAGGTTGATGGCATTGCCCACGCTCAGTCCGGCCACCGAAGTGTCCAGGGTGGTGTTGGCAGCGGCGTTCAATGCGCCACTGCCCAAGGCCGTGGCGCTGCCCAGCACCAGGGTGCCGGCATTGAGCGCGGTGGTGCCGGTCTGACTGTTATTGCCCGTCAGGGTGAGCACGCCCGCGCCGCTCTTGATAAGCCCGCCAACGCCACTGAGGTTGCCGCCCAAGGTGAGGTTGTTGGGGGTACTCAGGGTCAGGTTGGCCCCCAGGTTGACCGCGTTGTTCAAGGTCATGGCAGCGCTGTTGACCAGGGTGGCCGGGCCGCCGACGGATAATGCGCCGGTCCCCAGGGCCGCTGCACTGGCCAGGGTCAGGGTACCGGCATTGAGGGTCAGGCCGCCGCTGAAGGTATTGGTGCCGGTCAGGGTCAGGTTGCTGCTGCCGTTCTTGACCAATGCGCCCGTGCCGCTGATGACACCACCCAGGGTAGTTGCGCTGCTCCCCACCAGGGTCAGGGTGTTGCTCGCCAGGTTGATGGCATTGCCCAGGTTGACTGCCACGCCCGCATCGAGGCTGGCGTTGCCACCCAGGGTCAGCGCACCAGTGCCCAAGGCGCTGTTGTTGCCCACGGTCAGCACGCCGGCATTGAGCGTGGTACCGCCGCTGAAGGTGTTGGCGCCGTTGAGGGTGAGGTTCGCAGCGCCATTCTTCACCAGGGCGCCGGTGCCGCTGATTACACCGCCAAGGGTAGTGGCGCTGGTGCCCAGCAGGCTCAGGGTGTTGGCGCCCAGGCTGATGGCGTTGCCCAAGTTGACCGCCGTACTGGCGTCGAGGCTGGCGTTGCCACCCAGGGTCAAGGCGCCACCGCCCAGGGCATTGTTGTTGCCCACGGTCAACTTGCCGGTGTTGAGGGTCACTCCACCGCTGAAGGTGTTGTTGCCATTGAGGTTGAGGTCCGCCGCGCCGTTCTTGACCAGCGCGCCGGTACCGCTGATCACTGCGCCCAGGATCGTGGCGCTGGTACCCAGCAGGTTGAGGGTGTTGGCGCCCAGGTTGATGGCGTTCGCCACGCTCACTGCGGTGCTGGCATCAAGGCTGATGTTGCCGCCCAGCGTCAGCGCGCCAGTGCCCAGGGCATTGCTGTTGCCAAGGGTCAGGAGGCCGGCGTTGACTGTAGTGCCGCCACTGAAGGTGTTGTTGCCGTTTATGGTCAGGCTGGCCGCGCCGTCCTTGACCAGGCCGCCGGTGCCGGAGACCACGCCATTGAGGGTGGTGGCCGCAAGGCCCGGCAGGGTCAGGATGCTGCTGCCCAGATTGATGGCGTTGTCGAGGATGATGTCGCTGCTGGCGGCCAGGGTGCTATTACCGGTCAGCGCGAGGGCGCCGGTGCCCATGGCGGCGCTGTTGCCCAGGGTCAAGGTACCGCCGCCAAGGGTGGTGCCGCCGCTGTAGGTATTGGTGCCGGTCAACGACAGGTTGCCGCTGCCGCTTTTCACCAGGCCACCGGAACCACTGACGACACCGCCCAGGGTGAGGGCATTGCTGCCTGGCAGGCTCAGGCTGGCGCCAGTGAGCTGCACAGCGTTGTTCAACACCAGGGGCACGCTGCCTTGCAGGCTGCCGTTGCCGGTGACGTTCAGGGCGCCACTCAACGCGCCGGCACTGGTGAGGTTCAGGCCGCCAGCGGTAAGGGTGGTACCGCCGGTGTAGGTATTGGTGCCGCCGAGGGTCAACAGGCCAGCTCCAGTCTTGACCAGCCCGCCTGCGCCGCTGAGCACGCCATTGAGCGCCATGTCGGTGGCGCCCCCCACGCTCAGGCCAGCATTGAGCGTCAGGGCATTGGCCAGGCTCAGGCCGGCAATGGTGCCCTGCAGGGCCCCGCCGTTGGCGATGATGCCACCGCTGCCGAAAGCGCCGGAGTTGTCGAAGTTGAGCACCCCGCCATTGAGCGTGGTCTGGGTGGTGCCGCTGAGCAGTGAACCGACCAGGGTCCAGGTACCGCTGTCGACCACCAGGCGGCTGAAATTGATGTAGTTGGAAGCGTTGATGGTGCCGGTGCCACCCGTGCCGCTACCGCCGCCGATGGCGTTCTGCAGGGCCAGGGTGTTGGTGCCGCCAGCGCCGCCATCGACTACCCCCGCTGCGGCGAAGGCCAGGTTCGGGTTGCTCACCACCAGCAGGTTCACACCGACACCGGCTCCACGGTTGACGGAGGATCCGGTGATGGCATTGAAGCGGTTGGTGGAACCGGCCCCCATCGACAGGCTGCCATTGATGGTACCGGCGTTGGTGAAGGTGTTGCCGGCGGCCGAGGCCTGGAATGCCATGCGGCCGGTGATGCTGCCGGTCGCCGTATTGGTCATGGTCACCGCACCGCCGCCGCTGACTGCGACGGTCGGGGTGTCTTCGGTAATGACCCCGGCCGTAATGATCGATGAGCCGATGGTGCCTGCGTTGGTAATGGTCGTGGTACCACCGGAACCGTTGGTGATATCCAACGCCACGCCGTTGAGGTTGGCCAGGTTGACGCCCAGCAGACCGCCGGTACCCATGAGCATACCGCCGGCATTGTTGTTGACCACGACCGTGCTGTTGTTGGTATTGCCGATCCGCGTACCCGTGCTCAGCAGGCTGATGGCGCCCAGCAACGACGGGTCGATACGCCCGGAGTTGTTCAGGGTGACGTTGTTGCCCAGCAACGACATCGCCGTGCCGCCTACGCCCAGCAGGACGCCCACCGAGGCCCCGGCGTTGACGTTGACGGTCAGCCCGTTGGCGCTGTTGCTGTAGCTCGGGGCCAAGGGGTTTGCGGCACCGCTGCAAGTCACCACGCTAGCGGCGGTGGTACAGGCTGCCAGCGCCTGTTCCATTGGGGTGAGCAGCAGGCCGCCAATGGCCAGGCTCACGGCTAATGACAAATGGGAAAGGTGGGTTGGCGAAACGGGGGCGACACGTCTGTCCACGAAGAGCTCCTTACGTGGATCAGGCGATTCATTCCTTGAAGGGCGTGCGACACCGGGAAACCAACACACGCGTCGAGTCGAATGGCCTGACCTTGGCGACTACAGATTTTCCATTGATGGAATGTGTAGTCGCTCAGCGCCAGGCAGCGAGCCGCCGAGCAGAGCAAATGGTGCTAATACTTTTGCTAGAACCCGCGTATTCCGCGGGCTGTAGGCTGATAAAGGTTGGATCCAACCGACCAGCGGTAGCGGCACAGTGCTGCGCCGCAAAGCGCCTTAACGCTTCAGTGCATCAGGCGACCCGGGCGCTGCCATCGCCCGGCCAGAGCGGTTCGTTGGCCTCGAGCGGTGGTAGGCCATAGGCCGCCCTGGCGTCGTCACAACTGGGGTTGTGCCCCCCGTTTTCCCAGGAAGCGTCGAACTCGCGACAGGGCGTGGAGCGGTTCTCGTAGATGGTGCATCCCACCTGCTTGCCGATCTCGCCGTCCAGGCTGATGCAGCGGCAGGGCTTGGCATCGGTGCCGATCATCGCCACGCGGGTCGGATTGATCTGTACCACCAGGTCGTCGGGCACCGTCCCGCCGGAGGACTGGCACTCACCCCAGAAGAAGGACACACGGAAGTAGCCGCAGCAGGCGCCGCAGGTAAGGCAAGGGTTCTGTTCGGACATGATGGCACGGAGGGGAAAGGTTGTTGTTATCGGGGCAAGGCCCGCGGCGCCATTTGTAATCGAAGCCAAGGTGGCTGAGAAGAGGGGTAATGCAAAAAAAATGGCCGCCCATCGGCGGCCATCCTGGCTCACTTGCTGATAAGACCGTCGGCCCGGAACATCTGGCGGATGCCGCGGATCGCCTGGCGAATACGGTCCTGGTTCTCGATCAGCGCGAAGCGCACGTGGTCGTCGCCGTAGTCGCCGAAACCGATGCCCGGCGACACGCACACCTTGGCTTCGGCCAGCAGCTTCTTGGAGAACTCCAGCGAGCCCAGGTGGGCATAGGCTGGCGGGATCTTCGCCCAGATGTACATCGACGCCTTGGGGTTCTCGACCATCCAGCCCAGTTCGTGCAGGCCCTTGACCAGCAGGTTGCGGCGCTGGCGGTACTGCTCGGCGATGTCGCGCACGCACTGTTGGTCGCCTTCCAGCGCGGCAATGGCCGCTACCTGCAAGGGGGTGAAGGTGCCGTAGTCGTGGTAGCTCTTGATTCGCGCCAGGGCACTGACCAACTGCGGGTTGCCGACCATGAAACCGATGCGCCAGCCGGCCATGTTGTAGCTCTTGGACAGGGTGAAGAATTCCACCGCGATGTCCTTGGCGCCCGGCACCTGCATGATCGAAGGCGCCTTCCAGCCGTCGTAGACGATGTCGGCGTAGGCCAGGTCATGCACCACCAGCACGTCGTAGCGCTTGGCCAGGGCCACCACGCGCTCGAAGAAGTCCAGCTCGACGCACTGGGCGGTAGGGTTGGAGGGAAAGCCGAGAATCATCATCTTCGGCTTGGGGATCGACTCGCGAATCGCCCGCTCCAGCTCGTTGAAGAAGTCTACGCCCGGCACCAGCGGCACGGAGCGCACCTGGGCACCGGCGATCACCGCGCCGTAGATATGAATGGGGTAGCTGGGGTTGGGCACCAGCACGGTGTCGCCTTGGTCGAGGGTGGCCAGCATCAGGTGCGCCAGGCCTTCTTTCGAGCCGATGGTAACGATGGCTTCGCTTTCCGGGTCGATCTCCACCTCGTAGCGTTCCTGGTACCAGCGCGAGATGGCGCGGCGCAGGCGTGGAATGCCCCGGGAGGTGGAATAGCCGTGGGTGTCTTCGCGCTGGGCGACTTGCACCAGCTTCTCGACGATGTGCGGTGGCGTGGCCCCGTCGGGGTTACCCATGCTCAGGTCGATGATGTCCTCGCCGCGACGGCGGGCAGCCATCTTCAGTTCGGCGGTGATGTTGAAGACGTAGGGGGGGAGACGATCGATGCGCGCAAAGCGGCGCGGCGAACCTTGGTCGGCCATGCTTTCCTCGAGAGACGTAAGCGCCCGGAACCGTCCGAGCGACGTTGGCCACTGCGGTGGCCGAGGCAGAAGATAATCGGCCCGCCAGGGGATGTAAAGAGGCGGCCATACGAACGCTGGCCGCCCTGCCCTGTCAGCGCAAGGACTTGTAGTTGTCCGCGTCCTGCGGCGACTGGGCGAGGCCATCGGCGGGGTCGAACGGATCGCCCTGGACCTTGCGGAATTCCGTGCCGATCATGCCATGGTGGACGAGGCGCTCGTCGTCGCCCTCGGTGACCACGGTGTAGGACTGTTTGCGCATGGCCCGGTACTGCCCGTCTGCCGCGGCCATGGCCCGGTGGTACTTGTCGAGCATTGCCTGATCGAGTTGCAGGCGCTTGTTCAGGCGAGTACCCCAGCGAGTCAGGCATACCTCAGCGAAGTGCCGCACGACCTGCCCCGGTTCGATCAAAACCTTGCCGCTGCTCGCACCATCGGTCGAAGCGTTGCCCACAAGGGTTGCGTGACGCCCCGGTAACGGGAAGATGCTGATGCGCGACTTGAAGGGCATGATCGGGATGACACAGGCAAAGCCCTTGGAACGCTCGTCGCGCGCATAGTAGCCCACGTACTCCTTGACGTTGGTTTTCAGCTGCACGCGCTCGTGCTGCACATTGCCCGCGCCCGGCACCGGGTCGATGGCGAAGATGTTGACCTTCACACCTCCCAGTTCCGGATCCTCGGCCATGGCGTTGGCCAACATATGGCAGCTGATGCCGCCACGGCTCCAGCCCACCAGGTTGACGGTAGTGGGGATCAACGGTTTGCGCATCTGCCTGATGAGCTGCTCCTGCAACGCCTGGGGTGTCACCAGGCGGTCCCCATAGTCGTACGTGCGCCAGAACCACGAGCCTCCCGCGCTGGCATCGGGGATCGGGATGCCGGCACGCTTGAGACCGTCGTACTCCTGCTGTGTGAGCTTCTTGCGTTGCCAGTTGAGCTTGCCCTTGATGACCTGCAGCGCATGCTGGACGTTCTCGTTCCAGCCGCTGCCGAACAGAGTGCCAGTGATCTGGAAGTGCCCGCCCCCCTCGACGAACAACAGGTCGCTCTGCAGGTTGCCGCTGCCGGGGCCGTCGACGGCGATCCAGTCGACGAACTCCCGCCCGGCATCGTTGGCGGCCAGGGTCGAGACCAGCTCGCCATTCCAGAAGTTGGGGTTCGTGGTATCGAAACTGTGGGAGCCGGTGCCGCAGAAGTAGACAGTGAAAACGCCCATGGGTATGCCTCCTTGGTGTGGGAGGGGCACCTTAGGCTGCGAGTAATGGCGCAGGCAGCAGGAAGCATTGCGACGGGGCAGCGAGAAGGCCCCAGGCAAAAAACCCCGGCACCAGGGCCGGGGTTTCGTGTAACAGGCAGAGCTGTCAGCGTGCGTAGGTCATCAGCACATCGGCGGCGGTCTGGCTGTCCACCGACATCATCACGCTCAGGGCAGTGACGGTGAGGATGGAGAAGCCGAACACCTTGCGCGCCCATTTGCTGTCGTCCTCGGCCTTGTAGCCACCCCAGGCCATGTACAGCCAGTACAGGCCCATGGCTGCGGCGACGGCGAGGTAACCCAGGCCTGCGTAACCGCCAAGGGTGAGCATCAAGGTAGCGAGCACGAAGGCCAGCACGTACAGCACGATCTGCTTCTTCGCCGCGAGGATACCGCGTGCCACCGGCAATACCGGGATGTTGGCGGCGCTGTAGTCCTTGAAGCGGAAGATGGCGATGGCGAAGCTGTGTGGCATCTGCCACAGGCTGAACATCACCAGCAGAGTCACTGCGGCCATGTCGAAGCTGTTGCTCACCGCGCAGTAGCCGATCACCGGCGGCATGGCACCGGACAGGCTGCCCACCAAGGTGCCATGCACCGACTTGCGCTTGAGCCACAGGCTGTAGAAGCCGACGTAGATGACGAACCCGACCAGCGCGCAGAACGCCGCCAGCGGGTTGGCCTGGATGTACAGCATGCTGAAGCCCGCCACCCCAAGCAGGGTGGCGTAGGCCAGTGCGAGCGGCAGTGGCATGCCGCCCTGAACCATGACGCGGTTCTTGGTACGTTCCATCTTCAGGTCGATGTCGCGGTCGATGCAGTTGTTGAACACGCAACCGGACGCGACGACCAGGGAAGTACCGACAACCACCGCCAGGAACAGGGCGAAATCCACATGCCCGCCCGAGGCGAGGAAGAAACCGCCTGCCACGGAAAGCACGTTACCGAAAATGATCCCCGGTTTGGTGATTTGGATAAAGTGCTTCACGGACATGCAGTCTTACCTCACTTGGCCATCATTTCGATGTGGATGCTGAACATGATCCACAGCGACAGGCCGACCAGCAGTGCAATAACCAGAACGGTGAACAGGAACGTCGACACGTTGGAGCGCTGCTCTTTCGAGCGGTCCATGTGCAGGAAGTACACAAGGTGTACCACCACCTGGATGACGGCCATGGCCACCACGATCAGGACGGTCAGGTTCTTCGGCAAGCTTGGGTACATCACCAGGCCGAACGGGATGGCAGTCAGGATGATCGACAGGATGAAGCCGATCATGTAGGACTTCACGCTGCCGTGGTTGCCTTCGTGGTGAGCAGTGTCGTGTGCGTTAGCCATTACAGGACTCCCAGCAGGTAGACGACGGTGAAGACGCAGATCCAGACCACGTCCAGGAAGTGCCAGAACAGGCTCAGGCAGCTCATGCGGGTTTTCACGGTCGGGGTGATGCCCTTGGTCTGGATCTGGTACATCAGGATCGCCATCCAGATCAGGCCAGCAGTCACGTGCAGACCGTGGGTACCTACCAGCGCGAAGAACGCCGACAGGAACGCACTGCGCTGCGGGCCGTAGCCTTCGACGATCAGGTGATGGAATTCATAGATTTCCATCGCGATGAAGCCGGCACCGAACAGGAAGGTCACGGCCAACCAGCCCAGCACGCCTGCCTTGTTACCGGCGAACAACTTCAGCATGGCGAAGCCGAAGGTGATCGAGGACAGCAGCAGCAGTGCGGTTTCAACCAGCACGAAGTCGAGCTGGAAGATGTCGTGACCCGACGGGCCGCCGGCAAAACTGCCGGACAGCACCGCGTAGGTAGCGAAGAGCGACGCAAACAGGATGCAGTCGGTCATCAGGTAGAGCCAGAAACCGAATACGGTCATCTGGCCCGAGTCGTGGTGGTGATCGTCGTGCCCATGGTCGTGACCATGTGCTTCACCGTGCATTACTTGACTGGACATTGGTTACACCCGCTCAAACGATTCGACACGTGCGCCGCCAGCTGGCAGTGCACCGGCCTGGGCCAACGCCTTCAGACGCTCGCCTTCGATACGCGCCACTTCCTCGGCCGGAACCATGTAGCCCTGGTCGTCACGTGCTGCGTGGCGAACGAAGACAACAACGGTTGCAACCAGGCTTGCAGCCACCAGCCACCAGATGTGCCAGATGAAGGCGAAGCCGAACACGGTCAGGAACAGACCCATGAACAGACCGGTGGAGGTGTTGCTTGGCATGTGGATCGGCTCGTACTTGCCCGGCACCTTGTAGGCGACACCGGCTTCCTTGGCTTCGTGCCAAGCGTCCAGGCCTACCTTCTCAGGCATGTGGGCGAAGTTGTAGAACGGAGGTGGCGACGAAGTCGACCATTCCAGGGTACGGCCGCCCCATGGGTCGCCAGTGACGTCCAGGTTCTGCTTGCTGTCGCGGACCGACACGTACAGCTGGATCAGCTGGCAGGCGATACCGCCCAGGATCATCACGGCGCCGACCACGGCAACGTACAGGTAGGGTTCCCACAGCGGGTTGTCGGAGTGGTTCAGGCGACGGGTCATGCCCATGAAGCCCAGGGCGTACAGCGGCATGAACGCAACGTAGAAGCCCGAGATCCAGAGCCAGAAGGAGGCCTTGCCCCACTTCTCGTTCAGGGTGAAGCCGAAGGCTTTCGGGAACCAGAACACGAAACCTGCGATGTAGCCGAATACTGCGCCACCGATGATCACGTTGTGGAAGTGGGCGATCACGAACAGGCTGTTGTGCAGTACGAAGTCAGCACCTGGAACGGCCAGCAGGACGCCGGTCATGCCACCGATGGAGAAGGTGACCATGAAGCCCAGGGTCCAGAGCATTGGCGAGGTGAAGCGCACTCGGCCCTGGTACATGGTGAACAGCCAGTTGAACAGCTTCACACCCGTCGGAATGGAGATCAGCATCGTCGCCAGGCCGAAGAAGGTGTTGACGCTGGCGCCGGCACCCATGGTGAAGAAGTGGTGCAGCCAGACCGCGAAGCCCAGTACGGCGATCGCACCCGACGCGTAGATCATCGCGTGGTGGCCGAACAGGCGCTTGCTGGAGAAGGTCGAGGTGACTTCCGAGAACACGCCGAAGGCCGGCAGGATCAGGATGTAGACCTCAGGGTGACCCCACGCCCAGAACAGGTTGACGTACATCATCGGGTTCCCACCAAGGTCGTTGGTGAAGATGTGGAAGTCCAGATAACGGTCAACGGTCAGCAGGGCGAGTGCGGCGGTCAGGATCGGGAACGAAGCGACGATCAGCACGTTGGCCCAGGTGCAGGTCCAGGTGAAGATCGGCATGTCCATGAGCTTCATGCCAGGTGCGCGCATCTTGGCCACGGTGACCAGGAAGTTCACGCCGGTGAGTGTCGTACCCAAGCCTGAGAGCTGTAGCGCCCAGATGTAGTAGTCCACACCCACGCCCGGACTGTACTCGATGCCCGAAAGCGGCGGGTAGGCAACCCAGCCGGTCTTGGCGAATTCACCGACGCCCAGCGAGATGTTGACCAGCAGCACGCCTGCCAGCAGCAGGTAGAAGCTCAGGGAGTTCAGGAACGGGAAGGCAACGTCACGTGCACCGATCTGCAGAGGCAGGGCCAGGTTCATCAGGCCGGTGAAGAACGGCATCGCCATGAAGATGATCATGATCACACCGTGGGCGGTGAAGATCTGGTCATAGTGTTCAGGCGGCAGGTAGCCTTCGGAGCCGGAGGTGGCCATCGCCAGCTGGGTACGCATCATGATGGCGTCGGCGAAGCCGCGCAGCAGCATGACCATCGCGACGATGATGTACATCACCCCGATCTTCTTGTGGTCGACCGTGGTCAACCACTCGCTCCACAAGTAGGTCCACTTGCGGAAATAGGTGATTGCACCGACCAAGGCAATACCACCGACCGCAATCAAGGCGAGTGTCACCAAGACTATCGGGTCGTGAGGTATCGCCTCCAGGGATAATTTACCGAACATCTCTTACTCCTCTGCACCGGCAGCTGGTTGCATACTCGAATCCACACCCTTGGTAGTGGCCAGCTCTTTGCTGCCTGCTTCTTCGTGGTTCGGACGACCGCGGTTCATGCCTTCGTACTTGTCGACGATGCGCTGGAACTGGTCAGCCGATGCCTCGCTGTACAGCGCGACTGGGTTGTTTTCGCTTGGTTTGGCCAAGGCGCTGTATTCAGCCTCGTCCAGCTTCTTCGGCGACTGCTTGACCTCGGCGACCCATGCTTCGAAGTCGGCCTGGGAGGTGGCGGTAGCCTTGAATTTCATACCGGTGAAGCCCGCACCGCTGTAGTTCGCCGAGATACCGTCGAACTCGCCGTTCTCGTTGGCGATCAGGTGCAGCTTGGTGGTCATGCCGGCCATGGCGTAGATCTGGCCGCCCAGTGCGGGGATGAAGAACGAGTTCATCACGGCGTCCGAGGTGACACGGAAGTTAACCGGGGTGTTGGCCGGGAAGACGATCTTGTTGACCGTGGCGATGCCTTGTTCCGGGTAGATGAACAGCCATTTCCAGTCCAGCGCGACCACGTCGATCTGCACCGGCTTCACATCGGAATCCAGTGGACGGTACGGGTCCAGCTTGTGGGTGGAGTGGTAGGTGACGTAACCCAGGGCGATGATGATCAGGATCGGGATGATCCACACCGCGGCCTCGATCTTGGTCGAATGCGACCAGTCGGGGGTGTAGGTGGCGGCCTTGTTGGAAGCACGGTACTTCCAGGCGAACACCAGGGTCATGATGATGACAGGCACGACGACCAGCAGCATGAGGCCGGTAGCGATCAGGATCAGCTCCTTCTGCTCGACACCCACCTGGCCCTTCGGATCAAGCAGGGTCCATTCACACCCGCTGAGTAAAAGCATGCCTAAAAAGGGCAATATGCCAAACAGTCTGGGGTAACGCTTTTTACTCATCTCACGACCTCTAGATCAGCTTGCTTCAATGCAATTTGTGTTTTGGTCGCCAACACTTCGTCCTGCCAAGCGTTAGCATTTCGGGCTCGAATTCGCTCCTGCCTGGGGTCCGACTGCAGGACCTGGCGTCAAGCGGGTTTTGATGGTGCTTAGATTTCTTAGGCTAACGGCCTGTACTTCAGACCAAGTCCATTTGGTGCGGAAAACGCGGAGGGATGTCCGCCCGGATCACCGCCGGGCGGAACTTGACGAAGTCAGCAAAAGGAGCGCTGGGGCTTCCTTCGATCCTGCGACTCGCAAGCGGTGCCGAACGGAAATTGGGGGCGATTGTAGATAGGTCGCCCCCCCTTGACTATGACTTATTGAGCAACAGTCTTTTGCAGGATTCGTAACAATAGCGCCCAAAAAATCAACTTCGCGACAGTTTGTCGCACCCCTCGAAACAAGCCTGCAGGCCACGTACTAAAGGGGTTTGTCGCTGATTCAGGTCAGCCCTTGGGAAACATTTCCCAGGTTTCGCACCGTGCAACAGACTTGCGCGAAATCGGTACTTTTGTCTAAGCCCGGCGCCGGTTCCGGTAGATGCCCAGAGGCACCAGGATGGCGGTGAGGACAAAGGCCACCAGCGCCCATTGCGCCAGGGAAAGGCCGAGGATCGGCGGGTACGGCGTGGAGCAGAAACCGTCGACCTGGAACGCCAATGGCCAGACCCGCGCCAGGGGCAGGTCGTCGACGATCGGTTGCAAGGTATCGATGCCGCAACTGACCGCCGGGTTGGCGAGTATATACACATGGTTGCCCGCCGCAACGATTCCACCGATCGCGCTGAGCACGACCAAGGCTTCGAAGAACGTCAGGCTGCGCCGCCCCGGCATGGCGGCAGCGATGAAGGCGAACAGCGCGATCAGCAGCAGGGCATAGCGCTGCAGGATGCACAGCGGGCAAGGCGCCTCGCCGAGTACGACCTGCATGTACAGCGCGCCACCGATCAGGGAGAGGCAGATCACCCCCAGCAGCACCAGAAAGCGCCGTTCCCGATTCAGGCGCAAGGTTTGTTCGTTCATTGCCGATTCCTTCGATGGATAGTGGCAGCGCGTGCCGCCCGAAAGGGCGCCAGTCTACACGCCGGCGTGGCCATTGGGATGCGTCGAGGAAGCGGCGTGACAGCGCTGTGGCTATCCGTGGTGATCTAGGACCGGCCGGAACGACGTCGGTTCAACGTCGCCCGCAAAAATGCGGTAGCCCGGATGCCGCGCAGGCGAACGCCCCTCGACAGCCGAAGTGAAGGATACCGTGATTAAAGGAGGATTAAAGCTGAAAGATCCCGCAGTGTTGCGTATTCCCTTCCTTATATAGAAAGCGCGCACGCGCGATCGCGGGGCAAGCAAGCCTGCCCCGCGATGGGTTCGACAACTGGCACGCCCCCGATGCGCAAGGGCGTGCCGGCCGGTTACTCCAGCGCCGAAGCCGGGCCGAAGAACTCGTAGCGGCTCTGCGCTTCTGGCACACCGAGCCCTTTCAGGTGACGGCGCATGGCCGCCATGAAACCTTTCGGGCCGAGGAAGTAGGCGTCCAGGTCGCGGTCGCTCGGCAGCCATTCGCCCAGCAGCTCCTGGGTCAGGACACCCACGGCGTCGACCTTGCTGCTGCCATCGTCTTCGCCGTAGCAGTAGAAGCGCTTGAGCTGCGGGTGACGCTCGGCCAGGGCATCGACCCAGTCACGGAAGGCGTGCACCGAGCTATTGCGCGCGCAGTGGATGAAGTGCACCGGGCGCTGGGTCTTGAGCGCAGCTTCCAGCATGGCCAGGGTCGGGGTGATGCCGACGCCACCGCTGAGCAGCACCAAGGGCTTGTCGCTGTCGGTCAGGGTGAACTCGCCGGAGGGCGTGAACAGGTTGATCAGGTCGCCTTCCTGAAGCTGGTCGTGCAGTTGGTTGGAGACCTTGCCGCCAGGTTCGCGCTTGACGCTGATGCGGTACTGCTTGCCATCGCCCAGGGCCGACAGCGAGTAGTTGCGGCGCTGCTCCACGCCATCGACGAACACCTGCAAGCCAATGTACTGGCCCGGCTCGGCCAGCAGTACCGGCTGGCCATCGACCGGGGCGAAGTAGAACGAGACGATTTCGCTGCTTTCCTGCACCCGGCGCGCCACGCGGAACTCGCGCACACCACGCCAGCCGCCCACGGCTTCTTCCTTCTCCTTGTAGATCTTCTCTTCGGCACCGATGAGGATGTCAGCCAACTGGCCGTAGGCCGCGCCCCAGGCTTCGATGACCTGCGGGGTAGCGATGTCCTTGCCGAGCACTTCCTCGATGGCACGCAGCAGGCAGCTGCCGACGATTGGGTAGTGCTCGGGCAGGATCTGCAGGGCTACATGCTTGTTGATGATCAGCCCGACCAGGCCGCCCAGTTTTTCCAGCTGGTCGATGTGACGGGCGTACATCAGCACGCCGTTGGCCAGGGCGCGCGGCTGGTCGCCGCTGGCCTGGTGGGCCTGGTTGAACAGCGGGCGCACTTCGGGGTATTCGCTGAGCATCATCTTGTAGAAGTGAGTGGTCAGCGCTTCGCCGCCGCTTTCCAGCAGCGGGACGGTGGCTTTGACGATTGCACGTTGGTCGGCGGTAAGCATGGTAGTGACTCCTGAGCCAGGGGCTTCGTAAGGTTGCCTTTGGTATTTCAGCAATCATGCCAAGTTTAAAAATCAATAAAATCAATAGCTTGAAACAATAACGGTCAAAATGACACAGACCGGCGTATAGTCATTCCGACCAAAAGGAGTCCTTATGACCGCAAAGCCGCTGCTGACCACCCTCCTCCCCCTGGTCAGCGACCTGTCCCGCGACCTGCCCGACCAGGAGCGCTACCGCCGCTTGCTGCAGGCCATGCGCAACCTGCTGCCGTGCGATGCCGCTGCGTTGCTGCGTCTGGATGGCGAATGGCTGGTCCCGCTGGCAGTAGACGGCCTGTCGCCCGACACCCTCGGGCGGCGCTTCCGGGTCAGCGAGCATCCGCGCTTCCAGATTCTGCTCAGCCGCCCCGAGCCCACCCGCTTCGCCAGCGACAGCGACCTGCCCGACCCCTACGATGGGTTGGTGGCTGACGCCCATGCCGACCTCGAGGTGCACGACTGCATGGGCTGCCCGTTGATGGTCGATGAGCGCCCATGGGGCCTGGTCACCCTCGACGCCCTTGAGCCTGGGCAGTTCCAGAGCCTGGAGCTGGAAGCCTTGCAAGCGTTCGCCAGCCTTGCCGCCGCCACCGTCACGGTGGCCGAGCGCATCGAGAACCTGGCCCTGCGCGCCGAGGACGAGCACCAGCGCGCCGAGGTGTATCGCCAGGCCAGCGGCCAGGACAAGGAACTGATCGGCCAGAGCCAGGCGCACAAACGCCTGGTGGAGGAGATACGCCTGGTCGGCGGCAGCGACCTGACCGTGCTGATCACCGGCGAAACCGGCGTCGGCAAGGAACTGGTAGCCCAGGCCCTGCACCGCGCCAGCCAACGCGCCGGCAAGCCACTGATCAGCCTGAACTGCGCCGCATTGCCCGACACCTTGGTGGAAAGCGAGCTGTTCGGCCACGTGCGCGGCGCCTTCACCGGCGCCCATGGCGAACGCCGTGGCAAGTTCGAGCTGGCCAATGGCGGCACACTGTTCCTCGATGAGGTAGGTGAACTGCCCCTGACCGTCCAGGCCAAGCTGCTGCGCGTATTGCAGAGCGGCCAGCTGCAACGTCTGGGCTCGGACCGTGAGCACCAGGTGGATGTACGCCTGATCGCGGCGACCAACCGCGACCTGGCCGAGGAAGTGCGCCAGGGCCGCTACCGCGCCGACTTCTACCACCGCCTGAGCGTCTACCCTTTGCAGGTACCCGCCCTGCGCACGCGTGGTCGCGACGTGCTGTTGATCGCCGGTTACTTCCTCGAACAGAACCGCTCGCGCCTGGGCCTGAACAGCCTGCGCCTGAGCGCCGAGGCGCAGTCGGCGCTGCTGGCATACGACTGGCCGGGCAACGTGCGCGAGCTGGAGCACCTGATCGGTCGCTCTGCGCTCAAGGCCCTAGGCCAGCAGCCCAAGCGCCCGCGCATTCTTACCCTGGAAGCCCATGACCTCGATCTGCGCCCATCACAACCTGCGCCTGAGTTGCCCTCCAGCGCCCCGGAAGTACTCGCCGAGCCGCCGCAAGGCGGGCTGCGAGAAGCGCTGGACGCCTATCAGCGCCAGGTGATCGAGGCGTGCCTGGCACGTCATCACGACAATTGGGCCGCGGCAGCGCGCGAGCTGGAGTTGGACCGGGCCAACCTCAATCGCCTGGCCAAGCGCCTGGGCTTGCGATAGGCCGCCATCTTCAAGGCATATCTAAAGCCTGACCAAACCAGGCCGATAACCTGGCATCCTCCCCATTCCTTACATACAAGGTTGCCCATGGCCACGCAAAACGCCCGCGCGGACTCGCTGTCCCTGCTGCTGTTCACCCTGCGCAGCGGCAAGCTGATGGCGATCAACCTGCTCAAGGTCAGCGAGATCATTCCTTGCCCACCGCTGACCAAGCTCCCCGAATCGCACCCGCACGTCAAAGGCGTGGCCACCCTGCGGGGCAACTCGCTGTCGGTGATCGACCTGTCCCGCGCCATCGGCGAACGGCCACTGGCCGACCCCGATGGCGGCTGCCTGATCGTCACCGAGATCAGCCGCTCGCGCCAGGGCCTGCACGTGCAAGCGGTGAGCCGCATCGTTCATTGCCTGAGCACCGATATCAAGCCGCCGCCCTACGGCTCGGGCAACCGCTCGTTCATCACCGGCGTGACCCGGGTCGACAATACCCTGGTGCAGGTGCTGGACATCGAGAAGGTCATCCACGGCATCGCCCCGCCCGAGCCCGAGGCAAAAACCGGCGAGTTGAACGAGGAGGACGCAAGCCTTCTGGCAGCTACCAATATCCTGGTGGTCGATGACAGCCAGGTCGCGTTGCAGCAGTCGGTACACACCCTGCGCAACCTCGGCATCGAGTGCCACACCGCGCGCAGTGCCAAGGAAGCGATCAACGTGCTGCTGGACCTGCAAGGCACCGCCCAGGAAATCAACATCGTGGTGTCCGACATCGAAATGTCGGAGATGGACGGCTATGCCTTCACCCGCACCGTGCGCGAAACCCCGGACTTCAAGCACCTCTACGTCCTGCTGCACACCTCGCTGGACAGCGCCATGAGCGCCGAGAAGGCCAGGCTTGCCGGGGCCAACGCAATCCTCACCAAGTTTTCCTCGCCCGAGCTGACCGACTGCCTGGTGGTGGCGGCGCGGGCGGTGGCGTTTGCCGAGCATTGATACGTGGCGACAAAGGTTGGTTCTTGATGACTTGGGCAGCTTGGGCATAATTGACAGCCACTCGAAGTTTTTTCCTGGGATCCCGTATGAAATTTCTTAGCGCCCTTCTCGTGACCTGCGCCATGGCCAGCGGCATGGCCCAGGCATCCAGTACCCAGGCCTGGAACGACTATCGCCAGCAGATGGTCAAGAGTTGCCTGGCCGCCAGCCAGTTCAAGAATGCCCATGTGCTGGGCAAGCCTGCCGAGTTCGACGACCGAGTCGCCTACAGCGCGTTGCTGATCGAAGGCGTATACCCGCAAAAGCACATGAAGCAACGCACCGGCACCGAGCTGTGCCTGTACGACCGCCAACGCCAGCAGGCTTTCATTACCGAATGGGAAACCAGCAAACGGTGAACGATTCTATCCGCTTCGCCTGCACCGGTTGTGGCAAGTGCTGCACCGGCCACCACGTGCCACTGACCCTGGCCGAGTCGCGCCAGTGGGCACAGGCCGGTGGCCAGGTGGTGGTGCTGATCGAGGGCTTCGTCGCCGACGGTCCTGGCATGCCGGTCGAGCAGCGCGAGCACGTGCTGCGCCGCTCGCATCCGGTGGCCTGCGGCAGCGGCGAGGTACGTGTGTCGGTGACCTTTGCCGCGTTCAACCCCGGTCGTTGCCGCAACCTGGATGCCGACAACCTGTGCACCATCTATGAAACCCGCCCGTTGGTGTGCCGCATCTACCCGGCCGAGATCAACCCGCACATCCCCCTGCGCACGGAAAACAAGGACTGCCCGTCCGAAGCCTGGGAGCAAGGCCCCGAACTGATCCATGGCAGCCTGCCGCTGGACCCTGAGCTGATAGCGCTGATTGACGCCTCGCGCCAGGCCGACCGCGACGACATCGCCGCCAAGGTCGCCATCTGCCAGGCCCTGGGCATGACCACCAGCGCCCTCAAGGGCAGCGGCTTCACCGCCTGGCTGCCGGACATGGGAGCGCTGGGCACGGTACTGGAGCAAACGCCCGCCGACGACGGCTCGCCGTGGACACTGCACGTACCCGACCCGGCAGTGGCCGACGACCTACTGCCCCATGGGCTGCTGACCACGGCAGAGGCGCCGGTGTACTACGCCTATATCGGTTTTTGACCCACCCGCGAAAACTGACAGCGCTGTCAGCCAGGCGTCACGTTGGTGACCCGGTCGTAGGGCTATAAACAACCCATTACCCTGGCCAATACAGGTTCGACATTGCGTTGGCCTTTTCGCGGGTAAACCCGCTCCCACAGGTACTGCACTGCCTTCGAGAACAGTGGGTACTTGTGGGTGCGGGCTTGCCTGCGAAGAGGCCGACGCCTGCCTTTTTTACACATCTCCGAGCC
>NZ_JAVAYC010000035.1:0-43380 GCF_042709235.1 Pseudomonas sp. LS_2 | reverse complement strand
TTGTCAGCCGTCAGATGACGTTGAAAAGCCCAGGCAGGGCGAGCCAGCCCGGGCACTCCAGCTAGGTCACACGATCGGTTTGCGCCAGTCGTCTGAACCCTCGGTACCTGCGGCAATGTGGGTCCAGGAGATCTTGCGATAGGCCATCGACACTTGGATCAGTTGGGTGAAATCGGCGTTTTCCTTGTTTTGCGCATGAGGCAGGACGGTATTGATGTCCACGATGGTGGCGTCCTCCAGCTTGGTGGTGAAGAAATGCTCCTGCTTGCCTTCCGTTGACGTGCGATACCAATTCACTTCAACGGTGGGCAGCATCTCGCCGCTGGCCAGTGCCTGGTACATCAGGGGTGTAGCCTTGTTCAGCGAGCTGGTGAAGGTGAAAGGCTTGTGAATGCGCTGCCCTGATGGCTGACCGCTTTGTGGGTCGGTCGGCACTGTCACCTGGTGTTTGATTTCCTGTACCAGGATCTCGTCTTCGTGACCCTCGACAAACACATTGCCGACGGAGTCGGGAGTAAAGGCACCAGCGGTGATGTTGCCCTGGGTCTGGCCTTCGATCTTGATGTAAGCGGGTGTCGGCATGGCAGATTCTCCTGCGTCCATGTGGATAAAACACGCACACCCCGAGGCGGCGCGGCCATCGCAAGCGATGGGCTTGTCAACGAGGCACAAGCCTCGCTAATTCGTTGTGTCCAGTCGTTGGGCTCGCTTGCCGGCTATTGCAGCACCCCGTTGAGCGAGTGCAGCACCTCGGCCGTCATCCGATGCAGGCGATAGCTGTACACGCCGTAGGCTGCTGTCATGAGTGCCACGCCAATCGCCAGTGGGCTCCACCAGGGCCATTGACGGTTCATCCGGTAGTTGCTGGGGGCTACATCGCCAAGCGGTTCGCACAGGCGTTCCGGCAGTGGGCCGCGTAGTTCGCGAATCACCTGGTACAACTTGCCGGTGAGTGCCTGCAGTGCCTCGTCCCCCTTGGGCGCGATGCCGTACTTGCCCTTGAGACCAAGGCATAGGCACAGGTACATGAACTCCAGTACGTCCTTGTAGCGTTGCGGCTCTTGCAGCATCCGCGAGAGCACCGTGAAGAACTTCTCTCCACCCCAGGTCTCGTGATGGAAGATGCTCAGCAGAGGCTCCTGGCTCCAGCACGAGTTCCTGCCCCAAGGGCGGTGCATCACGGCTTCATCCAGGTACAGGCAAAGCGCGTAGGAGTAGGCCAGCAGGTGCGCCGGCTCATAGGCGTGCTGGCGCACTTCCTCGAGGATGGTGGTGATCTGGTTGCGTACCTGTGCGTGCACGTTGGCGATATGGGGCAACTGATCCAGTGTGCGTAGGCGCATTACCAGGCCGAACAGCGGCATCGCTGCGTCCACCATCGGGTTGCTGTAGCCGCCGCGCAGTTGGAAGTCTGGGTCGGCGGGGTAGCCGTTGGCATCGTTGCTGCCTGAGGTGCTGGAAGGGGGCTCACGGATCTCACCCTTCGTATTCAGCATGAAAAGCCCTCCGGGTAGGTTCTCCTGGCCTTCACCTGCGGCAATGTTGTTCATTTTTCGTCACTCCGTATCGCCCAGAACTGCAACTCGAGCCCTGGGAAGTCCCCCGCGATATGGAAGCCAAACCCATTGCTGCCTTTCATTGCGTCCCACGCCACGTCGCGTCGGTCCAGTTCGAAGTAGCTGAAACCTGCGTGGAAGGGCAGCTCTCTAGGGGCTACGGGCAGGGGGCGTAGCGGAATGCCCGGCAGTTGCAGCGGTACGAGGTCATCGAGGGCTGACAGGGAGGTGACCTTGGCCTTTTGCGGGAACTGCAGGCGCAGGGTTTCCGGTGGCAGGTTGGCGCGCACGGCGAGAATGAACTCCGCCTGCTCGAGCAACCGATGATCGTCCAGTGTTGCTGTCATCACGCCGTACTGCAGGTGCTCCAGTGCCAGGGCCAGGGCACGAGGCTGCAGCACGGTGCTTAGCGCGCGACGCAGCGTGTCTTCCAAAGGTTTGAAGGAGGCATGCAAGGCGTTGTGGTGATACGCCGGGTACTCCTGCGGCAGCCGGCTTTCATCGGTGAAGGTAACCAGCTCGCCGCAGGCCTGGCTCATCGCGAGATACAGTTGTTCGGGGTGTGCTTGGGGCTGGCGTGCCAGATGCTGGAAGCAAGGCCACCAGCGGTTCATGGCCTGGAGCAGGTTGAAGTCGCGGATATCGGCGACACCGGACTGGCTCGACGAGCCGATGCGCGCAGCCAGGTTGCGTGCCCGTTCGCGCAGGGTGTGGGTGATTTCGTCGAGAAAGCGCTTGAGCGCGGGCACGGCACTGACGCTCAGGCCGGTAGGGTAGAACGTTTCGTCCAGTCGAAGGCTGCCGTCAGGGCGGCGCTCCAGAATTCGGGTCAGGGCGAGGCGTGTATAGGTGCTGCTGTCCTGCGTCTGGAGCCTGAGCTGAAGGTTGGGTACTGCCAGGTCGATCTGCACAAGGTCGCCGTCGGCAGTGTGGGTGTCCTTGATTTCCTGTGCCTGGGCGACGTAGCGGAAATTGGCGGCGTTGTCGGGCCAGCTGACCTCTCGACCGCCAGCGGTACGCAAGGGCAGGCAAAGGTAGACCTCACTGTTGGTCGACACCTCGGCACCGATCTCCAGGGGGGGCGGCGGCGCCAGGTCGCCTGGAATGTCGAACACCGTGCCGTCCGGCATGATGCCGCGCGCGCGGGTGATAGCGACCTTGCCCAGGCAAAGGTATTCGTCGTTCAACTGTAATTCGCTGAAGCCGAAGAAAGCGGCGTTCAGGCTGCTCAACCGCTGGTGAAAGGCGGCATCGCTGGCGCGTGCGGCCTGCTGGAAATGTTGGGGTTTTACAAAAAGGCCCTCAGGCCAGAGCACGGGGTTACGCGAGTTCATGGGCACTCCTTGCCTGGAACGGAAGTGGGGGCGGCGAAGGGCGATGGGCGTGCATCAGCTCTCCTCCTTGAGCAGGACCTGCGTGTCGTCGAGCAGAACCGAAAGCACCACCTGGCGGCCCCGCGGATCGATGCGCAGGATCTGCTGCCAAGTGGCATCTTCCTGATTGTTGTAATCAGCGATCACGGCGATGAAGCGGGTGTCGGCGTGCAGGGGTTCGAAGGGCACGAACTTGAACTGGCCTGGGAACAACAGGTAGTCGTCGTCGCGGATATAGGTGCTGCGCAGCGCTTTTTTTGGGTCCTGGTCCAGCAGCAGGTAGGTACTGTTGCGCAGCAGGGAGTCATCGCGTAATTGCAGGATCTTGATCGCGATGGGGGTAGCTATGGGCGCTGCAGCGAGGGGGCGTGGGCCGGGTAGCTCCAGTATCACCGCCGGGTCTTGGTAGAGACCGAGCGTGCTCTCCTCCACGGACGCGTCCGCCGGGGCTTCGTAGTCGTCCTCTTGCTCCATCGCGAGGGGCTGCTCGGGGAACTGCGCTTGCAGGTACGCCAGCAGGCTGCCGACTTTTTCGGTCAAGGCACGCGGGTCGTCTGCACTCAGGCTCACGGCATAAGGGGTTGGCGCCAGAGCGCCACCGGGCTCGCGCTCCACGTCAAGGCTGTTGGGGTTGGCATTGAGTGTGGCGCTGGCGTTGAGACTGAAAGCCACTTCAGTGGGTTGGTCCTTCAAGGCACCGACGGGCACCGAAGGGTCCATGATCACCTGGCCCATCTTGCCCAGGAACGTGCAGCCTGAGGTTGCGATGATTGCCCACAGCAATGCCAGGGCCAGCGGTGTGCGGAACGTCATGGCAGTTCCCTCAAGGGAAGTCGCTGCGCGTCGAGGGCCGCCAATGGGTCATGGCCCAGGCTTTTGGCGAATGCCTCACGAATATCTGCCGGGGCAGGTGCATGGGAGATATCGAAGGGATCGGCCACGACATCTGCTATTAGTGTCTCGAGTACCCCTCGGGCGGGCGTGAACAGTGTTTCCAGCCCTCGCTCGCCAAGGCGGTCGGCGGGGTAGTGAACCTGTAGCCGATAGCCACCGATTTGCAGTTGATCGCCTTCCCTAAGCCGTACCGGAGTACTCTCCCCGAGGCTTGGCGAGCCGTGATTGAGGTAGGTCCGGTTGCAGCGATCGATGGCGCAAAAGCTGCCTTCCAGCCAACGGATTTCACAGTGGATCGGCGCAATGCGGCGGTCACGGTCCTCGAGCAGCCAATCGGCACCTTGGCTGCCAATGGTTCCACCTTTGCGGTCGAACTGGTGCCGGGGGCGCACTCCATGTTGCAGCGCGTCGAGGTTGGCAATATTCAGGGTCACGGTATTCATGCTCGCCCTCGAATACGTACGACAGGACGGCTCATACCCTGCTGGTCGTCGACAAAGCTGGTCCAGCCCAGGTGAGCGCCTTGGCTTCGATGCAGGCAAAAGGGCGACAGCGCATGCCGTTTGAGGCGCAACTCCAGGTCGTAGGCCATGCCGTCGCGAAGCAAAAAGTCGATCAGTGCCCGCAATCGGCCGAAACCGATGCTACTGGGCAGCAGGTCGCGTAGTTGCGCCTGGTCCAGGTCGCTAATCAGGAGAGTGAATTTGCTGCTGCGGGTGCGTGTGCGCTCGCCGACCATGAATGAGTGACCCAGGCAACCGTTAGCCTGGCCGAGACGGGTGGTCTGCTCGCTGACCATGGGCACCGAGCGTGTTTCGAACTCACGGATCTGCACCTGCTTCAGGTCGAAGCAGTGGGCGATGATGCCCGCGACCGTACCGGGCGCTCGACTGCGGCTGGCGATGACGCCGGCAAAGCTGAGCAGGCGGCTCCAGGGTAGCGCCGTGTCGCCTCGCAATTGCCGGTTGTTCAGGCCTATCAGTGCGAACACGTATTGTGAAAACTGGTCGTTGGCGCCTGCCTGGAAGCGGATGTAGTAGCGATACTTGCGCCAGATGCGATGCAACAGGCATAGCAAGTAGTGGTTGAAAAAGTCGAAGAACGCAGGGCGCATGCCAATGCCTTGCGCATGGTCGTAAGCCAATTGCTCCAGGTAGTAGGTCGGTAGCGGCGAGTCAGTACCGTGCAGGCCAAGAAACGTGGTGCAGACGCGGTAGCGGTCATGCCCGGCGCCTTCCGGCAGCGGCGAGAGACGCTCGGCCTTCAGCACATCCGAGGCCGGGAAGCTCAAGCGTGGATCACTGGCAAGGCGCACTCGTCGGCGCGTGGCAGCGCTTGGCCAACGTGGTTCCAGGTCGTCACCGTGTAGCGTATGCAGCCTTTCCAGCAACTGGAAGAAGTTGTGCAAGTGCGCCTCGGCAAACAGGGTGTCGGCTAGATCAGCGGCTGTCTGCCGGTCAGCAATGGCCATGTGTAGTGCTCGTTGTTGGTGGTGTTGATCACTTCCAGTCGATGGAAGGAATTGATGCTGGCGTAAAGAGCGAGGAAGTGTGCGAGCACGCAGCCGAACAGGTAGAGGTCGCCTTCGCAGAGAAAGGCGTCCTGGTCGAGTTTCAGTCGGGTGTGCAGGCCGCGAATGGGTAGCCCTTTGATCAGCCAGTCCAGTGGCTCGGTGTGTACCTCTCCGATGCCGCTCAGGCGCTTGCGTGTGGCACGGGCTTGCTGGATGTCATGCAGCGCCGCGAAGTCGTAGGCGCCGATCACCGCCTTGAGGGGGTCCGCCGACAATAGCGACAGGTAGTTGAGTGACAGGTTGGAGATCAGCGACCACTGCAATTGGCCATCGAGCACCGGTCGATAGGCGCGGGTCGGTAGGCAAATGTTGCGGTAGCTTGCCAGCGGCGGGCTGGCTTCGGTGACCACGTCGATATCACCGATGCCCAGGGCCTGCGGTAGGTCGCGATTGGTGCAGGTCAGGTCGATGGAGGCGGTCTCCAGAGCGCCGATATAGGTGCTTTCATCGGCACGCACGAAACCTATGCGGTGAATAACGCCATCGCCGCGCAGCGACGCTTCCACCCGGCAGCGGTAGTACAGGGCGGTGCGTCCCTGTATGTGCTCGATCTCATGGGCAAACGACTCGAAGGGACGGAAGGTGCGCAGTGCTTCGCCAGGGCTGCCATCAGCCGTTGTTCGTGTGCTGACGACCTGGTCGACACTGAATATTTCGTAGGCGTGCGGCTGCCGACCGCTGGGCGTCAGGGTGACTTGTTCGGTATGGCCGGACAGATCGATGGGTTCGGCACCGTGCGTGAACAGGTTGACCGCTGGGCTACAGAACAGGCTGAAGTCACTCGCCGCGACGCGCAGGGCATCGGGAAGCGGGCGGCTGAAGTGGAATTCGATCCGGACATTCCGGCTTTCATGGGCGGGCCACAATCGGCCCAGGTTGGTCAGCTCGAAGAAGTGGAAGCGCTGTGGGAATACGAAGTACTCCTGCAGAATCCGGTACCCGTCGAAGACATTCTGTGGGTAGGGCAGCAAGGCCTCGTCAGGGCTGAAACCAGGAAATGCAACGTTGCTGGCTGGCAGCCGACGAACTTCGCCGTCGATGACCACATCGATGTGCTTCAGGTACTGCGCAAGCCAGAGGTAGAGGGTGCGAGCGCAGCGATCTTCGCCGCTGAGGTGGACTGCCAGGCTTTCACAGCCCAGGGCATTCAATGGGCGTTGAACCTGCGGCACGAGGTTCATGCATACCAACGAACTGTCGAGGGTTTGGGTCGAAGTGACCTCTCCCAGGGCGAAGGGGTGCAGTTTTACTTCGGTGCAGGTGCGGTACTCGCAGACGATGCCGTCCACTGGCCTGGAGAACAGGCGCGAGCCCTTGGGCACGCTGTGCGACTGACTGAGCGACTGTTTCAGAGGGGAGAACTGAATGATCGTGGCGCTGGGCAGCGGCCGAAGGTAGTTGGGCCAGAGCATCTGCAGCATGGTATGCGTCAGTTCCGGCAGATCATCTTCGAGCTTGAGCCGCAGCTTGGCAGTCAGGAAGGCAAAACCCTCCAGCAGCCGCTCGACATCAGGGTCGCTGCTGTCTGTGCCGAGAAACTGGACAAGCTGCGGGTTGTCGTGGGTGAAATCGCGACCCAGCTCGCGCAGATAGCGAAGTTCTTCGCTGAAGCGGTCTTTCAACGACATGGTTCATCTCACTCGGGTATAGCGATTGTGGCTGTTGACCAAGAGCTCGATCTCAAGCTGCTCGATGTGGTTCTCGACGCGCATCCGGCACTCCAGGCGCAAGTGCAACTCCAGGGGCGTGTTGGCATCTGGCAAAGCCTTCAGCGCGTGAACCTCTATCCGTGGCTCGAAGCGTTGAATGGTGCGGCGAATGTCGGAACTGATGTGCTTGAGCAAGTCGCCGCTGCCAAGGTCGTGCCCGTTGAAGTCGCGCAGGCCCAGCTCAGGGCTGCTCTGCGAGCAACCCTGGCGGGTGTTGAGCAATGTCTCGAGGTGGCGCTTGATCTCCTCGATGCGTTGTCCCGGTGCGGCATGCCGAGAGCGATCACGCCGCATCGAATGGGGCATTGTCAGCCGCTCGAAAAGACTGCTCATTGGTTATCGAGGCGACCGACCAGAGAGATCTCGAAGTTCGCCCCCATGTACTTGAAGTGTGGCCGTACGGCGAGCGAGACCTGATACCAGCCCGGGTCCCCGGCCACGTCCGAGACCTCTATCTTCGCGGCCCTGAGCGGGCGACGGCTGCGCACGTCGGCCGAGGGGTTTTCCTGGTCGGCGACATACTGCTTGATCCATTTGTTGAGTTCGGACTCCAGGTCGCGGCGCTCCTTCCAACTGCCGATCTGTTCGCGCTGAAGCACTTTGATGTAGTGGGCCAGGCGGTTGACGATGAACAGATAGGGCAGCTGCGTACCCAGCTTGTAGTTGGTTTGCGCTTGCTGTCCTTCCGGGGTTCGGGGGAACGCCTTGGGCCTTTGCACCGAGTTGGCCGAAAAGAACGTGGCGTTGTCGCTGTCCTTGCGCATGGTCAGTGCGATGAAGCCTTCCTCGGCCAGCTCGAATTCCTTGCGGTCGGAAATCAATACCTCGGTTGGAATCTTGGCTTGCAACTGCCCAAGCGACTCGTACAAGTGAACCGGTAGGTCTTCAACGGCACCACCGGATTGCGGGCCGATGATGTTCGGGCACCAGCGGTAGCGTGCGAAGCTCTCATTGATGCAACTGGCCAGCAAGAACGCCGAGTTACCCCACAGATAATGCTGATGTTGGCCGTCGATGTTTTCGTCGTAGTTGAAGCTTGCGACGGGCTGTTCCTGATGGTGATAGGCGCTGCGGAGCATGAATCGTGGCCCGACCAGCGCGATGTGGCGAGCGTCCTCGCTGTCGCGGAAGGCACGCCATTTGGCATGGCGTGGGCCGGCGAAGATGTCCTTGATTTCCTTCAGGTTCGGCAGTGCTTCGAAACTACTCAGGTTAAAGAATTCGGGCGCAGGTGCGGTGATGAACGGCGCATGGGACATTGCGCCCACCGATGCCATGTAACTGAGCAGTTTGATATCGGGGGAGGAGGGACCAAAGTTGTAGTTGCCGACCATGGCTGCGACGGGCTCGCCACCAAACTGGCCATAACCTGCAGTATAAACATGTTTATATAGCCCGCTGCTGGTGACGTCGGCGGCGTTTTCGAAGTCGTCGAACAAGTCTTCCTTGCTGACGTGCAGAACTTCGAGCTTTATGTTTTCGCGAAAGTCCGTGCGATCGACCAACAGCTTCAAGCCGCGCCAGGCGGATTCCAACTGTTGGAAGTCGGGTTGATGGAGAATGACGTCCATCTGCCTGCTGAGCGCTCGATCAACTTCGGCAATCATCTGATCGACACGATGTTTGTTGATTCGTTGATCTGGGTCATTGCTTTTTAGGATCTCGGAAATGAAAGCCGCCACTCCTTTTTTGGCAACTTGATAGCCTTCCTGGGAGGGTACCAACATGGTTTCGGCCATGACCTGGTCGAGCAGTGTGTTGCCCGCGATCTGTGTCGTGGCCTGGGTATCAAGGGTCGTGGTGTTGCGAGTAGGCATTGGGGACCTCCGTTGTCCTAGTCTGCTTTGGGGGCGTCGAGCAGCAGGTCCAGCTCTTCGGCGAGCTGCTTGCGGGACGGGGCATCGGTGAGCAACTGCTGCAGCTGCTTGCGAAACGCCGGGGCGTTGCCCAGCGGGCCTTTCAGCGCGACCAGGGCCTCGCGTAGCTCCAGCAGCTTGCGCAGCTCGGGCACTTGCCGAGCTATCTGGTCCGGGCCGAAGTCATTGATCGAGGCGAACCTTAGGTTCACCCCCAGCTCTGCATCCGCTGCGTTGCCAAGTACGGAGGGCACCGACATGTCCAGGGTGACCTCGGCGTCCTTCAGCACATTGTCGAAGCTGTGCTTGTCGATACGCATGACCTGGCGGTCCTCCAGGGCGCGGCTTTCCTGCAGGCCGAAATCGCCCATCACCAGCATCTTGTGGGGCAGCTCTACCTCGGCCTGTTCTTTGCCCGTGGCAGGTACGTACTTGATATTGATGCGCTCTTTGGGTGCTACAGAGCCTGTATTCCTTGACATCCATTACTCCTCGCTGCAGCGGGTTTTCGAGATATTGGTAGTCTCGAGGTTTTAAGTTTGTAGGAAGTTTCTCTAAAAGTGCGTAGTGAAATAAACGTGGTGTTGTTTTCGTGAGCTCGTCTCTTTTTAAAGTGCGTGTTGAAGAGCTTTTTGGTCGAGCCTGAAAGTGTAAGTGAATATTTATTTGTATAGCGTTATTTGTGTGTACTACTCTCTCGCTGGCTTTCGCGGTGGTCCTTTCATTCAACGTAGCTCCCCTGCATTCGTTCATGCAGTTGCACGCACGTTCAAGGGCGCCTGTACAAATGGAAAAGGGTGGACTTTCGGTGATTACCCGTTACGCCTATGGCACTGGATTGTCGTTGTTGTTGTATCTGGGGCAGGTGTTGGCCAGCCCCCTTCGGGATTGCCCGCGAATCGTGTCGAACCTCGAGCGTCTGGCCTGTTTCGACCAGGCTGCCGGGACACCTGCTCACGCCCCAAGGGCAACCTGGTCTGCAGCCGAACAGGGGGCTCCAAGCTTATTGAGCGTGATGGCCAGCGAGGGCCTTCGCTCTCCTGACGACCTGGCCTTCCGCATCAGCGAGCAGGGCAGCGCCGATGGGGGACTGAGGCGTCTGGTGATTTCCGCCCCCGCGATAGCCGCGCCAGAGCCGCGCCCATACCTCGCCATCAGTTGCATCGAAAATATCTCAAGGTTGCAGTTGTTCACCGGCCAGCCCATCGAAGCAGGACGGGTGGCCATACAGCTGCGCACAGAGCACAGGGCAACGAGGTCGGTGCCGTGGCAGGTGATGGAGAACGGCCAGGTGCTCGATGCTGGCCGAGGCCTGCCTGCCATCGAGAAGATCAAGGTACTGATGGGTGCTCATCGCATCCATGTGGGGAGTGATGACCCCACGCTCGACGGGCTGACCTTCGATGCCCAGGGCCTCGACCCATTGATTGACCAGGCGCGTTCGGCATGTCGCTGGTAACGCCGGTCTCGGCGGAGGAAATCGCTCGGTTGTTGGCCCCTATCGATCCGCAAAGCCCGGCGGGCTTGTTCGATATCGAGGATGAAACCTATCAGGCCGTTGACCAGGAGATGGTCAAGCTCGGGGGTCTTCAAGAGTCGTCTATCGACTGGCTCTACATCGAGGAAGCGTCGCGCCACTACCTGACCCGACAATGCAAGCAGTTGCGAATCGTCGGGCACCTGAGTGTCGCCTGGTTGCGTGGCGGCAGTTGGGAAAACTGGGGGTTCACGCTGGCACTGCTGGCTGGAATGGTGGAGCGCTACTGGGAGACGGCATATCCCACGCCTGGCGCCAAGGGTTATCCCGGCAAGCGCAAGCTGATCGAGCGGGTGCTAAAGCGCCTGCTCGACACCTTGCCCAGGCTCGACCGGTTCAGCTACACCGCCGACCGTGACGCTGTCGCCCAGCAGGCGCTGTCATGCCTGCAGCAGCAGGTGGCATTGGCGAAACTGGACGCAGCACTGGTGGCGGAGCTGGAGCACCTGTTGCTGAAGCAGTCGAAGGAGGCCATGGGCGCGGTACAGGCGCAGGCAAGCGCGACCGCTTCGCCCAAGGTGGTTGCCGCACCCTTGGCCGAGGCCTTTACGCCAAGCGTGTCGGGTGTGTCGCTGGGCAACGAGCGCGAGACCCGGCGTGCCGTGCTGGGCATGGCCGAGTTCCTCAACCAGCAAGACCTCTATGATCCGACCGGCTACCAACTACGGCGTTTTGGCATGTGGGCGCACATTACATCGGCGCCTGCAGCGGGGCAGGCGCACCGTACCGAGTTGATGGCAGTTCCTGCAGATATCGCGACTGGATACGAAGAGGCGATTGCCAGCAGGGCCATTGACCCGGTCTTGCTGCAGCGGGTGGAAAAAAGCGTAACAGCCTCACCCTATTGGATTCGCGGCAGTTTCCTGGCAGCGAACATGGCCACGCATTTGGCGATGGGGGAAGTCGCCGAAGGGATTCGTGCGGCAACCTCGCGTTTCGTGCGGCGCCTACCGGCTTTGCAGCAGCTGTGTTTCAGCGATGGCACGGCCTTCGTCGATGAGCAGTGCCTGGCCTGGCTGAGGGGACACGACGGCCAGCCCACCGAAGCGGCGCAAGCCCAGGAGTTCAGTAGCCTGCACGACGCTCTGGCGAACCAGTTGGACGCTGAGGGTATCGAGCCGGTGCTACTGACGTTGCAGGGCTTGTACGCGGAATGTCGCTCACCCCGTGAGCGTTGCCATACCACGTTGATCGCAGCGGACCTGCTTGCCACTCGAGGCGTTTCCTGGCTTGCCCGGGACCTCTGCAGCAGTGTTGCCCAGACCATGCGGCATACAGCGGCGGATGCCTGGGAACCCGAGACATTTCAGAGGCTTGGGCAGCACGGAGCTGCCGCGATACAGATCGAACCTGACAAGGACTAGGAGCCCTGATGAGTCAATTCCTGAAACTATTGAGGCGCTTGGGCGTTTCGCGGGCCATGCACCCAGGAGTGGCCCTGCCGCTGCTACTTGGGCTGGCAGCGGTGTTGGTGCTCGTTGCCATCTGGTGGCTTGGCCCGCAATGGGCCTGGCGTGGTCAGCAACCTTTGGCCAGCGTGGCACACCGGGGTATTGTCAGCCTGCTGCTGGTGCTGGTGCCGCTGCTTTGCTGGTTGCTGGTATTACGTATGCGCCTTCACCGGCTTCAGGCTGAGCGTCGACAGCGCGCCGAGATCGAAAGGGACCCATGCCGGTCGCTCATACAAGCCCAAGAGACCGCGCTGAATCGTGGTCTGGCAGATTATCTCGACAATGCTGGCGGGCGCCGGGCGCTCTATGGCGCGCCCTGGTACCTGGTGCTGGGGGCGCAGAGCGCTGGCAAGAGCACTTTCATCAGTCGTTCGAACCAGCGGTTTTCCCTGACCCGTACCGCCAGCAATCAGATGCGCTCTGGCCAGGTCGTTGAAGGTGCTTATCCGGTGAGATGGTGGGTCGGTGACGATGCCGTCATCATCGATCCGCCTGGTGCCTTTATCGAACAGGACGTTTCGAGCAGCGATACCGTGGAGCGAGCGGGCAATCGGGCATTCGAAGTGCCCAGTGGCGCACCGGCCAGGCTATGGCTGCACTTGCTTGGATGGCTGGCCCGCAATCGTAGCCGCAGAGCACTCAATGGAGTGCTGCTGGTTGTCGATCTACCTGCTCTGGCGCACGCTGCGCCCGACCAGCGTATGGCGCTCGCCCATGTCCTGAGAACCCGGTTGCATGAAGTGAGCAGCCAGTTGGGCGCCCGTCTGCCGTTGTACGTGATACTGAGCAAGTTCGATCTGCTCGACGGTTTCGACCAGTGCTTTGCGCGTCTTACTGTCGCTGAGCGGGAGCGGGTACTGGGCTTTACCTTCAAGCTGGATCCCGTCGCTACCTTCGATGCCTGGTTGGACGAATGCGCCGAGCACTATGACCGCTTGACCGGGGCGCTGTACGAGCAGGTGCTGGAGCGCCTGAGTCAAGCAAGCCTGCCCCGAGAGCGCGAGCGCCTGGTCACCTTGCACGCTCAACTGACAGGGTTGCGGCCGGCACTGATGTCTTTTCTACGCGAAACCCTTGCAAGCGACCGGTTGACCACGCCCGCCCTGGTGCGAGGGGTGTACTGGTCCTCGGTGCTGCAGCACGGTCAGATCAGTAATGCGTTCATTCGCGAGGCGGCGCAGCCTTATGAAACCCAACCGCCCTTGCGAGAAAGCAAGCCGCAAGGCAAGAACCTGGTCTATTTCGCACAACAGGTTTTCCAGCGGGTCATCTATCGAGAGGCGGGCCTGGCCGCAGACAACATCAAGGTAGCGCGGCATAAGCGCCAGCTATTGTGGGCCAGTTCGGCAGCAGGCGTGCTGATGCTCGCGGTCGCGGTGACTGCCTGGCACCGCTATTTCGATATCAATCAAGCCAAGGCCGCGAGTGTGCTGACCAAGAGCCGGGAGTACCGGCATCAAGAAGTGGACCAGCGCCTGGACCCCACCGGGCGAAACCTGCTGGGGCCGTTGGAGCAGATTCGTGACGCCGTTTCCGTCTATGGTGACTACCGTAGCGCGTGGCCGCTGCTGGCCGACTTTGGTCTTTATCAGGGACGTGCCATTGGACCGATGGTCGACCAGGCATACCTGAGCCTGCTGTCCCGACGCTTCCTCCCCGCCCTGGCCAGTGGCGTGGTCGACGCAATGAACGCTGCACCCGCCGGCAGTGAGCAGCAGATGGCCGCGCTGCGGGTCTTGCGCATGCTCGAAGATCGCACAAACCGCCGGCCTGAGCTGGTCGAGGCATGGATGGCCGAGCGGTGGCAGGTCGCCTACCCCGGACAGGGGCAACTGCAACGCGACCTGATGCGGCATCTCAAATATGCCTTGGCTTATGCGGACACCGACCTGCCTCAGTACCGCCAGCAAGTCGAGGATGTCCAGGCGCTGTTGCGCAAGGTACCCATGGCGCAGCGCGTGTACGCGAGCATCAAGCAGCGGGCTGACGAGCAACTGCATGCGGGGTTGAATATCCGCAACCAAGTGGGCCCTGCATTCGATGTGGTCTACCGGTCGGTCCACGACGATGACGGCACCTGGTTGGCTCCGTTGCTCACGGCCAAGGGCTTCAAGGAGCACTTCGAACCCCGTAGCCAGCACTTCGCCGACATGGCCATGATCGATCAGTGGGCGTTGGGGGAGCGGGAGCACCTGGATTACTCGGATGCCGACCGCGAAGCGCTGGCGCAGAGCATTCGCACGTTGTACGGCGCTGACTACATCAACAGCTGGCGGCGTGCCCTGAACGCCTTCGCCATTGCCGACTTCAATGACTTGAACCATGGCGTCTCGATCCTTGAGCAACTGACCGGCCCCGCGGCTCCGTTGCATCGGTTGTTGGAGACCGTGCGGGAGAACACCTTCATGCTCCCTGTGGTGCCGGCAGGACGAGGGTTGGACGCAAGTGCGCTTGTTGAGGTGCAAGTCGATACGCCGGACCAGCAACAGGCGCTGGGTATTCGTCGTGCGTTCCTGGGGCTGGGCAGCATGCTCGAGGCAGAGGGCGACAAGCCCAGTTACTACGATGAAACCCTCGGCGCAATCGTCGCCGTGCATGACTATGCCAAGGCTGTGCAGGACAGCTCCGACCCTGGCAGAGCTGCCTTGCAAGCAGTGCTCCAGCGTTTCTCGATGACCGGCCCCGACCCGATAGGCACCCTGCAACGTGTCGCCAGCGGCCTCCCCGAGCCCGTTCGCCAGCAGGTCAGGAAGCTGGCCGAGCAAACCGCTCTGGTGCTCAATATCAAAGCGCTCAGGGAGTTGGAGCGCCGCTGGGATGTCGAGGTGTACAGCTTCTTTCAGCAACGCCTGGCAGGGCGTTATCCCTTCGTTGCCCAAGCACCCGATGCCTCTCTGGAAGATTTTGAAGCTTTCTTCGGCCCAAAAGGTCGGCTCCAGCAATTTCAGGCCCAGTACCTGAAGGTTTTCCTCGGCGACAACCTGGACGCGCTGCGCAGCGATGCACAGGGCGGGTCGTTGATTCGCCCGGAAGTCATCGAACAACTGGCTGGCGCAGACCGTATCCGCGAAACCTTCTTCGATCAGCGTGGCAACCTCAATGTGCAGTTCAGTATCGAGCCGCTGGGGCTAAGCGCCAACCAGCGCACCAGCTTGCTGGACCTGGATGGCCAACTGATTTCCTACACCCATGGCCCTCGCCAGATCACAGGTATCGTCTGGCCGAACACCCTGGGCCAGCAGGTACGCAGCAATCTGACCTTACTCCGGCTCAACGGCAACAGCAGCAGCCTGGAGTACCGTGGCCCGTGGTCAATGTACCGCTTGTTCAGCCGAGGCTCGCTAAACGGTCGTACCGCCACCAGTGTCGACCTGAGCTTCAAGACCGGAGATGGGGTGATGCGCTATCGCCTGAACTCGGAGAAAGCCTTCAACCCGATTACCCAGCAACCGTTCAAGGGGTTCAGGTTGCCACGCGCCTTGTTGCGATCCGATACGCCTCGATTGCAGGCCGCCATGCCGCTCAAGACGCCGATTTAAAGAGGTCTGGGAAAGAGGCCTGCCGACCTCTTTCGTTGCCGTTAAAGCGCTACCTCTGCAACACCAGTACCCGCGACAACAATTCATCTCGGTCCACATAACAGCCTTGGAAATGCCGCGCCCCGCTGGCCGGATCGAACGCTTCGCGGGCATGCAGCACCCGGCGATTGTCGAAGCACCACAACTGTCCGGCCTGCAACCGTTGGGTCACGCGAAAGCGTGGCTCACGGGTCATCTGCATGAAGCGTCGATAGGCCAGGTAATAGTCGGGCATCACGTCGGCGGGCAACTGCAACGGCGCGCGTAGGAAGTTCGCCAGGCGAATCTCCTGTACCTCGTCCTGGCAGTCCAGGGCGATCACAGGCGCGGTGCAGCGGTAGTCGCTGTGGCGGTCCTTGTTGCGAAACTCCACCGGGGTCTGGCACAGCATCCGGTAGGCGTGTGGGGCTTCGACGCGCAGCGTCTCGGCGATGGCAAATCCGTCGACGAAGGTGTTTTCGCCACCTGCGGCGTCGTTCACCAGGCAATGCAGGAACTGCAACCCTGGTTGCAGCTCGCGGGTCGGCAGGTCGGTGTGCAGCGGCAGGTTGAAAGCGGTGTAGGCGTTGCTGTCGGCGTCGGCCTTGGAACGTACATCGAACAGCACGCCGAAGTTGCTTTCGCGTACGAAAGAAATGCGCTTGGCCAGGCCCAGCAGGGTACCCGGCTCGGTGGGCACGCCCTGCAACTGGGTCAGGCCGATGTCTCGCACGGCCAGCAGCCATTGCAGGAGCGCCGAGTCGTCGTGCATCACAGCGTGGTAGTCGAACACCGGCAGTGCCAGGGCGGCCAGCCAGCGCTGCTTGCGCGGCTTGGCCGCGTCGCGTTCGGCCAGGCTCTGCGGGTCATAGGCGTGGGCACGCAGCCAGCCGGGGTCGAAAGTGCTGGCATGACCGTCGTCCCAGTGCAGCGACAGGCGCCCGTCCGCGGCGATGGCTACGGCCTGGAGCTGGATGTCTTCCGGCACGTCCGCGACTTGGAACACTTGCTCGCGAGTAACGCTGTACACGCATTCGCTGCAAGGGCAGTTGTCGCGCAGCCAGAGGTTGTGGAAGGGGCTGACACGGCCGTCGGCCCAGGTCACCGTGATACCGCCGGGGGCGATTTGGGCGCTGTTAAGGGGGCTGATGAGCGGGAAGTTGCGGTAGTCCGCGATCGCGTTCATTGCATGGGGCCTCTGCTGTTGTTGACGATGTGCTCATGCTGCGCAGGAGGGGCTTGTGCTACAAATGATCTTTTGGCTCACATGGTTGACTACAGGTAATGAATAAGCTGGGTCGCTCACTTCCGCCATTGGCGGCGTTGCTGCCCTTCGAGGCGACTGCCAGGCTGGGCAGTGTCTCGCGGGCGGCGCAGGAGCTGCATATCACGCAGGCCGCAGTGAGCCGGCAGATTCGTGCGCTGGAGGCGGACCTTGGGGTGGTGCTGTTCGAGCGACGTAACCGGGGTGTTCACCTGACCGAGTCCGGGCGCAGTCTGGCCTATACCCTGGGTAATGCGTTGAGCGAACTGGCCAACGAGGCGGACCGTTTGCGCGGCGTTGCCGGGGTGAATCAGGTGGTGTTGCTGTGCCAGATGTGCGAAAGCTTCCATTGGCTGATGCCGAGGTTGTCGAGCTTTCACCAGCAACACCCGGAGATCGAGCTCAAGGTCACCACGCTCATGCGCCCGCTGGCTGAGTTCGACGGCTATTTCGACGTGGCCATGCAAAGCAGCAACCGCGACCGAGGCGCGCACCCATTATTGTTCAGTGCATCGGATGAAGTTTTTCCGGTGTGTAGCCCTGCCTACCTGACGCGCCAACCGGGAGGCGTGCTGACACTCGACGCATTGGCCCGTTGCACGCTGCTGCATCACCAGACCGTACCGCAGTACGCGCTGGAGTGGGACACCTGGCTGGCCGCACATGGCCTGCCGATGCCGCAAGGGGCCAGGGCGCTGAGCTTCGACAGCTACTCGCTGATGCTGCAGGCTGCCGTTGCCGGGCATGGCCTGGCCATGGGGTGGCGGCGCACGGCCGAAGGGATGCTGGCGAGGGGCGAGCTGGTAGCACCGTTCGCGCAAACGGTGCCGCTGGATGATGCGCTGTCGGTGTGCATGCGCCATGGGCAGGCGAGGCGGCGCGAGACCCAGGCGCTGGCGGACTGGCTGAAGGTGCAGTTGGCGTAAGGGGGGGGCTGGGGCTGCGGCTTTGATAGCGAGCATTCGCTATCAAAGCGTCGCAGCACTGCCTCAGAGCGCGCAGACCCTACCGGCCAGTTCCAGGCGCGTGAAGCTTGCCCCAGGGGTCAGCGCGGTGACTGCCAGCAGCTGGTCCAGGCGCACTTCACGGCGCTGGCCATGCAGGTCGAATACCAGGAATTCCTCCTTGCTCGGCGCCGTGCGGGTGGTCAGCGCCGTGGCGCTGAAACCCGGGCCGTCGAGCAGTTCGACCTGCAACCGATAGCCGCGCATGCAAGCGATCTCCAGATGGTCATGCAGGTCGCAATCCAGTGGCTGGTAGCGTTTATTCATGACCTGACTCCTGGCAGCCTTGCAGCGGGATGATGAAGTACCCTTGGCGAGCGATGGCTGCGTCCACTTCGGGGTTGCCGGGTTCGCTGTGACAGAACAGGCACTGGCTCTGCTGTACATCGGCCTGCTGCACACCGCGCTCAGCCATCCACTCGCGGGCATGGCGGGCGGCGCGCTCGCGGTCGGTCCCCTCGATCAGCACGTCGAAATGCAGGTAGCGACCGTCGCGGGTGCGCACGTGGGTATCGAAGACACTGACGCTCATCATTGTTTCTCCTTCCAGGTAGCGGGCAGCGAAAGGTCGCCCGAGGCCACGTCCCATACGCTGGTTACACAAAGTAGCGGGTTGTGCAGGTCGGCATTGACTTGCAGCGCCGCGGTCACGCCGTCGTAGTTGAAGCTTTTCGGGAAGCCGACCGCCGATAGCGGCACGCGGATCTGCGCAGCGTCGTTCTTGACACTCAGGTCGTAGCCGGGCGAGTCGATGTAGATCGGAGCGCCAGGCCAGGTGGCCGGCAGCTTGGGCTTGGCGCCTTCGGGAATGTCCCGCACCTTCAGGCCCGCAGGGCCGCAGCTGGCGTCCTTGCTCAGCACCACCCAGTGCGAGTGCCACAGGCCGCCGTCATTGGCCTTGTTGCCGTCACCGTTTTCATCCAGCTGCGGGGTGTCGTCGAAGTCCGGGTGCGAGGTGAGGGCAAGCGCCAGGATGCCCGAGCCCGGTTCAAAGCCGACCGCGCCGCTGTCCAGGCTCGTGGGCCATACGTAGCTGTACACCTCGGCACCGGCAAAGCTGCCCTTGGCGCCGGGCACACGGCTGCCGGCCTTGCCATCGACCAATTGCTCAAACACCAGTTGGTCGCCGTCCTTGAAGACGCGGGTGTGTACCAGGTCGAAAGCGGCTTCGACCTTGGGGCTCTTGTCGCTGTGGATGCCACCAGGGCCGTGGGCCCAGGCGGAGCCGGTGAGCAGGGCAGCAAAGGTGAGGGCAAGCGGGGCGTATTTCATCAAGGGTCTCCTGTTGTTGGTATCGATTCGATACTTTCAGGTAGGCTACGCCCAAATGGACCTTTGTCAATATGGTTTTTGATCGATACTATGTTTCGACAGGAGCGATACATGACCGACATCCACCTCTTCGACTTGCTCGAACGGCTTTCCAGCCTCACCCGCATCTGGTTTCGCCAGCACCCACTGCTGGCCGACTTGCAGCCGATCCAACTCAGCGCGCTGATGTACCTGGCGCGCTGCAACCGCTATTCCAATACGCCCCTGGCCGTGACCGACTACCTGGGCCTGACCAAGGGCACGGTCTCGCAATCGCTCAAGGCCCTGGAAGCCAA
This sequence comes from Pseudomonas sp. LS_2, assembly GCF_042709235.1. Classification (NCBI taxonomy): domain Bacteria; kingdom Pseudomonadati; phylum Pseudomonadota; class Gammaproteobacteria; order Pseudomonadales; family Pseudomonadaceae; genus Pseudomonas; species Pseudomonas sp. LS_2. The sequence continues at coordinate 23,999 of NZ_JAVAYC010000035.1, read as the reverse complement.
GGGCCTGCTGGTCAAGACGCAGGATCCCCATGACCGGCGCAGCGTGCACCTGCAACTGACCGACAGCGCCCGGGCGCTGCTCGACGCGTTGCTGCCGCCGGGTTTCCTTGCCGAGGGCCTGGCGCGCATGGGGGGGCGCGGCGAGCAGTTGCAGGGCCTTCTCGGGGAGCTGCTGACCCAAGTGCAACGCAGCTGCGATGTGCCGGCTTTCGGCCTGTGCGCCACCTGCCGCTTCCACCAGACTGTCGACGGCCAGTCGTTCTGCGGCCTGACCCAGGAGCCCCTGGGCGCTGGCGACGCCAATTTGATCTGCCGCGAGCACCAGCCGCACGAGGCCACCTGAAAACGACCTCTTATCCCGTGCCGTCGCGGTTGGCTGAAGGGCATCCAGACGGATGATGCACAGGGTCTGTCATTGAACAGTTCAAGTGTCGGCATGTGGGCAACCGCACCAAGGCCGACCCGGCCTGTGGTGCCGCCGTGACCTTGACGCTGGGGCTCGGTTGAGCCGCTACGTTCTAACCAGGCTGCCGTTGACCCTTGAGCCACTCGGTCGGCGGCTGCCCCATCTCTTGCACGAAGGCGCGGGTCAGCGCTGCTTGCGAGCTGTAGCCCACCGAGTCGGCCACCACTTTCAGCGCGACGCCCTGGCGTATCAGGTCGCAGGCCAGCTTGATGCGAAAGGCCGCCAGGTAGGCGATCGGCGTCAGGCCCACCACCTTGTGAAACTGCGCGGCGAAGGTCGAGCGTGACAGGCAGGCGCGTTCGGCCAGGCTGGCCAGGGTCCAGTCCGCTTCCGGCTCGCTGTGCATGGCCTGCAAGGCCTTGCCCAGACGCGGATCGAGCACCGCGCACAGGCCGCCTCGGCTGATCGACCCTCGGGCGATGGCCTGGCGCACCAGCACGATGAAGACGTACTCGAACAACACATCCAGGCCCTTGCGGTAGCCAGCCTGCTGCCCCTGGAATTCCGCCAGCAGCGCCTCGATCACCGGCACCACCGCGCCCAGTTCGTGAAGCGGGAACACCAAGGTGTCGGTGACGCCCAGGGGCGACGCGCGGCCCATGCTGGTGCCGAAGGCGAAGGTGGCGCAGATGATCTCGGCGCGTTGGCCGTCCAGCGGTTGCAGGCGATAACGACAGGTGCTGGGGCACAGCAGCACGCTCGGGCCGTCCAGTTCCATGCGTGGGTGGCCGTCGCGCACCAGGGCAAGGCCGCCGTGGGCGACGATATGGATCAGCGCCGTGCCTTCGGGCTTTTGGATATCCAGGGTTTCGCGCACAACGCCGGCGTAGAACAGCTGGCCGCGCAGGTTGATCCGTTCGAAGAACTGCGAAAGTGCATCCATCGTGGAGTCCGGGCAAAAGATTCGGGACGCTGGGGCAAAAGCCGAACCCGGCGTGCAGGCAACATGGTGCTCACTTGGCAGCACGGCCAAGAGGTTATTTCAATCGGAGGACCGTCACAATGAGCAGCACCCCGAACCCGCTGTACCAGGACCCGGCCGAACCTGCGCTGCCGGGCACCGGTTTCACCCTTGACCCCAGCCGCGCGGCACTGGTGGTGATCGACCCGCAGATCGACTTCCTCAGCCCCAAGGGCGTCACCTGGCCGTACTTCGGCGAGTGCATCGAGGAACTGGGCACCGTCGACAACCTGGGTCGGCTGTTCGCAGCCGCCAAGCGCGCCGACCTCACCGTGGCCATTTCGCCGCACTACTACTACCCCTGCGACCACGAATGGCAGCACGGCGGACCGCTGGAAAAGATGATGCACGGAATCGACATGTTCGCTCGCAAAGGCCCGTTGACGCTGGAAGGTTTCGAGGGGTCGGGCGCCGACTTCATGCCGCAGTTCAAGCCGTTCATCCTCGATGGGCGCACGGTGATCTGCTCGCCGCACAAGGTCTATGGCCCGCAGACCAATGACCTGACCTTGCAACTGCGCAAGCATGGCGTTTCTCAGGTGATCCTCGCCGGCATGTCGGCCAACCTCTGCGTGGAATCGCACCTGCGTGACCTGATCGAGCAGGGCTTCGAGGTGGTGGTAGTGCGTGATGCCACCGCAGGTGCACGCCTGCCTGAAGGCGATGCCTACCTGGCCGCGCTGGTCAACTTCCGCTTCCTGGCCAATGCCCTGTGGAGCACGGACCAGGTGCTGGAGCAACTGGCGGGTTGAAACGAGTGGATAGTCCCGTAAATCGAGATAACGAATCCTTGTTTGTCCTGCTTATCGCGACGATGCATGGCGCTTACCCTGTGTTTACCCGAACTCAGGCAAGCGCCTCATGCACATTCCCTCGTCATTCCCGCTGCGCCGCCACCTCTCGGGCCAATGCCACAAAAGCCTTCATGCCCGCCGACAGGTTGCGTCTGCCCGGGTAGTACAGGCACAAGCCCGGCAGCGGCGGCGTCCAGTCCTCAAGCACGCGCAACAGGCGGCCGCTGGCCAGGTCTTCGCGCACGTCCTGCTCCATAAAGTAACCCAGGCCGACGCCGGCCAGCACCGCTGCGCGCGCAAGGCTGGCTTCGTCCAGGGTGATCGGCCCTTGTACCTCGATCTGCTGCGCCTGGTCGCCCTGGCTGAAGCGCCAGCGGTACAGCGCGCCATCGGGCAGGCGCACGCGGATGCAGCGGTGCTGTTGCAGGTCGACCGGAAGCCTCGGTGTGCCATGTGCCTGCAGGTACTGGCTGCTTGCGACCACCGCGTAGCGCTGCGCCTGGCCAAGGTACACGCGGATCATGTCGCTGGGCACCAGGTCTGCCACGCGCACGCCCAGGTCGAAACCATCGGCGACGATATCCACCAGGCGTCCTTCGGTCACCAGGTCCACCTGCATCTGCGGGTAGCGCCGCAGGAACTCCAGCACCAGCGGCGCCATGATCTCCCGCGCAGCGAACGCCGCGGCATTGATGCGCAGCGTACCGGTCGGCTGTTCGCGCTGCTCGCGCACCACTTCCAGCGCATCGCGTACCTCACCCAGCGCCGGGCCCACCTGCGCGACGAACAACCGCCCGGCATCGGTCAGCGACACGCTGCGCGTGGTGCGGTTGAACAGGCGCACGCCCAGGTTCGCTTCCAGCTTGCCGATGGCGTGGCTCAGCGCCGTGGTGGACATGCCCAGGTCGATGGCGGCCGCACGGAAGCTGCTGCGGCGGGCGATGGCCAGGACGGCGTCCAGGTCGTTGAGGCTGAGGCGTTCCATGGTGGCGGCTCGTCTGGGCAAAGCACCGATTCTATCCGTATTCACTCACCGAGGATTCAACGATGAACCTGCAACTGCACAACAAACGCGTATTGGTCACGGGCGGCAGCAAAGGCCTGGGCAGGGCCACGGTCCAACTGTTCCAGGCACTGGGCGCCGAGGTGCTGACCTGCGCCCGGCAACGCCCGGCGGATATGCCAGCGGCCCGTTTCGTCGAGGCTGACCTCACCACCCTGCAAGGCTGCGAGCAATTGGCTGCCGAGGTGGAGCGCCAGCTGGGCGGTTTGGACATCGTCGTGCATGTGCTGGGCGGCTCCAGCGCGCCGGGTGGCGGGGTACTGGTTCTGGACGAGGAGCAGTGGCGCCAGGAGCTCGACCTCAATCTGTTCCCGGCCGTGCGCCTGGACCGCCTGCTGCTGCCGGGCCTGCTGGCGCAGGGGCATGGGGTGATCGTGCATGTCTCGTCGATCCAGCGTGTGCTGCCGCTCCCGGAGTCGACCACGGCCTATGCAGCCGCGAAGGCAGCGTTGTCGACCTACAGCAAGAGCCTGTCCAAGGAAGTCTCGCCCAAGGGCGTGCGGGTGGTCAGCGTAGCCCCGGGCTGGATCGAGACCGAGGCCTCCGTGGCGCTGGCCGAACGACTGGCTTCGCAGGCCGGCACCGACTATGAAGGTGGCAAGCGCATCGTCATGCAGTCGCTGGGCGGTATTCCCCTGGGGCGACCGGCGCTGCCCAGTGAGGTAGCCAACCTGATCGCCTTCGTGGCTTCGCCGATGGCGGCGGCCATCACCGGGACCGAGTTCGTGGTCGATGGCGGGACGGTGCCGACGGTGTAGCGGGGCGAGTGCTTCAGCGCCTGGCACGGGCAAAGCCGGTGCCAGTCAGCGCAGGCGAATGCTCTTTACCACCGCCTCGCCTTGTTCACCACCCGGCCAGCAAAGCTCCACCGTCAGCGCGCCGCCCGCACCCACCTTGAACAGCGCGAAATTCTTGTCTTCCGAATGGCTGAACAAGTGCTCGAAATACACCTCGTCGTTGTTGTACAGCGTGCCGGAGCGGGCGATCACCGAGCTGGCCATCTTGCCCGCAGGTCGGCGCGAGATGGCGCTGGAAGTGACCTGGCAGATGCTGGCGTTGGGGTACTTGGCATTGCTCAGGCGAAAAGCTGCCGCGCAGTGCACGTCGCCGCTGATGAACACCAGGGTCTTGCCGCGCTTGTCGAGGGCCTTGAAGGCCTGTTCGAGCAAATGGTCGCGGTCGGCATGGTTGCTGGGGTGGTCCCATTCGTCCATGACGTCGTCCTTGGCCGACGGCACCATGGAGCCTGCGGTCATCACGAAGGACTTCCAGTGCACGAACGGCACCGGGCTGACCACGAACAGCAGCGGCGAGGCGCTTTTCCCGGCGGCCGTGAGCCAGGCTTCGAAGCGTGCCAACTGCCCGCTGCCGAGCAGGTAGTTCTTCTTCTGCGGGTTCTCCACGTCATGGTGGCCGCGCAGGTCGAGCACGTAGAAAGGCACCCCGCCTTGCTCGAAGCTGTAATCCCAGATGCAGTCGTCCGGCTTGGCCAGCAGTTCGCGGGTGACGCCAGTGTCGGGGTTGTGGCTGTGGGCGTATTCGAAGTACGCGGTACGCGCCGCCGACCACATGGCGTCCACCAGCTTCTGGTCGGTAGCCGGGTCGTCACGCTGGAAGAAACGGGTGATCAGGTCGATGCGCTGGGCGTTGGTGCGCGAGCCCCAGCCGTCCATGATCTCGTGGTCGTCCCAGATCATGTACTGCGGGTAGCGGGCGAAGGCGTCCTGCAGGTGCGGGAATTTCCAGTACACCCGGTAATACCAGCGGTACAGGTTGAGCAGGTAGGCGGCCAGCTTGGCCTCGTCGAGCTTGCCCTTGACCGAGCACTCGGCTAGCAGCGCTTCCTTGTTGTCCTTGAGCCATTTCCACACATCGGGGAAGTACTTGCTGTCCTGGCTGTCGACGTAGACCTGATCGCCGCCGCCTATGGCGAAGCGCGCCTGGGCGCTGTCCATGCGCTCGACGAACAGCGGCCAGGCGCCGTAGCTGCCGTTGGCGTTGTAGGGGTCGTGACAGCTGTAGAAACCGAAGTTGAATTCGGGCATGCGCTTGGCGGTGGTGCGGAACGACAGGGTCTTGTAGCAGCCGATTTCGGTACGCCGGAAGGTGTCGGTGCCGTCGCCTTCGTCGGTCATCAGGTAGTAGAAGTACTCGGTGTTGGCTTCGAGGCGGGTGAGGTCGAAGGTGTGGGTGAGGTCCTCCTCCCAGCTGAAGGTGTGGCTGGCGCTGGCGCAGTCGAAGGGTGCGATGAACTTGGCCAAGGGGTTTTTCGCGCCGCCGAGCTTGGCGAGGTCGCCGATGATCCGCTTCTTGGTCCAGACCAAGGTCCATGGGCCGGGGCGGTACACCCGTATCCATATACGTGCCGAGTTCGGCGTGACATGGCCGATGATGCTCGCGCTTTGCAGCTTGCTGACGTCGTAATCGTTGTTGCGTGGGTCGACCAAGGCCATGGGAAGTCCTTTGCCCGAAGGGGTGTGATGGGAGGGATGGCCGCTTGAATATAGGCGCAGGTTGTCAGACTTTCCTGATACCGAGCACAGACCAGGCATTGATCAACCCTGCGCCCACCGTGAATACCGCCCCCACCAGCGCCAGCCCGGCCCAGCCACCGTGGTGAGCGCCATAGCTGCCGATTGCCGCACCCGTGGCGCCGCCGAGAAAGTACGACCCCATGAACACCGTGTTCAACCGGCTGCGCGCCTCGGCGCGTAAAGCATAGATACGGGCCTGGTTGGCCAGCAGCCCGGCGCGGTTGCCAAGGTCGAGCAGCACCATGCCGGCGATCAGCGCAACCAGGCTGTGCCCGCCCGCGGCAACCAGGGCAAAGCCCACCAGCAGCGCCGCTACCCCAAGCATGAGCGTGCGTGGGGTGCCCAGGTGGTCGGCCAGAGCGCCGATACGTGGCGAGGCGAGAATGCCGAACGCCGCTGCCAGCCCCAGCAGGCCGATGCTGGCAGGGCTAAAGCCATAGGGCGGCGCCGTCAGCAACGCGGCCAGCGATGCCCACAAGGCACTGAATGCGGCGAACATCATGAAGCCGCAGGCAGCGCTGAAACGCAGCATCGGCTCTTCGCGCAGCAGCCGGGGCAGGGAGCGCAACAGTGTCAGGTAGCTGGCCTGCACTGGGTGCGCGACGCGCGGCAAGGCCATGGCCACCACCAGCAACAGCAGCGCATCGACCAGGGCCGCCAGGGCGAATACCGCGCGCCAGCCCATCTGGTCGCCCAGTACACCGCCGACCGTACGCGCCAGCAGCAACCCGGTCGACAGCCCGCCCAGCAGGCTGCCGACCACTTGGCCGCGGGCTGCTGGCGCGGTCACGCCAGCCAGGGTCGGGATGATGATCTGCGCGGTGATCGCCGTGACCCCCACGGCGAAGCTGGCAGCACACAGCAGCACGAACTGCGTGGCGCCAGCACTGGCCAGCAAGGCCAGGGCGTTGGCGGCGATGGCCGCGCAGGCAAGGGTGCGTGGCTGGCGGCAGTCGGCCAGCGGCACGATCAGCACCAGGCCCAACGCGTAGCCCAGCTGGGTCAGGGTCGCCACCAGGCTGGCCTGTGCGGGCGCCAGGCCAAACGAGGTGGCTATCTGGGCCAGCAACGGCTGGTGGAAGTAAAGGGTCGAGACGGCGAGCGCGCAGCTCATCGCCATCAGCGCGACCAGGCGGCGGGACGGTCCAGGCATGCCAGGGCTCCCGTCAGTGGCGCTGCAGCGCCAGTTGCAACTCGGCGGTGGTGAGGATCTGGTGGGCGAAGGTCGGTCCGTTCAGCGTGTGCGCGGCATGCATCATCTCATGGCTGAAGGCGGCAGTGGCGTCGCGTACCAAGGTGACGTGGTAGCCCAGTTCCATGGCGAAGCGTGCCGTGGACTCGATGCAGGTGTTGGCCAAAAGGCCAACCACGATCACATGGGTGATGGCTTGCTGCTTGAGCTGCAAGTCCAGGTCGGTGTTGGCGAAGCCGCTCTGGCCCCAATGTTCGTGGACGATGATGTCACCTTCCTGCGGGAGGAAGTCCGGGTGCCATTCACCGCCCCAGGTGCCCTTGGCGAAGGTGTGGCGCTGCTGGATGAGGCGCTGGGTGGGGTTGGGGTGTTGCCAGTTGTCGTAGTCGCCTGGCTGCCAGCGCCGGTGTGGCACGTAGAACACCTGCACGCCATTGTCACGGGCGCTGGCTACGGTGGCGCGCAGGTTGTCGAGCAGGCTCACCTGGTCGGCGACGTCCTTGAGCATTGGGAACAGCTTGCCGCCGTCCGAGAGAAAGTCATTGTAGGGGTCGACCAGCAGCAGGCCGGTACGGGGTAAGGGGTAGCTGAGCATGGGGGGACTCCGGTGATGTCGAGGTGGGGTCAATATTAACTATGAAAATCATAGTGTCAATTGGGGCGAGGGTTGTGGCGATTTTCGAAAGTGCGTGCGAACCTTGGTCGTGTTACTTTGAAAATCACAGTGACCCTGGAGCGAGACGCGGTGAAGCAAGCGCAACGAGACACACCTGCCACGCTGTGCCCGGTGGGGCGTTCGGTAGAAGTGATAGGCGACAAGTGGACCATCCTGGTACTGCGCGAGCTCTACATGGGCGCGACGCGCTTCGAGGAGATCCAGATCCAGACCCAGGCCACGCCGCAGATGCTCACCTCCCGACTAAAGGCGCTGGAGGCCGACGGCATGCTCGAGCGCCGGCCCTACAGCGAGAAACCCAAGCGTCATGGCTACCACCTGACCGCCAAGGGGCAAGCCTTCTACCCGGTGATCTACGCCCTGCGGGCCTGGGGCGAAACCTGGTGCAAGAGCGAGGAGGAAGGCGTGGCGGTGCGCTTCGTGCACCACACCTGCGGACACGATGTGGGCCTTGCCAGTGTCTGCCCGCACTGTGGCGTGGAAGTGTCGCGCGCCGACCTGCAAGCCCAGGTCAGCGAAGGTTTTGCCGACGAGCGTGCGGCGCGCTACGAGGCATTCAAGAGCAAGACCTAGGCCCGTTGCCAGGCGCAATGGTGCCGCCCGGCACTGCTGTCGTCGCATCCCGTCGATTCGCCGGTAGCGTCCTGGTTTCGAGCCGAACCGACCTCAGATAACTTTCACCGCCCTGCCAATGAACTGGATTGGCCCGGTAGGCTTGCCGGTCGGCGAGCCGGTCGGGGCTTCGAGGGTCAGCTCGAACAGCTGGTTCGGCGCCAGGGGAGGGAGCTTGTGCAGCGGCACCGATAGGGTTTCTCCCGGCTTGACCAGCCCCAGCGAAACCGGGCCTTGCCAACCTTCGCCCTTGGTCCAGAACTCCAGCGCCTTGTCGCTCGGCACCGGCGTGTCGCCGAGGGGAATCAGCTGGATCTCCCGTGGGTCGGACGCCTGCACCACCCAGCCAGGGGCTTGGCTGTTAGGCGCTACCAGCACCACCAGGTAGGTGGTTTGCGGCTTCGGGGCGATCAGCAAGGTTACCGCCAAGGCCAGTGCGGCGGCCACGCTGGCGGCGGTCAGCCCGCGCCACAAGGCCAGGCGGTCCCACCATGAGGTCGTCGGAACCGGGTCGCTATCGGCGACGCCAAGTGTGCGCTGGATACGCTGCCAAAGCTGCGGGGCAGGGGGCTGCGGTTCGGCCAACGCGGTCAGTTCGAACAGGCGCCGTTCCCAGGCATCCACCGCGCTACGCAGCTGCAGGTCGTGGCCCAGGCGCCGCTCGACTTCGGCCCGCTGCTGCGCCGACAAGGTGCCCAGTACATATTCTCCCGCCAACTGGTCGAGGCTGTCGGGCTGTTCATCATCGCGCTCGATGCTCATCCCATGCACTCCCGCAGCGCCGCCAGGCTGCGCTTGATCCAGGCTTTCACCGTGCCCAGCGGTGTGTTGAGTCGCTGGGCGATTTGCGCATGCGAGCAGCCGTCCACATAGGCATGCAGGATGCAATTGCGCCGCGCCGGCTCCAGCCGCTCCAGGCAGTGCTGGATGCGGCTGGAGGTCAGCTCGAAGTCCGGAGTACTGGCCGGTTCCTGTACATCGTCGACCGCAACGTCCCGGGCAGTATCGCGTACATGGTTCAGCGCCAGGTGGCGGGTGATGCTGTAGACCCAGCCGCGTGCCGAGCCGCGCGCCGGGTCGAAGCTGGCGGCGCGGGTCCACACGCGAATGAAGGTATCGTGCACGATGTCCTCGGCCAGGCCGCGGTCCCGCGCGATACGCAAGGCCACGCCAAGCAGCCGGGCGCTTTCCTGCTGGTACAGCTCGCGCAGGGCTTGCCGCTCGCGCCGGGCACAAGCGGCGAGGCACGCTTCGTAGTTGAAACCGGGTTCAGGCAAGGACAAAGTGGCTCGCTCGTCGAGGTGGGAACGGTGCCCCGGCGACCCGCGCCGAGGGTTGAGCAGAGCGTAGACCACTTTGCCTCACCATGAGCCCCCGCCTCAGTTGGCGGCCCAGAAGATGTAGTCGGCCTGGTACTTGACCACTTCCTGCTTGCCCTTGGTGGCCGTTGTGCACGGGCTGGCCGGGGCAACGCCGCCTTTGGTGGCCAGGCGCTGGATATAGGCGACGCCGTTCATGGCGCCCTGGCCTTCGGCTGGGTTGGCCTTGACCAGCTGGAAAGGAATGTCGCCAGTGCCGGCCGGTGCGACTGCCAGCTGGGCGCCGGTCACCTTGGAGCCGTCCTTGGCCTGCCAGGTGGCGGGCGGGCCGAAGTAGCTGCCAACCGCCTTGCCGCTGCGGTCGTTGAGCACCGCCTTGGGCCCGACGAAGGTCCACTCGGTCTGCCCGGCGGCATTGGGCTTGTCGCGGCATTCGTAGGTAATCTCGCCGACGCCGACGGTTTCCAGCATCACTTTGTGGCCTTCGGGGACCTTGACGGCATCGGGCACGCTGGCTGCGTGCGCGGCAAACGAAAGGCTGCTGGCGAGCAGGGCGGTGACCAGGGAGCGGGGCATGCGATTCATGGCGGTATCTCCTGATAGGGAATGGGCAGCCGCAGGGCTGCTACGGGTACTACCCGCCAGCGAGGGTTTTGGATGCAGTCGCTTGAAAAAAATTTTCCCAGGTTCGCGCAAGCCCATTCGCCTCTGTCTGAAAGGGCAAGACTTCCCCCGGGGAAACCCGGATAATCGCGCCCATTTCGTTTTGCTGCTACCCGGTGCCCCGCATGGAAATCAAGGTCAATTTTCTCGACAACCTCCGCCTCGAAGCCAAGTTCGATGACTTCACGGTGATTGCCGACCAACCCATCCGCTACAAGGGCGATGGTTCGGCGCCGGGGCCGTTCGACTATTTCCTGGCGTCCTCGGCGCTGTGCGCGGCGTACTTCGTCAAGCTGTACTGCCAGACCCGCGACATCCCCACCGAGAACATCCGCCTGTCGCAGAACAACATCGTCGACCCCGAGAACCGCTACAACCAGACCTTCAAGATTCAGGTCGAGCTGCCGGCGGACATCAGCGAGAAGGACCGCCAGGGCATCCTGCGCTCGATCGACCGCTGCACGGTGAAGAAGGTGGTGCAGGCCGGGCCTGAGTTCATCATCGAGGAGGTCGACAACCTCGACGCCGACGCCCAGGGCCTGCTGATGCTCGAGGCGGACCCGGCGGCCAGCACCTACATCCTCGGCAAGGACCTGCCGCTGGAGCAGACCATCGCCAATATGTCCGGCCTGCTGGCGGGGCTGGGCATGAAGATCGAAGTGGCATCCTGGCGCAACATCGTGCCCAACGTCTGGTCGCTGCACCTGCGTGATGCCCATTCCTCGATGTGCTTCACCAACGGCAAGGGCGCCACCAAGGAAAGCGCCCTGGCTTCCGCGTTGGGCGAATTCATCGAGCGGCTGAACTGCAACTTCTTCTACAACGACCAGTTCTGGGGCGAGGAAATCGCCAACGCGCCGTTCGTGCACTACCCCAACGAGCGCTGGTTCAAGCCCGGTCCCAAGGATGCGTTGCCCAGCGAAATCCTTGATGCCTACTGCCTGGACATCTACAACGCCGACGGCGAGCTGCGCGGCTCGCACCTGTACGACACCAACTCCGGCAACACGGCCCGTGGCATCGTCAGCCTGCCGTTCGTGCGCCAGTCGGACGGCGAGGTGGTGTACTTCCCTTCCAACCTGATCGAGAACCTGTTCCTGAGCAATGGCATGAGTGCCGGCAACACCCTGGTCGAAGCCCAGGTGCAGTGCCTGTCGGAGATCTTCGAGCGCGCGGTCAAGCGTGAGATCCTCGAGGGCGAGCTGGCCCTGCCGGATGTGCCGCCTCAGGTGCTGGCCAAGTACCCGGCCATCGTTGCCGGTATCCAGGGCCTGGAAGAGCAGGGCTTCCCGGTACTGGTCAAGGATGCCTCGCTGGGTGGCGAGTTCCCGGTGATGTGCGTGACCTTGATGAACCCGCGCACCGGCGGGGTGTTCGCCTCGTTCGGCGCGCACCCAAGCTTCGAGGTGGCGCTGGAGCGCAGCCTGACCGAACTGCTGCAGGGCCGCAGCTTCGAGGGTTTGAACGACTTGCCGCAGCCGACCTTCGAAAGCCACGCGCTGACCGAGCCGAACAACTTCGTCGAGCACTTCATCGACTCCAGCGGCGTGGTGTCGTGGCGTTTCTTCAGCGCCAAGGCCGACTTCGAATTCGTCGAGTGGGACTTCTCGGGTCAGGGCGAGAACTCCAACGCCGAGGAAGCCGCGACGCTGTTCGGCATCCTCCAGGACATGGGCAAGGAGGTGTACATGGCGGTGTACGAAGACCTCGGCGCCAAGGCCTGCCGCATCCTGGTGCCGGGCTATTCGGAGATCTACCCGGTGGAGGACCTGATCTGGGACAACACCAACAAGGCCCTGGCCTTCCGCGCAGACATCCTCAACCTGCACCGCCTCGACAACCGTGCGCTCAAAGCCCTGCTCAAGCGCCTGGACAACACCGAGGTGGACGAATACACCACCATCACCACCTTGATCGGCGTGGAGTTCGACGACAACACGGTGTGGGGCCAATTGACCCTGCTCGAGCTGAAGCTGCTGATCAACCTGGCGCTGCAGCGTTTCGATGCGGCCAAGGAACGGGTGGAAATGTTCCTGCAGTTCAACGACAACACCGTCGAGCGTGGCTTGTTCTACCAGGCCTTGAACGTCGTGTTGGAGGTGGAACTGGACGATGAGCTGGAGTTGGAAGACTACGAGGTGAACTTGCGCCGCATGTTCGGTGATGCGCGCATGGATGCGGTGCTGGGTTCGGTGCAGGGTACGGTGCGCTTCCATGGCCTGACCCCGACCAACATGCAGCTCGAAGGCCTCGACCGGCACCAGCGCCTGGTCGACAGCTACAAGAAACTGCACGCGGCCCGGGCACGAGCGGCGGGGTTGGCGGGCTAAGCCCCGTGCACTGTCCCGATAACCGGTGCATAGCCTCGGCCATGCGCCGCGTTGTCCTTTTCGCAGGCAAGCCCGCCTCTACAGGGTTTTCTACAGCCTCGGGCTGAGCGCCTCGAGGACACAGCCGGCAATTTGCGCGTCCTGCACGGCAACGCCGGTCAGGTCGGCGAGGGTGACCTGCTGCTCATTCTCGCGTCCCGGCACATGCCCTGCGAGCACGCAACCCAGTTCGCTCAGCGCGTTTTGGCCCAGCAGCCCGGCCTTCAGCGCATGGGACACCTCGCCGTACTGGCTGCACTGGCGGACCGAGTCGACCACCACCCGGGCGGCGCGTGCCACCAGGGCCGGGTCGAGCTCCTGCTTGCCGGGCGCGTCGGCGCCCACGGCAGTGATGTGGGTGCCGGGGCGTATCCACTGGCTTTGTAGCAAGGGCTCGCGCGAGGGCGTAGTGCAGACGATCAGGTTGGCGCCACGTGCCACCTGCTCGGCATCGCGGGTAGTCTGCACTTTGAAACCCAGGCCCGCAGCGAACGCCCGATAGCGTTCCAGTGCTATATCATTGCGCCCCCACACCAGTACCTGACGACAGTCGGTGACCCCTGCCAGGTGCTCGAGTTGCAGGCGCGCCTGCAAGCCGCTGCCGAGGATGCCGATCGCCGAAACCGCGCGGGGCGCCAGCCGGCGCGCGACAATGCGGCCTGCCAACGCGGTGCGCAGGGCCGTCAGCCAGCCCTGGTCCTGCAACAAGGCAAGTGGCTGGCCGGTGTGGGCCGACAGCACCAGCATCAGGCCATCGTTGCTGTCCAGGCCTTGCCGGGGGTTGTCGTAGAACCCGGTGGAGATTTTCACCGCGAAGGTGTCGCTGCCTTCGATGTACGCCGACTTGACGCAGCAGTCGCCCTTGGCCGCAGCGAACGCGAACGCCTGCACTGGCGGCACCTGCACCTTGCCCTGGGAGAAGGCGATGAAGCCTTGCTCCAGGCACTGCTCGACCTGCGCCAAGTCGAGGTGGGCGATGATCTGCTGCAGGTCTAAGACTTTCATTGCACCGCCTCGAGGAATTTCTCCAGCACGATGTTGCGCCCGCAAATGATCACTGCCACCCGCTTGCCCTGGTACTCGCTCGCCAGCTTCTGCATGCCCGCCACGGCAACGCCTGCCGCGCCTTCGATGATCCAGCGTTCGCCGCTGGCGACATCGCGCATGGCCGCACGAATCTGCTGTTCGCTGACCAGTACGGTACGGGTCAGCAGTGCCTGGCACAGGGGAAAGGTAATGGCGCCTGGCTCGACGCCTCCAGCCGTGCCGTCGGACAGCGTCTCGTCCTCGTCGATCTCGATGATTTCGCCGGCCTCGAGTGAGCGCTGCAGGGTGGGGGCGTTGGCTGGCCAGCAACCGATGATGTCGACGTTCGGGTTCGCGGTCCGCAGCGCGGCGGCGATACCGGACACCAGGCCGCCGCCTCCGACGGCCACGAACACCGCGTCCAGCGCCGGGGCCTGTTCGAGCAGCTCCATCCCGACGGTGCCTTGGCCGGCAATGATCTGCGCGTCGTTGTAGGGCGAGACGAACGGCTTGCCTTGCAGGGCCGCCCGGCGTGCGGCCTCGAGCTCCACCCCCAGCGGGTCAAGATCAAGGCTGACCACCTCGGCGCCCAGCGCGCGAATGGCCTCGACCTTGTAGGCCGAGGCCGAAGGGGTGGTGTACACGGTCACCGGCACGCCGAGCAGCTTGCCGGCAAGCGCCAGGCCCTGGCCATGGTTGCCGGAGGATGCAGTGACCACACCCAGACGGCGCTGCGCCTCGGGCAGCAGGCGCAACTTGTTGCTGGCGCCACGAAACTTGAACGAGCCCGTGTGTTGCAGGTGCTCGCACTTGAGGTGGACATTGCAACCGGTCTGCGCCGACAGCGCCGGGCTATAGCTCAGCGGCGTGACTGCGACCTGTGGGCGCAGGGCCTGGTGGGCATCGGCGATGGACGCCTGGAGTGCGGCGAGGTCGGGCGTGTGTGGCGGCATCGGACAACTCTCTTTTGTGGAATTGCTGTCTACAATGGACTAAATTTATCCAAATGACAAGCTGGAGGCGTTAGCTTCACTGCGGTCGTCAACGACGCCTGTTTACCTTGCATCGCCAGATCGACATATACCTGAGCCGGGCCTAGCACTTGCCGCTAGTCGTCGCGCATCGCTGCCGGTGGTTCCTATGCAAGCCTCTGGCTCGATCGTCGAATGGCACGTAGGACACTTCACTGGCGTGCGGCGTTTTCTGAGCCAGAATAAGTAGGTCCCCAATTCCATCCGTTGGCCAGCATGGGGTCGGCGAGCCGGTCGAATCGCCAGCGAGGCTGGGTTTGCACATGAACGAGCATTGCCCACGGCTGTTGCTGCTCCTGTCCCTCAGCCTGGCGTGGCTGCCCACGGCTGGCTGGGCGGACGATTGCAAGCGCTTGGTTGCCAGCGGCAACCCGGAGTACCCGCCATACCTCTGGCGCGACCCCCATGACCCTGCTCAATTGGTGGGCGCCAATGCCGACTTGCTGAAACAGGTGGCCAAGGAATTGGGCCTGGTGGTCGATGTGGTCTATGCCGGGCCCTGGTCGCGCGCCCAGGAAGAGGCCCGTACCGGTCGTATCGACATGCTGGCCGGGTACTTCTTCACCGAAGCGCGCCAGCAGGCGATGGATTTCATCAAGCCCGCGTTCCTGTTCACCCCCAGCGTGGTCTGGGCCAGGTCCGACGACACCTTCGCCTATGGCGGCTGGGCCGACCTGCAAGGGCGTAACGGCGGCACCTTGGTCAGCAACAGCCATGGCCAGAAGTTCGACGACTACTCCAAGGCCCACCTCAACCTCGAAGCAGTGCCCACTGCCGCGCAGGCCTTCCAGAAACTGCTGCACAAGCGCAAC
The DNA here is from genome assembly GCF_042709235.1 of Pseudomonas sp. LS_2. Classification (NCBI taxonomy): domain Bacteria; kingdom Pseudomonadati; phylum Pseudomonadota; class Gammaproteobacteria; order Pseudomonadales; family Pseudomonadaceae; genus Pseudomonas; species Pseudomonas sp. LS_2. The sequence goes on along the minus strand of NZ_JAVAYC010000035.1, from coordinate 8,481 downwards.
GACTATGTGATCTACGAACAATTCCCGGGCATGGCGCTGGCGCAGACCCTGGGTGTGCAGCACAGCCTCAAGGTGCTGGAGCCTCCGGTCTCAAGCGAGGGCCTGTACCTGGCCTTGTCGCGTGACTCGCCGTGCATCACCCCCCTCTTGCGTGAAGCGCTGGAGCGCAAGATGCGAGAGGTGGTCGCCAGTGACTTGCCGCAGAGGCTGGTGCAGGAGAACCTGGAGCGCTGGAAGGCGCAGCGGCAATAGGCGCCTTCAGGCACCTCGTGGCTTTCTTTCCCACGCGCCTCGACGTAGCCTTGGCTTTCCCCTCAACCCAGTAGAAAAACAGCATGCCTGAAGGGTTTCCCGCATTGCCGCCGCTCAACGCCCTGCGGGTGTTCGAGGTGGTCAGCCGACACCTGAATTTCCGCCTGGCCGCCCAGGAGCTCGGGGTGACCCAGGCCGCAGTGGCGCAGCAGGTGCGGGGCCTGGAGGCCAACCTGGGCTTGCCGTTGTTCGAGCGTCTGCCGCGCGGGCTGGGCCTGACCGATGCCGGCAGGGCCTACAGCGCCAGCGTACGTGCAGCCTTGGCGATGATCGATGACGCCACCCGGCTGCTGCGCCCGGCTGCGCAACACCTGACCGTAAGCGTGACCCCGACCTTCGCCGCGAAATGGCTGATGCCAAGGCTGGGTCACTTCGCCGAGGCGCACCCGGACATCGACCTGCGCCTGCTGGCCAGCGACCGGCTCTCGCATTTCCATACCGACGGCGTCGACCTCGCCGTGCGTCACGGCCAGCCGCCCTTTGGTCCCGGCCTCAATGCCGAGTTGCTGATGGCGCCACCGATCGTCGCGGTGGCCAGCCCTGCGCTACTGGCGCAGAAGGGCGCGCCATGCGACTTCGAGAGCTTCCAGCGCTTCACCCAGTTGCATGACGCCCACGACTTCTGGCCGCTGTTCAGCACGACACTGTTCCAGCAGCACGGCGCGTCCAGCGCCAAGCACATGCGCTTCAATCAGACCTCGCTGGCGGTCGAGGCGGCGATCAATGGCCAGGGCATTGCCCTGGCGAGCCTGGCGTTCGTCGATGAGGACATCGCCAACGGGCGGCTGGTGCAGGTGTTCGACCGGCAACTGACCCTGGAAAAGGGGTTCTACCTGGTGTGGCCACGCAAGGCGCGAGCCTCGGAGGCGCTGGCAGTGGTCAGGGCATGGTTCATGGCACAGGCTCAAGCAGTAGTTTTTCTATCGAACTGACAAAGCCTGGCTGCCTCCCTCGGGCCGTGCGTCGCTGCTAACCTGAGCCCATTCAACTCACGTGTTCAGGAGGCAACATGTCTATCGACAAGGTCGCGATCATCACCGCCGGCGGCAGCGGCATGGGGGCCGCCGCAGCTCGGCGCCTGGCCGCAGACGGTTTCCAGGTCGGCATCCTGTCGTCCTCAGGCAAGGGCGAGGCGTTGGCGCAGGCGCTTGGTGGCGTCGGCGTGACCGGCAGCAACCAGTCGGTCGAGGATCTGCAGCGCCTGGTCGATGCGGTCATGGGCCGCTGGGGGCGTGTCGATGTGCTGGTCAACAGCGCAGGCCATGGCCCGCGAGCGCCGATCCTGGAGATCAGCGATGACGACTGGCACAAGGGCATGGACACCTACCTGCTCAATGTCATCCGCCCGACCCGCCTGGTCGCGCCGATCATGCAGCGCCAGGGGGGTGGGGTGGTGATCAACATCTCCACCGCCTGGGCCTTCGAGCCCAGCGAAATGTTCCCGACCTCCGCCGTGTTTCGTGCGGGGCTGGCGGCATTCAGCAAGATCTTCGCCGACACCTATGCGGGCGACAACCTACGCATGAACAACGTGCTGCCCGGCTGGATCGACAGCCTGCCGGCCACCGAGCAGCGCCGTGACAGCGTGCCGCTCAAGCGCTACGGCAGCAGCGAGGAGATCGCCGCGACCATCGCTTTCCTGGCCAGCGAGGGCGCAGCGTATATCACCGGGCAGAACATCAAGGTCGATGGTGGGTTGACCCGGCACGTGTGAACGGCACGAGGGTTTTTTCCCTCTGGGCAAAATCCTCTAGGGGCGGGTTCACCCGCGAAAAGGGCCCTGCCGTGCATGGCCAGCGCTACGCCCCGGTTGGCGTTAAACCCGCTCCCTCACGGGCTTGAATGATTTCCGTGACCATCGCCGCCCGTTATCCTTGGGCCTTTCCCTGCCGAACGAGCCCTTCCCATGCTCCCCCGACACCTCGTGCGCCGCCTCGATCTGATCACCCTGCAACTGTTCGTCGCGGTGCACGAGGAAGGCACGCTGACCCGCGCGGCAGAGCGCGAGATGATCGCGCTGTCGGCCGCGAGCAAGCGCCTGAACGATATGGAGCAGACCCTGGGTATCGAGTTGTTCGAGCGCAACGCCAAGGGCATGGGGCTGACGGCGGCGGGGGAGACGCTGCTGTACTACGCCAAGCGCATACTGGCCGATGTGGAGAAGATCAGCATCGATGTCGGCGAGCATCTGCAAGGGGTGCGCGGCTACGTGCGCATGCTGGCCAATATCTCGGCGATCATCGAGTTCCTGCCTGAAGACCTGCAAGCCTTCATGGCCAGCCACGGGCAGGTGCGCATCAACCTGGAGGAACGCCCCAGTGCCGGGGTGGTGAAGGGCATCGTCGATGGCATCGCCGACATCGGCATCTGCTCGGCGGACACCGAGATCAAGGGGCTGCACGCGGTGCCGTACCGGCAGGACCAGCTCGTGGTGGTGATGCGTCCGGAGCACAGCCTGGCCGCTCGCGCGCGCATCGAGTTCAGCGAAGCCCTGGACTTCGACCACGTCGGCCTGCATGCCGACAGCTTCATCAACCTGCGCACCCACGCTGCCGCACGTGCCTGCGGCAAGCTGCTGCGGGTACGCATCCATGTGCCCGGCTTCGATGCGGTGTGCCGCATGGTGCAAGCCGACTTCGGCGTGGGCGTGCTGCCGCTCAAGGCCTTCGAGCTGATCGGCAGGCCCCTGGGGCTCAAGGCGGCGGTGCTGGAGGACGACTGGGCGGTGCGCAGCATGCTGCTGGTCATCCGCGATACCCAGGCGCTTTCGCCGGTCAGCAAGTTGCTCTACGAGCACTTGCAGGGGCTCTAGCTTCGAAGCCTTCGTGTTTCGCGAAGGAGCATTGCCGATTTACGGTTGGAAGGGCGGGGCGGGGCTGCCCTAGGCTTGGATCAAATTCCAAGAACAAGAGGTTTCCCCCCTCATGACAGCCCTCAACGGCCTGCGCGTCATCGAAATCGGAACCTTGATCGCCGCACCTTTCGCCGCCCGCCTGCTGGGCGAGTTCGGCGCCGAAGTGATCAAGATCGAATCCATGGGCCACGGCGACCCCCTTCGCAAATGGCGAAAGATGCACGAAGGCACTTCACTCTGGTGGTACCTGCAATCGCGCAACAAGAAGTCCCTGGCGCTGAACCTCAAGTCGCCCGAGGGCATCGCCATCGTCAAGCAGCTGGCCGAAAGCGCCGACGTCCTTATCGAGAACTTGCGCCCCGGTGCCCTGGAGAAGCTCGGCCTGGGCTGGGACGTGCTGCATGCGCTGAACCCCAAGCTGACCCTGGTACGTATTTCCGGTTATGGCCAGACCGGCCCGTACCGCGACCGCCCAGGTTTCGGCGCCATCGGCGAGGCCATGGGCGGTATCCGCTACACCACTGGCACGCCGGGTATTCCTCCGGCGCGGGTGGGGGTGAGCCTGGGGGATTCGCTGGCTTCCATGCATGCGGTAATCGGCGCGCTGATGTCGGTGCTGCGGGTCAAGACCGGGCAGGGCGATGGTCAGGTAGTCGACGTGTCGCTGGTGGAAAGCGTGTTCAACGTCATGGAAAGCCTGGTGCCCGAGTACGCCATGATGGGCCATGTGCGTGAGCGCACCGGGGGGGCGTTGCCCGGTATCGCGCCTTCCAATACCTACCCAACGGCCGATCAGGCCTATGTAGTGATCGCCGGCAACAGTGACCCGATCTTCCAGCGCCTGATGCTTGCCATCGGCCGGGCAGACCTGGCTGAGCGGCCGGACTTCGCCCACAACGATGGCCGAGCGCGGGAAAGCGAAATGCTCGACCAGGCGATTGCCGACTGGACCCTGCGCCACCCCATCGAGCATGTGCTGGCCGTACTCGAACAGGCCGAAGTGCCTGCCGGGCGCATCTATTCGGTGGCCGACATCGTCGCCGACCCGCATTACCAGGCCCGCGACATGATCCTCGATACCACGCTGCCCGGCGGTGCCGAGGTCAAGATGCCGGGCATCGTGCCCAAGCTTTCCCACACCCCCGGCCAGGTCAATTGGCAAGGCCCCGCCCTGGGCCAGCACACCGACGCGGTATTGGCCGGCCTGGGCCTGAGTGACGAACAGGTGCAGGGCCTGAGGGCTGCGGGGGTGGTGCAATGATCACCGATTACTCCGAGCGCCTGATCGTCCAGGAAGTCGCCCCGCGCGATGGCTTGCAGATCGAGCCGGTGTGGGTGGAAACCACCGACAAGATCGCCTTGATCGACCAGCTGTCGTTGGCAGGTTTCTCGCGCATCGAGGCCGGCTCGTTCGTTTCGCCCAAGGCCATTCCGGCGCTGCGCGATGGTGATGAGGTGTTCCGCAACATCCGTCGCCAGAGCGGGGTGATCTATGTCGCCCTGGTGCCCAACCTCAAGGGTGCGGAACGTGCCCTGGCGGCCGGGGCCGACGAGCTGAACCTGGTGATGTCTGCCAGCCAGACCCACAACCGCGCCAACATGCGCATGAGCTGCGAGCAGTCGCTGGCGGCGTTCGCCGATATCGTGGCCCTGGCCAAGGGCACTTCGGCGTCGCTCAACGCCAGTATCGCCACCACCTTTGGCTGTCCGTTCGAGGGCGCCATCGATGAAGACCGCGTGCTGGCGATCGTCGAGGCATACCTGGAACTGGGGGTGACCGGCATCAGCCTGGCCGACACCACTGGCATGGCCAACCCGCGCCAGGTCCAGCGCATCGTGCGCCGGGTACTGGCACGCGTTCCTGCGACGGCGCTGACCCTGCATTTCCACAACACCCGCGGCCTTGGCCTGTGCAACGTGCTGGCGGCCTATGAAGCCGGGGCGCGGCGTTTCGATGCCTCGCTCGGCGGGCTGGGCGGCTGCCCGTTCGCCCCGGGCGCGTCGGGCAACATCTGCACCGAAGACCTGGTCAACCTGTGCGACGAGGTCGGTATCCCCACCGGCATCGACCTTGCCCACCTGCTGCAACTTTCACGCACCTTGCCGGCCCTGCTCGGCCACGAACTGCCCGGCCAGGTGGCCAAGGCGGGGCGCAATTGCGACCTGCACCCGACCCCGGTCGACCTGGTCGGCTGAACGCTTCACCCAGACAACAAAAACAATCGGGCGCCTGGAGTCCAGGCAGCCCACTGGAGACTGAAATGACCCTATCCGCTACCTCTACCGGCAGCTTCGCCGACGACGTCAGTGCCGAGAAAGCCATCGTCCGCAAGGTGGCCTGGCGCATCATGCCGTTGATCATGATCTGCTACCTGTTCGCCTTCTTCGACCGCATCAACATCAGCTTTGCCAAGTTCCAGCTACAGGCCGACCTGTCCTTGAGCAACACTGCTTATGGCTTGGGCGCCGGCCTGTTCGTGGTGGGCTACGTGCTGTTCGAAGTGCCCAGCAACATGATGCTGTACAAGGTCGGCGCGCGTCGCTGGATCGCCCGCATCATGATGTCCTGGGGCGTGGCCACCGCGTTGATGGTATTCGTCACCGCCGAGTGGCAGTTCTACGTGCTGCGTTTCCTGATCGGCGCCATGGAGGCCGGGTTCGCCCCGGGCGTCTTGTACTACCTGACGCTATGGTTCCCGCAGAGCTACCGCGGGCGCATCACCTCGATGCTGTTCCTTGCCTCGGCGTTCGCCGGGCTGATCGGCGCGCCGGTGTCGGGCCTGGTCCTCGGGCATATGGATGGGTTGCTCGAGATGCGCGGCTGGCACTGGCTGTTCCTGCTCGGCGGGGTGCCGTGCGTGCTGCTGGGGCTGGTGGTGCTGTGGACGCTCAAGGATCGGGTGGCCGATGCCCACTGGCTGAGCCCGGAGGAGAAAACCCTGCTCGCCAGCCGTATCGCCAGTCATGAGGCGAACACGCACGGCTCGCTGCTGGCGGCGATCCGCCTGCCGGGCTTCCTGATGCTGGGGGTGATCTACTTTCTGATCCAGGTAGCGTCCTACGGCCTGAACTTCTGGGCGCCGCAGCTGATTCGCAGCGCGGGTACCGAAAGCCCGGTGGTGATCGGTTTGCTGACGGCCGTGCCGTACATCTTCGGGGCCATCAGCATGGTGGTGATCGGGCGCTTGTCCGATGCCAGTGGCGAGCGTCGCAAGTTCGTGTGTGGCTTGGTGGTGGCGGGGGCGATCGGCTTCTTCTGCGCGGGCATCTTTGCCGAACACACGGTGCTGCTGGTGTTCGCCCTGGCGTTGCTGGGCGCGGGCATCATCGCCTCGATCCCGGCGTTCTGGGCCTTGCCGCCAAAGCTGCTGGCCGGTGCCGGTGCGGGGGCGGCGGGCGGTATCGCGCTGATCAATACCCTGGGCCAGTTCGGCGGTATCGTCAGCCCGGTGATGGTGGGCTACATCAAGGATTTGAGCGGCAGTACCACGCCTGCGCTGTACGTCATCGGCGTGACCAGCCTGCTGGCGGCTGCGCTGCTCTACTGGGGCCTGCCGGAACGTCTGCGTACCCGTGACAAGCCAAGCCGCTGAGGTTGGGTATCAGCCACGGGTTGCCGGGTAGCGCTCGACGCTGTCGGTGACCGTGGTCGGGCTGTCGGCCCGCAGGATCGACAGCCTGCGCTGCTCGTAGGCTTCCTGGGAAAGCCCCTGGCGCTGCAGGGCTTCGAGCTGCAACTGGCGGGTTTCCTCGGCGCTGTAGGGACGCAGTTCCGGGTGGCTGGCGCAACCGCCCAGCACAAGGGCGGCGGCCAGGGCGGCGAAGAGCAGGCGGGCAGGGCGGTTCATGGATGCAGTCCCATTGAAGTGATGCGAGTCGATGGGCAAAGCATATTGGCCGCCGCCAGGCAGCAGAAATCGCCACCTTCAATAGTGACTATCGAGTGTGGCTATAGGTGTCACGGCAAAGGCGAGTACACGGAGCCTGTGATGCGCTCGCTCAGCAGTTCCAGGGCACGCAACCCGGCCAGCGAGTTACCCGCCGCATTCAGCGCTGGCGACCACACGCAAATGCTGTAGCGCCCCGGCACGATCGCCACGATACCGCCACCCACCCCACTCTTGCCCGGCAGCCCGACCCGGTAGGCGAAGTTGCCGGCCTCGTCGTACAGCCCGCTGGTGGCCATGACCGCGTTCACCTGCTGCGCTTGGCGCGGGCTGAGCACTTGCTCGTCGCTGTGGGCGCAGTAGCCGCTGTTGGCCAGGAAGGAAAAACCGCGCGCCACGTCCACGCAGCTCATCGACAGCGCGCAATGGTGGAAGTAGCTGCGCAGCACCGCGTCGACGTCGTTGTGGAAGTTGCCGAACGCCTGCATCAGGTAGGCCATGGCCGCGTTGCGGGCGCGGTGTTGGTATTCCGATTCGGCCACGACTGCATCGCTGACCATGCGCGGGTTGCCGGCCAGGCGGCGGACGAAGTCACGCATCGACAGGGAAGGGGTGGCGTAGCGCGACTGGTTGATGTCGCAGATCACCAGTGCGCCTGCGTTGATGAACGGGTTGCGCGGCCGGCCTTTTTCCACCTCAAGCTGCACCAGCGAGTTGAACGCCTGGCCCGAGGGCTCGTAGCCCAGTCGGGTCCAGATGTCCTCGCCGCTGTTGCGAATGGCCTGCACCAGGCTGAACACCTTGGAGATGCTCTGGATCGAGAACGGCGTACGCGCATCGCCTGCGCAATGCAACTGGCCGTCCACGCCATACACGGCGATGCCCAATTGGTTGGGGTCGACCTCGGCCAACGCGGGGATGTACTGCGCCACCTGGCCCTGGCTGAGCAAGGGGCGGACGTGATCGAGAATTTCCTGCAGGAGTGCTTGCATCGAAAGGGCCCTGAAGTGCGCAGTAGCGGCTGGAAAGCAGAGACGACCTACCTGGCCGATAGAGCACATCGGTCAGCGCCTGGCAAAACGTTTGCGCCGACACCTTTGGCCGCGCGCATGCCAATGGTTCACGACAAGACATGCATGATGTCTACGTAATACTACTTAGTCCCTCCGCGTAGTACTGCGAATTTTCTCCTTGGCTCGGTACGCCGAAAGTGTGCATCGTCCTACCCGGGCACACACAACAACAAAAATTGCCGCAGGCCACACGCCCGTGGCAGGAGAAAATCCAATGTCCAATCTGGCTACCCGAATTGCCTGGTTTGCCGTTGCTCTGCTTGGCGCCTTCGCGCTGGGCACCCTGGCCTTGCGGCGGGGCGAAGCAATCAACGCCCTCTGGATCGTTACCGCTGCTGTCGCGATCTATCTCGTT
>NZ_JAVAYC010000034.1:0-45576 GCF_042709235.1 Pseudomonas sp. LS_2 | reverse complement strand
TGCGCAAAATATAATTCCGCTATCGGTACGATTGAGGTGGTGCATCGGGGGATTGGGGGATGGCACCGGCGTTGCCGGTGTTCGCGGTCAAGCCCGCTCCTGCAGGTGTGCAAAATCTTGCAGGGCTTGTTGGACCGCCGCACCGCTGCGAACCCGTGCGCAGCCCTGGCCAGGCGATTGGCCAGAGCTGCTGGCACGGTTACAGATGAATCAAGCCAGGGCGCGCGGCCCCCTGGCCTCAGGCGGGCTCGTCAGCCGGGCGCTGTGCTTCCTGCAACAACACCATGCTCTGCGGCGACGACAGCGCGATGCCTTCGTCGCGCAGGCGACCGAGAATAGTGAACAGCAGGTCGCTACGCGCCCCAGACACCTGCCGCGGCCCCGCCACGTAGCCGCTCACGCTCAGCACCATGCCGCTGGTGGTGAGGTCCTTGAAGGTCACCGAGACCGCCGGGGCATCGAGAATAGCCTCGTGCTCGTGGAACGCCGTCAACAACAGCTCACGCACCTGGTTGGCGTCGGTTTCCAACGGCAGGGTCAGGGTAATGCCGACCACACCCAGGGCATTGGCCATGGTCACGTTGCGCACGTTCTGCGAGATGAACTGCGAGTTCGGCACGATCACCGTGGAGCGGTCGCCCATCTGGATCTCCGTGGCGCGCACATTGATGCGGCGGATATCGCCCTCGACCCCGGCAAGGCTCACCCAGTCGCCCACCTTCACCGGGCGCTCGGTGAGCAGGATCAGGCCGGAAATGAAGTTCTGCACGATCTGCTGCAAGCCGAAACCGATACCCACCGACAGCGCACTGACCACCCAGGTCAGGCTGGTGAGGTTGATGCGCAGGGTCGACATCACCAGCATCGCCAGGAACAGGAAACCCAGGTAACCCACCAGGGTCACCAGGGAGGCACGCATGCCGGCGTCCATGTCGGTCTCCGGCAGCAGGCGCTCGCTCAGCCAGCGCTTGAGCACGCGGATGGCCAACCAGCCACCGATGAAGATCGCGATGGCCAGGAAGATGTCCTGGGGCACGATGCTCAGGTTGCCGAGCACCTTGCCGCCACTGCCATCCCACTCGGCCAGGCTCAGCAACAACTCGCCAGGGCTGGTGCCCGACGGCAGGAATGCCAGCAAGGCGGCGATCAACAGCATCACGGTACGACCAATACCGGCCAGCACGGTGCTGAACTGCGCCTGGTGGCGCTGTTGCAAGCCCAGCGCAGAAGCCAATGCACGGCCTGCTGGCTCGCGGGGCGAGAGCAAGGTTTCGCAGAGGTCGCCGAACACCGTCACCAGCAGGTAGGCGCAGGTGGCCACCACGCTGATCCACAGCAGCTTGGCCGTGAGGAAATAGGCCAGGGTCAGGTAGCCGGCCAGCAGTGTCAGCAGGATTGCAGCTACCCACACCACCACCACGAACGGGATCAGCCCAGCCAACCCTGCCGGACGCTCCAGGCCGTGCTTGCGGCGGGTACGGCGGTAGCGCACCAGGGCGGCGACGAAGATCAGCGATACCACCAGCGCAGTCAGGCCGTTGGTGGCCACGGTCAGCGCCAGGCTGGTGCCGATCACGCTGTTGATGCGCTCCTGGGTCAGCAGCAACACCAATGCCAGCGCCAGCACCTGTGGGAACCAGCTCAGTGCGCTGGCCACCTCGTCGGGGATCGGCGGCAGGCGCCACGAGGGGCGTTGCAACATCAGCATGGCGCGGCCCAGGCCCGCAATGAAGGCGCTGAACACCACCAGGGTCAATACATGGTTGGTCAGGCTGGCCAGGTCGGTGCCCAGTTGCGCGCTGGTCTCCAGGCCCCAGCGCAGCAGCGACACGGCGCCGGCGATGGTCGACAGGGTGGCCAGGCTCACCCCCACGGCCAAGGCGCTGCGACGCAGGCGGCCCTCCGGCAGCCAGCGGATCATCGCCTTGGCCAGCAGGCGTTCGAGCTGGCGACGCACCAGGGTCCACACCAGCACGGCGGCCAGCACACTGGCGAGGAACCACCAGCGGCGTTCTGGGCCGAAGGCACTGGTCAGGGCATCCGCCGCCTCGCCACGCAGGTCGCGCAAGCGCGCCACGTCGTCGTCGGTCGGGCGGATCAAGCTGGACCAGAACGCCGGGCTCAAGGGGCTCGCGGCGCGGCTGGTGATCTGCGAGTTGAACAGGCTACGGCGTAGGTTGACGATCTGCGTGGACAAGTCGCGGGCCGACTGGGTCAGTTGCTGGGCCTGCGTCTGCTGGGCCTGCAACTGCTTCTTCTCGTCCGTCAGTTGCCTGCGCTGGCGAGTGATGCTTCCGGCTTCGTCCGGCAACACCGGGCCGAGCACGTTGAGCTGATCGTCCAGACGCTCGATGTCGGTGGTGCGCAACGCTCCCAGCGCATCGGCCTGGCGCTGCACCTGCAAGGCCGCTTGGCGCAGCTGCGAGAGCTGGTCGTCGTTGGCATTGCTGGTCACGCCCTGGCGCACCAGGTCGAGCCGATCGCTCAGCTGTTCCAGGCTTGCGTCTTCCTCAAGGGCCGGCACACCCTCGCTGAGCAGTTGCGACACCGGCGCGGCGCCCGCCGACCAGGCCGGCTGCGCCACGCACAAAAGCAAAGCAAGAAATACCCAATACAATCGGAAAAGGCCCACGCGACCCATCGAATTCCCCTAAACCCAACTGAACAAAGCGGGAATTCTACGCTGCTGCGCCACTCAGGTGATTACCGTTTCTCGGTCCAGCAATTGCCGCTTGCGTTCCACGCCCCAGCGGTAGCCGCTGATATCGCCGTCGCGGCGCACCACGCGGTGGCAGGGAATGGCCACCGCGATGCGGTTGGCTGCGCAGGCCAGCGCTACCGCACGCACCGCCTTCGGTGCGCCGATACGCTCGGCGATGTCGCTGTAGCTGACCCGCCCTCCAGCCGGCACCTCGCGCAGGGCCTGCCACACGCGCTCCTGGAAAGCAGAGCCCTGCACATCCAGCGGTAAGGCCAGGCCTATGCCAGGTTGCTCGACGAACCCCACCACTTCGGCCACCAGCCGCTCGAAACCAGCATCGCCGCCGACCAGCTCGGCCTTGGGGAACTGGTCTTGCAAATCGTGCAGCAGGCGCTCGGGATCGTCGCCCAGCAGAATTGCGCAGATACCGCGCTCGCTCTGCGCCACCAGGATCGCCCCGAGAAAACATTGGCCGATGGCGAAGTGAATGGTCACTCCCGCACCGCCTGCACGGTAGTCACGCGGCCGCATGCCCAGACGCTGGCCGGCGCTTTCGTAGAAACGGCTGCCAGCGTTGAAGCCGGCCTCGAAGATGGCGTCGGTGATCGAGTCGCCCTCGCCCAGCCGCTCACGCAGACGGCGGGCGCGGAAGGCGGTCGCGTAGGCCTTTGGCGTGAGGCCGGTTTCAGCCTTGAACAGGCGGTGCAGGTGGAAGGGGCTGACGCCCAGCGCAGTACCGAGTTGGTCGAGGTTAAGCGCCGTTGCGCTGGCTTCCATCAGGCGACAGGCCCGTGTCACCAAAGCGGTGTAGCGGGTTTCCCGCAGGTTGCCGGCGCAGCGTTTGCAGGCACGGAAGCCAGCGGCTTCGGCGGCGCTGGCATCGTTGAAGAACTCGACGTTCTCACGCTTGGCCATGCGCGACTTGCAGCCGGGGCTGCAATACACCCCGGTGGTGCGCACGGCGTAGACGAAATGGCCGGCAGCGGCGCTGTCACGCGCTTGCACGGCCTGCCAGCGTTGGGCGTCGGTGGTGTACATGGCGGCAGTCCTTGGTAGGCAGTTGCGGCAAGATTGCCAGGGAGCGGCCGGTGGCGGCTCCCCGATTCTTGCTCGGTAAATGGAAGCCCTGTGTGCGGGTAATGTTTTGCGCTCAACTACAACCCGCTCAGGCCCGCCACAGGTACCAGGCCGCCACCGTACGGTGCGGGCTCCAGGCGCCGCCCAAGGAGCGCATCTGCGCAGGCGTCGGGGCCTTGTCCAGGCCCTTGATGCGCCGGTAACCCTCACGTACGCCAAAGTCGTCCACTGGCAGGATATCGGAGCGCTCCAGGCTGTAGATCAACAGCATCTCCACCGTCCAGCGACCGACCCCGCGCAGCGCCACCAGACGCTGGATCAACACATCGTCGCTCAGGCCACGGGCCTCGTCGAGGCTGGGCACCAGCCCTTCCAGGCGGGCCTGGGCAATCCCCTGGACGGTCGCCAGCTTGCTGGCCGAAAAACCGCAGGCGCGTAGCGTCTCGGGGTCGGTGGCCAGCAATTGCTCGGGGCTGGGGAAGGCCGCTTGCGGGTACAGCGCCAGCAGCCGCCCGAGAATCGCTTCGCCAGCGCGGGCGTGCAACTGCTGGTAGGCCACTGCACGCACCAGCGCCTCGAACGGCTCGCGCCCAGGGGTTGCACGGTGCAGGCACGGACCGGTGGTTTCGATATGCCGCGCCCAGTCCGGGTCGAGCGATTGCAAAAACTCGCAGGCCTGCCGGTAGGCTTGCGCAGAAAGGTCGGCCTTTATCATGAGCATCACCTGTGCTGCGGTTGAAGGCTCATCTTAGATCAACCGTTCATCGGCGAAACGGCCGTTCTTGCGCGACTAATTCCCGGTGAACCGTTGCCCTATGGCCATTCGCCCACCTAGAATTGAGAAACATTCACAATCGTACTCTCTTTCAGCTGTGGGGCACGCCATACGATGCAGGTCAACGAGACGCTCAAGCCCGCCGAAGTCGATCTGCTCTATCAAACCCACCACGCCTGGCTGCGCGGCTGGCTACGGGCACGGGTCGGCTGTCGCGAGCATGCCGCCGACCTCGCCCAGGACACCTTCGTGCGCCTGCTGCGGGCACGCCAGGTGGCTCCGCTGAAGGAACCCCGGGCCTACCTGAGCAGCATCGCCCGCGGCTTGATGATCGACCAGTACCGCCGCCGCGCCCTGGAGCGCGCCTACCAGGAAAGCCTGGCCAGCGTGCCAGAGGCCGAGGCGCCCAGCGAAGAACATCGCCATATCATTCTCGACACCCTCGAACGCCTGGACCGCGCCCTGCTGCAACTCAAGCCGCGGGCACGCCAGGCGTTCCTGTTGGCGCAGCTCGACGGCCTGAGCATTCCGCGCATCGCCCTGCACCTGGACGTATCGCGGGCCACGGTGGAGCGCGACCTGGCCAAGGCCTTGGGCGTCTGCTACCGGTTGCGCTATGCCGATGTCTGAACGTATTCCGGCCCAGGCCCAGGTCGACCAGGCCATCGACTGGCTGGTGAAGCTGCGCTTCGACGAACCTTGCCCGCGCAGGGAGCAGCAGTTCCAGCAATGGCTGGCCAGCCACCCGCACAACGCCCTGGCCTGGCAGCGGGTCAACAACCTCGGCGAGGAACTGGCCGTACTGCCCGGTGCGATCAGCCGACGCACCCTTGAAGGCAGCCGCAACCTGCGCAGTAGCCGGCGCGATCACCTCAAGCTGCTGGGCGTGCTGGCCGTGGGTAGCGGCCTGCTGTGGAGCGCACGCGAACCGCTGGGGTTGCCTGCGCTGCTGGCCGACAGCAGCACCGCCACTGGCGAGCGACGCGGCCTGCAAGGCAGCGATGGCAGCCGCCTGCAACTCAACACAGACAGCGCCATCGACTTGCGCTACAGCCCTGACCAGCGCCTGCTCACTCTGCTGCGCGGCGAGGTCAGCCTGGACAGCAATGGCGACGACAACCGCCCGTTCCATATCGATACCGCCATCGCCGACATGGACACCCATGACGGTCAGCTGTTGCTGCGCGAGAACGACCAAGGCCTGCTGCTGGCGGTGCGCCGTGGCGAGGTCACGTTGTTCCCCTCCTCCGCCACCCCGCGCCTGGTGCTGCCCGGCGAAGTCCTCCAGGTGAGCGCCGATGGCCAACTGCGCTTGGCCCACCTGCATGGCGACCCCTGGGGCTGGACCGACGGCGTGCTCAGCGTGCAGCAGATGCCGCTGGGCGAGTTCGTAGACGAACTTTCGCGCTACCGCCCAGGCGTGCTGCGTTGCGCGCCGGAGGTGGCCGGGCTCAAGGTCTCCGGCACCTTCCAGCTCGGCGACAGCGAGCAGATCCTGCGGCTGCTGGCGCGCTCGCTGCCCGTGCGCATCGACTACCGCACCCGCTACTGGGTGAGCATCGGCGCGGCGTAGGTGACAGCGAAATCGCGCATCAGTCCGCCACCGCCCGCAACGCCCCTGCCCGCCGATACGCCTGCCGGGCAAGGCACACGAACAACCCCGCCATCAACGCCAGCGCCATGGGCAAGCCATGGGGCGCGATATCCATCGCCGCACCGCTGACCAGCGGCCCCACCAGGCTACCCACGCCCCACAGCAGGCCGACGCTGGCATTGGCCGTGACCAGGTCGCGCCCCTTGAAGCGCTGGCCGATCAGCACCAGCGCCAAGGTGTAGATGCCTCCCGCCACGGCGCCCAGCACCACCAGCAGCGGCCACAACAGCCAGGTCATCTGTAGCAGCCAGGGCAGGCCGATACCGATGGCCATCGCCACCACCCCGCAGGCCAGGTGCAGGCCGGTGCGCTCCACCCGGTCGGCGAGCCAGCCAAGCGGTAACTGGAACAGCATGTCGCCGGCGAACACCACGGTCACCATCAGCGCCGCCACGCCCACCGCAAAGCCCAGGCTGGTGGCATACACCGGCAACAGCGACAGCACCACCGCATCGAAGAACGAGAAAAACAGCACTGCCATGCACAGCGCTGGCGCCACGCGGAAGAAACCTGCCAAGGTGAAGCTTTTCTCGCCCTCACCCTCGTGACGCACGCGGTCGTTGGGCACCGTGAAGACGATGCACAGCAGCGCCAGCCCGTAACAAGCGGTAACCACGCCCATCACCCACGGACTGTTCGCGCCCAGCAGCGCCAGCATGGCCGGGCCAAGCACCTGGAAGCCGGTGAAGCTGGTGGCGTAGAGGGCCATGACCTTGCCGCGGTTGTGCTCCGGGCACAGTTCGTTGACCCACGACTCACCCAGGATGATCGCCACCCCCATGCCCAACCCCAGGCCCAGGCGCAGCAAGGCCAGCAACCAGATCGACGAGAACGCCCACTCCAGTAACGCGATGCTCAGGGCACACAAGCTGAAGCACAGCAGGTAGAGGGTGCGTCGGGTGAGGTAGCGACAGCAGGCGTCGACCATGAAGGCCGAGAGCATCATGCCCGCTGCCGGAATGGCCGAGACGATACCGATCTTGAGGGTGTCGGCCCCGGCTTCGTGCAAGCGCAAAGACACCAGCGGCAAGCTGGCTCCCAGGCTGAAGCCGACGACAGACACGGCGAACAACAGGCCCGCCAGCAAACGCATGTTCATGTACCACTCCTGACAACGCTGAAAAGATGTGCGAACGCAAACGCCCCCAGGCCCCGCAAGGGAGGCGGGCCGGTGAGGACGCGAAGGTCAGTCCAGGGTCGGGTGCGGCGAGAAGGTGAAGGCGAACAGCACGCTGCGCCGGCGCTTGAGCACCGTGTCGCTCGGCCACGAGCGACGCGCTGCCGGGGCGACAGGGCGAGCTGGGCTGAGGGGCTGGGTACGGCGCATGGCTTGAGTTACAGGCATGGAAAGGAAGGGCACTCTAGGTCAAGGCTGCTTGGGCCGTCAATCGCCCTGCCCTTCTCGCGGCGCTCCGACAAGCCCGCCCCTACAGGTACGGCATCGTCGACCTGCAGGAGCGGGCTTGCCCGCGAACCAGGGCAGGGGCCCGGCCATGAACCGCGCAGCTTAGCGCTTACCAGTGGACGGCAGGAACACCGCCAGCAAGCCGAACAGCGGCAAGAACGAGCACAGCCCATACACGTATTCGATACCCCGCAGGTCCGCCAGGTACCCCAGCAACGCCGCGCCGATCCCGCCGAAGCCGAACATCAGCCCAAAGAAGATCCCGGCGATCATGCCCACGTTGCCCGGTACCAGCTCCTGGGCATAGACCACGATGGCCGAGAACGCCGAGGCCAGGATGAAGCCAATGAGCAAACTGAGCACGGTGGTCCAGAACAGGTCGGCATAGGGCAGCGCCAGGGTGAACGGTGCAACGCCCAGGATCGAGAACCAGATCACCGCCTTGCGCCCGATGCGGTCGCCGATCGGGCCGCCGAAAAAGGTGCCGGCCGCCACCGCGCCGAGGAACAGGAACAGGTGCAACTGCGAGCTGGCCACCGAAAGGTCGAACTTTTCGATCAGGTAGAAGGTGAAGTAGCTGGTGAAACTGGCCATGTAGAAATACTTGGAGAACACCAGCAGCCCCAGCACCACCAGGGCGGCGATCACCCGCTGGCGTGACAGGCCGTGGGTAGCGGCCTGGGCCTTGCGCGCCTTGAACTGGTTGAGGTGGCCTTTGTACCAGCGGCGCAGCATCAGGGTAACGCCGAAGAAGAACAGCGCGGCCAGCCCGAACCAGGCCACATTGGCCTGGCCGAAGGGAATGACGATGGCCGCCGCCAGCAGTGGGCCGAAGGCCGAGCCTGCGTTACCGCCGACCTGGAAGGTCGACTGCGCCAGGCCGAAACGCCCACCCGAGGCCAGCCGGGCGATACGCGAGGTTTCCGGGTGGAAAGTCGACGAGCCAATCCCCACCAACGCCGAAGCCAGGAGGATCATCGGGAAACTGCCGACGAACGCCAGCATCACGATCCCCACCAGGGTGCACAAGGTGCCCAGCGGCAGCAGGTTGGGCGTGGGCCGCTTGTCGGTGTAGAAGCCGACCCAAGGTTGCAGTAGCGAGGCGGTGATCTGGAAAGTCAGGGTAATCAGGCCGATCTGCGCGAAGCTCAGGTTGTAGTTGGCCTTGAGCATCGGGTAGATGGCCGGCAGCACTGCCTGGATCAGGTCGTTGATCAGGTGCGCCAGGGCACAGAAACCGATGATGCGCATGACCAGCGGGCTGCTGCCGGAGGCGGCCGGGGCGTCGCTGGTCACGGGGCTGGTCGAGGTGCTGCTGATAGCCATGAGCTGAAGGTCCGTAGCAGGTTTGGGATCCGATTATTAGAAACATCTGGATACGAAGCCACCCTTATTTGCCTCCGCGGGGCCATCCGTCCGCCGCGCACTTGCAAATGGTTCTCACTATATTTAGCATCTTCAGCACCTGCACCCCGTAGACATTGGGCCAAACCGCCCTCTCCACGAGTAGCCCCCATGAACCCGATGCCCGCCCTGCCGTGCCCCCACGACCCGCAACGGGAAGCGCTGGAATGGTTCGCCCGCCTGCGCCAGGCCAGTGCCGACGAACGCCAGCGCAAGGCCTTCGCCGAATGGTGCCAGGACCCGCACAACGCCCACGCCTTCGCCGAGCTGGAAGCCCGCTGGCAACAGCTGCCTCCAGCCGCACGCCCTCGGCCACGGGAGCTCGAAGTGCGCCGTAGTCACCTGGGCAAGTGCGTGGCCCTGCTGCTGCTGTTGCTGGTGGCGGCGCTCGCCTACCTTTACTGGCCGCTCATGCAGCGCCTGGGCAGCGAACTGCACACCGACGCTGGCGAACGACGCAGCGTGCGCCTGGCCGACGGTTCGACCCTGCACCTGGACAGCGCCAGCGCCATGAACGTCGACCTGCGCGGACGCACCCGACGCCTGCACCTGGTACAAGGCCAGGTGTCCATGGAGGTGATGCTCGATGGCCGGGCGCTGGAGGTGCAGGTGGACGATGCCCGCATCCAGGTATTCGGCACGCGCCTGCTGCTCGCCCGCTGGGCCGACCGCGACGAGTTGGTGGTACTCAGCGGCAAGGCCAACATCAGCCTGGGCGGCGACCAGCGCCTGCTCTCGGCGGGCGAGCGGGTGAGCTTCACCAACCTGCGCATCGGCGCCGTGGAGAAGACCGACGCCAGGGCAGCCGACGCCTGGCGCAGCGGCAACCTGCACGTCCGCGACATGCCACTGGGCGAGGTGCTCCAACGCCTGGCTGGCTACCAGGGTCAACGTGCCTGGGTGATGGACGAACAGCTTGCCTACCGACGTATCAGGGGCGATTTCAACCTTGATCGTGCCAGCGAAAGCGTGGAACACCTGGCGAACGAACACGACCTGCGCCTGTACAACGTGCTCGGCCACTGGCTGATTGCTCGCTGACAACCGGTCGTCGGGCTAAGCGTTTGAAAGCTTGGAAATTTTTTTAAGGCGGGTGTTGACAGGTAGTCGATTCGAGCGAATAATGCGCGCCATCTTGGCTACATAGCTCAGTTGGTTAGAGCACGGCATTCATAATGCCGGTGTCCGGGGTTCAAGTCCCTGTGTAGCCACCATATCCTGAAAAGGGCTTATCGAAAGATAAGCCCTTTTTCTTTGCCTGCGTTTTTCACCCCTCAGCAGGCTTGGCACAGAACGACGAACCGGCGCTGCCATCCCCGCCCCAGGTGCGGTAGCCCGCCGTGTCCAAATGGATACGCCCCGACGGGTAGCGCCCCAGGCCCATGCTCCATGCCTTGCCCTGTTGTTGCCAGAAACGACACAACGGGTTGGGGTCGGCCCAATCGGGCAGCAGCAGATCGACGGCAAACGCACGAGTATGGGCACTGCCGACCGCGCCACCGGCACAGGCATTCAATGCGCGGTCGCGGTAGGCCGACACCACTTCGAACTGGCGCAGGATGCCCTGCTCTTGCAGGGTCTGGAGCAGCGCCAGGGTCGAACGCACCGCCGGCCACTGGCTACTGGGCGGCACGGCGAATGGCGCGGCGCGGCACTGGCGCCAGTCGGATGCCGAGCGCAACAACTGGTGGATCGGCACCACGCCATACAGCCGTGCATCCACCAACATCTCGCGAAACGGTCGGGTTTGATGGTCGCCGGCCCACTGCGCGAACAGCCACAGGTCACGCTCGTCGGCATGAGCAGGCAGCCCCCCGGACAAAGTCATAGCCATTAGCCACAACCTGGCACTTTTCATCCCCCTACCTCTTCATCCAGTATGAGCGCGCCCGCCACCCCCTGGCGGCCACTGACAAGGAGTTAAGCATGCAAAAGACTGCTGTATCTGGCCTCGCCGCCCTCGCCTTCAGCGGCCTGGTCATGGCGGACGCGCACATCGACCTGGGCGACGCGCAGCGGGTCACCCGTCTGTTCGCCTACCCCAACAATTGCAGCGTGATCTGCTTTCGCGACTGGACCCTGGAACAAACCGTCGAGCATTACCTGACCCAGAGCGTACGCCGCGACGGCTACGCCGACGCCCAGGTGCACGTGCGTCGCGACAACGACAAGCTGCACGCCGAGATCACCCAGGTGCCCGCCAGCTACGCAGAGCCTTTGCGCAAGCTGCTCGACAGCGGCGAGCTGGCCTACCAGGGCGCGAGCCAGCTGAACAAGGATGGCAAGTGGGCCTACGACTGGTACCTGTTCCTGCCGCTGGGCATGGCCCTGGAGAACCGCCGCAGCATCGAGCTGCTGCACTTCCCGCCGGACTACTCGCTGACCCAGGCCCAGGACTACCTGCGCTCCAACACCACCGACCGCTGGGCCCAACTGCTGACCTTCAACGGCGTGGATGCCAACCAGACCCCGGCCTACCAGACCATCGTCGACATCGCCCCGATCGCCGCACCCGCCAGCGCCGGCAAGGACCTGGAAGGCACCTACAGCTACTTCAGCGACTACCAGGTGCGCATGGTCAAGGAAATGACCCTGCGCAGCGCAGGCAAGCCGCTGCCGATGGTCGCCTTCGGCGCGCCGGTGCGTAGCTGGATCCAGCAGCAATACGGCCCGAAGGTCGATGTGCTGGGCCTGGTCAGCATCAGCCCCGAGGCCGGCCAGCAGGTGCCGGTGCTGGGCTCGAACCACCCGAGCGCGATCTGGTATGCGGCAGACAAGAGCAGCTACGGCGGCGACCAGGACAAGGCCGACGCAGCGGGCCTGAAGATGATGGGCCAGGACCTGACCGCCGCCTGCTGGCAGGCCGGGATGGGCAAGAACCCGCAGGCCGATGCCAAGCTGACCCTGGATGCGTGCAGCACCAAGTGGCAGGTGACGCAGAAGAAGCAGACCTGCGAATTGTTCTACCGCACCATCCGCGACATGACGCCGGAGCAAGCGGCGGCCAAGTGCAATACCGGCGCGGCGACCCGCAACCTGCGCGACCTGCGGGCGCCGGTGGAAGTGCCGCAGCCGCAAGCATGATGCCGGCCTGACAGGGGCGCTGATGCCTTCGCGGGTAAGCCCACGCCTACAGGGTTCCACGCAGATCCTGTAGGAGCGGGCTTGCCCGCGAAGGCCGTGCCGCCGCTCTCAATCCTCGAACAGGGTGCAGGCCATCACCAGCGCATCCTCGCGCCCACCCGCCACCGGGTAGTAATCCCGTCGCCGGCCTATCTCGTTGAAACCATAACGCTCATACAAGCGGTACGCCGACTGGTTGCTGGCACGCACTTCCAGGAAGCACTCCCGGCCATTGAGCTGGTAGGCCCGCGCCATCAGGTGCTCGAGCAGCTTCAGGCCCAACCCGCGGCCCTGGTTCTCGGGCTTCACGGTGATGTTGAGCAGGTGCGCCTCGTCGATGATCACGTTGATCACGCCATGGCCGACCTGCTGCTGGCCATCGAACATCAACCACACTTCGTACGATTTCAACGCATCCAGGAAGATGCCGCGGGTCCAGGGGTGGCTGAAGGCGGCGTATTCGACTTTCAGCACGGCATCCAGATCCGCCTCGGTCATCGGGCGGAAACTGATCGAGTCACTCATTCAACGGTTTTCCAGCGCGCCATCAGCTGGCGCATCGCTTTCCAGACGTGGGCCTTGCGCTGCGGCTCGTCCATCAACAGTTCAAGGCCCGGCAAGGCCCAGGCAGCGCCCAGGCCGTCGAGCTCGAGTTCCTGGTAGTAGGCCTGCTCGTCGGCGCCGCCGGCAAAACGTACGGCCGGCAGGCCCAGCAGCCACAGGCAGGCGCTGGGAGACTCTTCCAGACGCGCCTGGATAAAGCCCTGGACGAAATCCCGTGCGGCCTCCGGCCCCTGGTCCATGTTGCCGCGCACCAGCAACGGCCAGCGCACCGGCTCGCCGACGATCTGCGGGGCATCCGGCAGGCCGGCGGCGCGCAGCATGTCCTTGAGCAGCAGGTAGGAAGGGTCGCGGCTCTGGAACGGCTGGCCGGTGGCCAGCTCTACCAGCAGCAGGCAACGCCCGGCGCGCAGCAGTTGCAGGGCGAAGCGCGGTGGCGGGACTGGCGCAGGGCGGGCCGCCTTGGGTGCTTCTTCCTCGGACTCGACCGGCTTGGCAGCGGGCTTGCTGGCAACGCTGGGGCGCGGAATCTCGATTTTCGGACGTTCGCCCGAGCGCGCCTGCGGCGCTTCGCCGGGCGCTGGGGCGCTGGGGCGAGCCTCGAACACGGGCGCTTCGACCGGCGCCAGCGGCAGCAGCAACTCCGGGCGCGAAGGCGCAGCGAACGGCAGTTCGGCGCGCGGCAGCCAATGCACCACTTGCATGGCGGAAAGGTAGGCGCGGCGGCGGGACTCGGTCAGCAAGGCACGGGCATCCGGGAGGTATTCGGGTAATCGGGCATTCTAACGCCGTTGGCGGCGTCTTGCTGCAACGGGCGGGTGGAAAGTTATCGGCTTTTCCGCCCTTTCGCGGGCAAGCCCGTGCCTACAGCGGTTCAGCGCAGAGGTTCAGGCAACGCAAAACCCAGACCAAGGGGTGAAATCCCCCCCCCCGTATGCAGTACAATCGCCCCTTTTACTTGGCAACGAGTCGACCCGCCAATGATCGAACCCAAGCGCGTCCTGCGCGCCCTAGCCGAACACTGGGCCTTGATCGAGCCGCTGTGCGAGCGCTTCGACCAAGGCACCCTGAGCCTGGTCGAGCTGCGCCAGCAGCTGGCCCGCCAGCAGGTGGAAAGCACTCCGCAGGAGATCACCCAGCTGCTCGACGTGTGGATCCGCCTGGACATTTTGGTGCCGGTGGCCAAGAGCCCGAACCGCTTCGAGCTCAACGCACAGATCCACGACTTCCTCGCCTACCTGCGCCGCGAGCACCGCCTGGGCCTGTGCCTGGAGATCGAAGCCTACCTGCGTCACCTCGAGCGCCTGGCCGGGCATATCCAGGATGCCTTCGACAACCGCGACAGCGACGACCTGGCGCGCCAGCTGCGCCTGCTCGACATGCGTGTGCGCGACGTACTGAAGAAGCTCGACAACGACGAACAGGCACTGGTGGCCGTGGCCGAACGAGCCAAGACCAGCAACCGCCAGATCCCCCTGCGCCAACGCTACGCCGAGGTATTGGCGACCTGGGACGAATACGTCGAGCCGATGATCCAGCTGGTCAACGCCGACGGCGCCTTCGAGCAAGGCGTGCGCCAGGTCGAGACCGTGCTGCTGCGTCTGTTGGGCGAGCAGGCGCGCCTGGGCCACCTGGTCGACGATGACATGCTGCTGCGCACCCATGCGCGCATCCTGGAAATGCAGACCAGCGCCCAGCTGACCTTGCGCCATGCCCGCGAACTGCTGCTGCCGCTGCGTGAAGAAGCGCGTCGGCACAACGCCGTGACCCGTGGCGCGGCACTGGCGTTGTCGGTCATCCGCAAGAAGGGCCTCGACGCCCTGCCCCAGGCCGCCATGCCCCTGTTCACCCGCCCGCAGAGCACCTTTCTCGGCAGCGCCAGCCAGGTCGAGGCCTACGTCTACGCCCTGGCCCGCTTCGAGCCAAAACCTGCGCGCTTCCCCAAGGCGCACAAGGTCAACAAAGGCCCGCTGCCAGGCGCACCGCGCACGGTCAAGGAAATGCTCGAGCGCTGCGAGGACGCACTGCCGCTGCCCGACCTGATGGTCTGGCTGCTGGAGCAGGAGCCCGAAGGCGCCACCGACGAACTGCTGTACTGGTTCTCGCGGCTGTCGCGCGAGAAGCGCTTCAGACGCGAGCGCCTGGAACGCCAGGAGTACAGCACCCGCGAACACCTGGTCAGCCTGCGCTCGTTCGCCCTCGCCTCGAGCCGCGAAGCGCAGCCCCAGACCACGCCCGAATCCAACGCGAGCCCAGCCCATGCATCTTGATCTTTCCGAACTGTCCCAGCTCGCGCCGATCTTCCGCGAGCTGTTCAAGGGCTTCCACGTCAGCCGCCGCGACCCTGAGCTGTACGCCCAGCTGTCGAACTTCCAGGACCAGTACCGCACCCTGTTCAAGGCCCTGGGCTTCGAGCTGGTGTGCGACACCCGTGGCTTCTACTATTTCGTGCCCGAGCAGGCTGCCGCGCAGGTCAACAAGACCGCCCAGCGCCTATCGCTGTTCACCTTCATCCTGGTCGAGCACCTGGCCGACCAGGGCCGCGACCCGATGGCCGTGCTCGACGGCGGCAGCATTGGCCGCGACGAACTGCCCTCGTTGCTGGAGAAGTACCGCGACCTGTTCATTCAGGCCGAGGTGCAGACCGTCGAGGAGTTGGAAGAAAAGATCCTGCGGCGTATGACCCAGCTAGGCTTCGCCCTCGAGGAAGGCGGCATCTACCGCTTCCTGGCCCCCATGCATCGCTTCCTCGACGTGTGCCTCTCGGTGCAGCAGGACCGCGACCTGGCCGCCAGCCTGCACAGCGACCTGCCACTGCCAGTCCCGGTGCTGATCGAAGAAGAAACCCCGGAAGAACTCAACCGCACCGAAGATCCGCTCGACCTCAGCCCGTTCGAAGGCGAGGAAAGCGAGGAGGACGCCCTGGCCCGGGCGATTCGCGAAGAGCAACAGGAGATTGACGCATGAGCCAGGAACGCTACGGCATCCGCCGCTTCGCACTGCTCAACACCGCCGGCTACAGCCTGGGCCTGTTCCCGCTGGAACACCCGCTGTCGGTCTATGGCGCGAACAACCTGGGTAAGTCGGCGTCGATCAACGCGCTGCAGTTCCCGATCCTCGCGCGCATGTCGGACATGAGCTTCGGCAAGTACAGCCTGGAGCAGTCGCGGCGCTTCTACTTCGCCAGCGATACCAGCTACATCCTCTGCGAACTCGACCTGCCCCACGGCCCCCACGTGATCGGCGTGGTCGGCCGCGGCCCGGGCGGCGGCTTCGGCCACCAGTTCTTCGCCTACCAGGGCCAGCTGGACCTGGCGCATTACCAGAAGAACGACACCTGCCTGCGCCAGAAGGAGCTGTTCACCAACCTCGAACAGCATGGCCTGAAGGCCTACGAGCTCAAGCCTGACGAACTGCGCCGTCTGCTGGTGGGCGGGCACACCTCGGTGCCGCTGGACCTCACCCTGACACCGCTGCGTTCGACCAGCGAGCAGAGCCTGAAGACCTTCCGCTCGCTGTTCATCAACCTGCTGCACATGCGTGAAATCACCGCCGCCAAGCTCAAGCAGCTGTTCCTCGACGCCTTCGAGCACAGCCTGCGCTCGGGCAGCGTCGACTACATCGCCGCCTGCGACGAGGCCTTCCGCGATGTGCGCCGCATGGAGCAGGACTACAATGCCCTGGTCGCCGCCGGCCCCTTGGTCGAGGCCCTGGCCGGTGGCGTGGCCCAGCGCGACCTGTTGCGCGGCAAGCTGCACCGCCTCTCGCCACTGCTCGATAACCTGCTGGGCACCTGGCAGGACTACGCCATGGCGCGCAAGGAAGAGCTGGTGATCCAGGCCGAGCACTACCGCGGCGAGCAGGACGCCCTGCAGAACGACCAACGCAGCGGCACCCAGGAGCTGATGCGCCTGGAGCGTGAAATCACCGGCATCCAGCGCTGGCTGGGCGAGCTGTCGGTGCTCAAGCACCGCTTCGCCCTGGTCGATGACGTCAAGGTCCTGGAGCAGCAACTGCTGGCCGCCAAGGACGCCCACGACGAACTGGCCGGTGCGCTGGCGCAGTCGCGCCAGTTCTCCGCGGAAGACCTCGACGAGCGCGTGCGCGACCTGGAAAAACGCGTGAAGGCGGTCAAGCAGCAGCTCGACCACGCCGACAACAACAGCTACGCCCGCCTGCGCGAGGAGTTCTCCCAGGCCGATGTCGAACGCCTGATGCGCCTGTTCAACGGCGCGCTGTTCAGCCTGCCGCTGGGCGACAACGGCATCGCCCTGGATGATGGCGAACAATGGGTCAAATCCCTGGAAGCCGTACTCGACGGCTTCAAGGGTGAGCGCTTCGAAGTGCCGGGGCTGTCCATCGACCTGTCGCACATCGATCCGCCAGCGTTGCAGGCCCTTGCCGACCGCGCCGCCCTGCGCGACCAGAAAGAGCGCCTGGAAAAGGAGCTCAAGCAGCTCAAGACCCAGCAGGCCGTGGCCCTGGACCGCGCCGCCAGCAAGGCGCAGACCGAGGCCCTGTACCAGCAGGTGCTCGATGCCCAGAAAGCCCTGGAAGACTTCCGTCGCAGCGAAACGCTGAGCGCCGAAGAGCCGGAGAAAATGGAACAGCTGGCGCAGCTCGAAGCCGCCCAGGACGAGCTCAAGCGCTCCAGCGACGCCTTTACCGAGCGCGTCCAGCAGCTGTCGGCGAAGCTGCAACTGATCGGCCGACAGATCGCCGACCTCGAAGCCAAGCAGCGCACCCTCGACGACGCCCTGCGCCGTCGGCAGCTGCTGCCGGCCGACCTGCCGTTCGGTACGCCGTTCATGGAGCCGGTGGACGACTCGATGGACAACCTGCTGCCGCTGCTCAACGACTACCAGGACAGCTGGCAGGGCCTGCAACGCGTCGACAACCAGATCGAGGCGCTGTACGCCCAGGTGCGCCTGAAGGGCGTGGCCAAGTTCGACAGCGAAGACGACATGGAGCGCCGCCTGTCGCTGCTGATCAACGCCTACTCGCACCGCACGGAAGAAGCCCTGACCTTGGCCAAGGCGCGCCGTGCGGCGGTGACCGACATCGCCCGCACCCTGCGCAACATCCGCAGCGACTACGACAGCCTGGAACACCAGCTGGCGCTGTTCAACCGCGAGATCAACCGCCGCCAGGTCTCCAACCTGGAAAGCTTCCGCGTGGTGCTGGCGCCGAACAAGGAAGCGCTCAAGCACATCGACCAGATCATCCACAGCGCCGGCCAGTACGAGGAAGGCGAGACCCTGTCGGTGTTCGACCTGACCCAGAGCGCCGACCAGGACAACAAGAACGAAGAGGCCAAGGAATACCTGGCGCGGCTGGTGGCGGCCAACCACAACCAGCTGGGCCTGAAGGACTTGTTCGAGCTGGCCTTCGAGATCACCAAGATCAACGGCCAGCCGGTGATCCACGCGGACATCGATGGCGCTGCGTCCAACGGCACCACCATGACCATCAAGGCGCTGACCAACATGTACCTGTTGCTGCACCTGATGGACCGCGACCTGGCCGGGCGCATTCGCCTGCCGTACTACCTCGACGAGGCGGCGGACATCGACGAGCGCAACCAAGCGGCGCTGCTCGAGACCAGCCAGCAGCTGGGCTTCGTCCCGATCCTGGCGAGCGTGAAGCCGCAGGTGTCGGCGCGCGTGGCGATCGACCTGGAAGGCGGTAGCGGGCCGAACGGCATCTACATCGACGAGGCGGACTGGAAGTTCATCAGTCGTCGCGATGAGGTGAAGGCGATCGTGCGGGAGGATGAGGCCGAGGAATTGGCCTGATTCGATGAACAGGGGCCGCTGTGCGGCCCATTCGCGGCGGTCCGGCGCAAACGAGGGCGCAGCCCTCGCAATACAGTCAATGCGATATCACTTCGCCCAAGGCAAGATCGGAATCGCCGTCACCGCATTCTGCGGGCTGCCCTCGATCACCCGGTCGCTGTACACCAGATACACCAGGGTATTGCGCTTCTTGTCGAGGAACCGCACCACCTGCATGGTCTTGAACACCAGCGAGGTGCGTTCCTTGAACACTTCCTCGCCGTCCTTCAGTTCACCCTTGAAGCTGATCGGCCCCACCTGGCGACAGGCAATCGACGCCTCCGCGCGGTCTTCCGCCAGCCCCAACCCACCCTTCAGGCCGCCAGTCTTGGCCCGCGACAGGTAGCAGGTCACGCCGTCGACCTTGGGGTCATCGAAAGCCTCGACCACGATGCGGTCGTTAGGCCCGACAATTTTGAACACGGTGGACACCTGGCCGATTTCCTCGGCCCCGGCCAGCACCGGCAACGCCAGCGCCACCACGGCAAACATCCTTTTCAGCACAGGCATGCTCCTCAAACCAGGACCAAATTGTCGCGGTGCACCAGTTCCGGCTCGGCGATATAGCCCAGCAGGCCTTCGATGGCATCAGAGGCCTGGCCGATGATCTTCTGCGCTTCCAACGCACTGTAGTTGGCCAGCCCGCGAGCGACTTCCACGCCGTCCGGCCCCACGCACACCACCATCTCGCCACGGCGGAAGCTGCCCTGCACGGTTTTCACACCCACCGGCAACAGGCTCTTGTTGGCCTGGCGCAGCGCCTGCACGGCACCCGCATCGAGCACCAGGGTACCGCGGGTTTGTAGGTGCCCGGCCAACCACTGCTTGCGCGCAGCGATCATGCCGCGCTCTGGCGACAGCAGGGTGCCCAGGCGTTCGCCAGCCTTGAGACGGTCGAGCACGCGCTCGATGCGCCCGCCGACGATGATGGTGTGGGCACCGGAACGGGCTGCCAGGCGCGCAGCCCGCAGCTTGGTCTGCATACCGCCGCGGCCCAGCGCGCCACCGGTACCACCGGCCACGGCATCCAGGCTCGGGTCATCGGCGCGGGCCTCGTAGATCAGCTGGGCCTCGGGGTTGTTGCGCGGGTCAGCGTCGAACATGCCGTCGCGGTCGGTGAGGATAACCAGCAGGTCGGCTTCCACCAGGTTGGCCACCAGGGCCGCCAGGGTGTCGTTGTCACCGAAGCGGATCTCGTCGGTGACCACCGTGTCGTTTTCGTTGATGACCGGCACCACGCCCAGGTCGACCAGGGTACGCAGGGTGCTGCGGGCGTTGAGGTAACGCTTGCGGTCGGAGAGGTCGTCGTGGGTCAGGAGGATCTGCGCAGTGTGCTTGCCATGCTCGCCGAAGCTCGACTCCCAGGCCTGCACCAGGCGCATCTGGCCAAGCGAGGCGGCCGCCTGCAGCTCGTTCATCGCACTCGGTCGCGTGGTCCAGCCCAGCTGGCTCATGCCGGCAGCCACGGCCCCGGAAGAGACCAGAACCAGTTCCACACCCGCTTCACGCAATGCCACCATCTGCTCGACCCAGACCGCCATGGCACCGCGGTCGAGGCCCTTGCCATCGGCCGTCAGCAGCGCGCTGCCGATCTTCACGACCCAGCGCTTGGCGCCCGTCACCTTGCTTCGCATCTTCTCTTCCAACCTATGTCGAATCCGTAGATACATTGATACAAAAACGCCGCTCCAGAGAGCGGCGTTCAGTGTACTGCAACCGATCAGTCGCGCACGTAAATGATTTCCGGGCCGTCTTCGTCGTCCTCGAAATCATCCCAGTCATCGTCATCGCCGATGTCGTGCACGCTCTTGACGCCGGTACGGCGCAGGGTTCGTGCGTCGTCCAGGGCCTGCAGCTGGGCGCGGGCTTCGTCTTCGATGCGCTGGTCGAGCTCGGCCAGTTCCGCCGCGTAGGCCGGGTCGTTGGCCAGGCGGTCGGCGCGGTCTTCGAGGTAGCGCATCAGGTCGTGGCTGAGCTTCTCGGTCCCCTGCTTGGCAATGGCCGAGATCACGTAGACCGGGCCGTCCCAGTTCAGGCGCTCGACCACTTCCTTGACGCGCTCTTCGCGCTCATCGTCCGGCACCATGTCGGCCTTGTTCAGCACCAGCCAGCGCTCACGGTCGACCAGCGCCGGGCTGAACTGCGCCAGTTCGTTGATGATGATTTCCGCAGCATCGGCCGGGCTGCTTTCATCCAGCGGCGCCATGTCGACGAGGTGCAGCAGCACGCGGGTACGTGCCAGGTGCTTGAGGAAGCGAATGCCCAGGCCCGCGCCCTCGGAAGCACCTTCGATCAGGCCGGGGATGTCGGCGATGACGAAGCTCTTCCAGCGGTCGACGCTGACCACCCCCAGGTTGGGCACCAGGGTGGTGAACGGGTAGTCGGCGACCTTCGGCTTGGCGGCCGACACCGAGCGAATGAAGGTGCTCTTGCCGGCGTTGGGCAGGCCCAGCAGGCCGACGTCGGCCAGCACTTTCATTTCCATCTTCAGGTCGCGCTGCTCGCCTGGCTTGCCAGGGGTGGTCTGGCGCGGCGCGCGGTTGGTGCTGGACTTGAAACGGGTGTTGCCCAGGCCGTGCCAGCCGCCCTGGGCGACCATCAGTTTCTGACCGGGGGTGATCAGGTCGCCGATCACTTCCTGGGTCGAAGCATCGATGACCGTGGTGCCGACCGGCACGCGCAGGAACAGGTCGTCGCCCTTCTTGCCGGTGCAGTCGGTGCTGCCACCGTTGGAGCCGCGCTGGGCCTCGTGGTGGCGGGTGTAGCGGTAATCGACCAGGGTGTTGAGGTTCTCGTCGGCGACCATGAACACCGAGCCGCCGTCACCGCCGTCACCACCGTTGGGACCGCCGTTCTCGATGAATTTCTCGCGGCGGAAGCTCATGCAACCATTGCCGCCGTCACCGGCTTTTACCCGGATCGATACTTCGTCAACAAACTTCATTCAAAACCGCCTCTCGTCGGACGACGAGCTGAAAACCAGAAAACCTTGAGGCTCTTGCAAAAATGAGCGCGGCGGCCCCGTACGACCAGAAACCAACGCCGGCAGCCCATACAAACAGCTTTGCAAGAGGCTCACCACAAACGAAAAAGCCCCGTCGCGTGACGGGGCTTTTCCAGCGACGTCGCGATTAGGCTGCGACAACGCTCACGTAACGGCGGTTGAACTCGCCTTTCTTCTCGAACTTGATCACGCCTTCGATCTTGGCGAACAGGGTGTGATCCTTGCCCATGCCAACGCCGTAGCCGGCGTGGAACTGGGTGCCGCGCTGGCGGACGATGATGTTGCCGGCCTTGATGGCCTGGCCGCCATACATCTTCACGCCAAGGCGTTTCGATTCTGAGTCGCGACCGTTACGAGTACTACCACCAGCCTTCTTGTGAGCCATGGTTCAATTCTCCAAATAAATTCAGGGGATCTAGGAAATTAAGCCTGGATACCGGTGATTTTGATCTCGGTGAACCACTGGCGGTGGCCCATACGCTTCATGTGGTGCTTACGACGACGGAACTTGATGATGCGGACTTTATCGTGACGGCCTTGCGAAACGACTTCAGCCACAACCTTGGCACCGGCGACGACTGGTGCGCCGATGGTGACGTCGTCGCCATTGGCAACCAGCAGAACGCGATCGAAGGTGACGGACTCGCCAGTGGCGATTTCCAGCTTCTCGATCTTGAGGAATTCACCTTCAGCGACTTTGTACTGCTTGCCGCCGGTAACGATTACTGCGTAAGACATGGTATTTCTCCGATAATCCTGCTCACCCAGCGCTTTATATGATGAGTATTGGCTGGCATGGCTGCATTGGGCTGGAAAGGCCCCGTGCAATTGCGTAAGGCAGGTGCTGCCCAGGAAAGTTAGGGTGCGCGATTGTACGCAACCCTTTGGATGCTTGCAAGTACCGGCCCAAGGCCCCGGCCAGCGCGCCTTGACACGCCGGAACCCGCGACCTAGCATGCCGCGCAACCTCAATGGAGCAGCCGATGCAACCCCAATCCTTCTACCGCGCGGTGGCTGACGATTTCAGCGCCGTCGACGAGATCATCAAGAAGCAGCTGACCTCGCGCGTGCCGCTGGTATCGAAGATCGGCGACTATATCACGTCAGCGGGTGGCAAGCGCCTGCGTCCACTGCTGGTGTTGCTGTGCGGCAAGGCACTGGGCCGCGAAGGCGACGACCTGCGCCTGCTGGCAGCGACCATCGAGTTCCTGCATACCGCCACCCTGCTGCACGACGACGTGGTCGACATGTCCGGCATGCGCCGTGGCCGCTCCACCGCCAACGCCCTGTGGGGCAACGCGCCGAGCGTGCTGGTGGGCGACTTCCTTTATTCGCGCTCGTTCGAAATGATGGTCGAACTGGGTTCGATGCCGGTCATGCAGATCCTTTCCAAGGCCACCCGGGTAATCGCCGAGGGCGAAGTGCTGCAACTGTCGCGGATACGCGATGCCAGCACCACCGAAGAGGTGTACATGGAAGTGATCCGCGGCAAGACCGCGATGCTGTTCGAGGCCTCGACGCACAGTGCCGCGGCACTGGCACAGGGCACCGAGCAGCAGCGTGAGGCGCTGCGCACCTTCGGTGACCACTTGGGCGTGGCCTTCCAGCTGGTCGACGACCTGCTCGACTACAAGGGCGACTCGCAGACCCTGGGCAAGAACGTCGGCGACGACCTGGCCGAAGGCAAGCCGACCCTGCCATTGATCTACACCATGCGCGAAGGCACGCCTGAGCAGGCGGCGCTGGTGCGTCAGGCGATCCAGAAGGGTGGCCTGGAAGACCTGGAGCAGATCCGCGTGGCCGTTGAGGCCTCCGGCGCCCTGGACTACACCGCGCAACTGGCCCGCGACTATGTCGCCCGCGCCATCGCCTGCCTGGAAGTGCTGCCCGCCAGCGAGTACCGGGATGCGCTGGTGGAACTGAGCGAATTCGCGGTAGCGCGTACGCACTGATAGATCGCGTCGTACTTTTCGCGGGTAAACCCGCTCCCACAGGTTCTCCACTGAACCTGTGGGAGCGGGTTTACCCGCGAATGCTATGGCACAGACAAAACACATTCCCCAGGCAAAACCTTATACAATGTGCGCCTTTAACCGCCCCCTGCACATTTAAGGAACCGAAGTGAGCACCCTGCCACCCTGCCCCGCCTGCAACTCCGAATACACCTACGAAGATGGCACCCAGCTGGTCTGCCCCGAGTGCGCCCACGAGTGGTCCGCCAGCGGCGAAGCCGAGGCTGCCAACGATGACGTGGTGAAGAAGGACTCGGTCGGCAACGTGCTGCAGGACGGCGACACCGTCACCGTGATCAAGGACCTCAAGGTCAAGGGCTCGTCCCTGGTGGTCAAGGTCGGCACCAAGGTCAAGAACATCCGCCTGTGCGACGGCGACCACGACATCGACTGCAAGATCGACGGCATCGGCGCGATGAAGCTGAAGTCGGAGTTCGTGCGCAAGGTCTGACTCACCTCTCCTGGGGCTGCCCATCTGGCAGCCCCGACAGACCCTGCAACAGGGTCGCTAGCCCACCGGGCAGAAATTCACCAATAGACACTTGCTATTTTGATAATAAGAATTATTCTCATTGGAACCGCTATCCAAGGAGAGTAGCCATGACCTACCTGATCGACGCCTGGCTAGACCGGCCCCATCCCTACCTGCGCATCCTGCACCGCGAAACTGGCGAAGTCTGCGCCGTGCTCGAGGAAGATGCGCTCGACGAACTCCGCGACCAGGGCGACCTGGACCTGACAGGCCTGAATTCGAATGAACCGGGGGTGCTCAAGGAGTTGGTACGCAACCTGTTCCTGTTCTGCTATGCGCGGGCATTGCGCCCTGGGGGAACGGAGTGGAATTGAGCGGTGAGCGAGGGTTTCGCCCTCGATCGCGACACAAGGCCGCAGTATCTGTGTGAGCGGCCTTGTGTCGCGAATGGGCCGCAAAGCGGCCCCAGTAAACCGGATTACAGAACGTCGAGCAGCTCGACGTCGAACACCAGCACGCTGTGCGGCGGGATGCTACCAACGCCCTGGGCGCCGTAGGCCAGCTCGCTCGGCACGTACAGGCGCCATTTGCTGCCAGCGTTCATCAGTTGCAGCGCCTCGGTCCAGCCAGCGATCACGCCGCCAACCGGGAATTCGGCAGGCTGGCCGCGCTCGTAGGAGCTGTCGAACACGGTGCCGTCGATCAGGGTGCCGTGGTAGTGGGTGCGCACGTTGTCTTCGCGGGTCGGCTTGGCGCCTTGGCCTGCGGTCAGCACTTCGAATTGCAGGCCCGATGCCAGGGTGGTGATGCCTTCACGCTTGCCGTTCTCGGCCAGGAAAGCTTTGCCCTCGCCAGCAGCGGCCTCGGCCTTGGCGGCAGCTTCGGCTTGCATCACGTCACGAATGACCTTGAAGCTGGCCGACAGGTCGGCTTCGCTGACGCGGCTGTCGGCGCCGTTGAAGGCGTCGGTCAGGCCAGCCAGGATGGCCTCCAGGCTCACGCCCGGTGGCGGGTTGTCACGCAATTGACCGCCCAGCTGGCGGCCGATGCCGTAGCTGACGCGGGTTTCGTCGGTAGTCAGGTTGAGTTCGGACATTGGCTTGCTCCAATACAGGACGCAGCCAAGCCGCGCCCTTGATGAAAAGGGCGAGCAGCCTAGCACACTGCGGCCAGACGCCGCGAATCGCTACCAGGCGGAGCGCGGGGAGATCGGCACCTTGAGGTCTTCTTCCGGGTGCACACCCATGCCGCACATTTCATCCTGCACCGACCAATGCATCAGGTTCATCGACAGCATTGGCAGGCCTTGCAGGAGCGTACGCGCGCCCTCCACCGAGCGCACGCGCACGCGTTCACCACGGTTGTCGGCAAGGGGATGGGCGCGGCCCTTGATACGGGCCTCGATCAAGTAGTCGCCACCTTCGATGGCGATCAGGTTCAGTTCATCGACATGGCCAGCCCTGGCCTCGACATTGAGCTGCTGCAGGTTCATGGGCGCACCTCGCTGTGGAAACACGCAAGACTGCTTATCTTTTGTACAGGACCGTGGAAAGCACAAGCCCGCTCGTCCGTTAGGTAGCGCAGCGAGCGGCGCTTTCCCAGGGAGCCCGGAAAAGCGCCCGGATTACGTCAGTGCTTGGTGACCTTGTCCAGGTAGCCCATGACGAACGCCGAAACCACAAAAGTCATGTGGATGATCACGTACCACATCAGGTGGTCGGTGGAGATGTTCTGGGCATCCATGAACACCCGCAGCAGGTGGATCGAGGAAATCGCCACAATGGACGCGGCAACCTTCATCTTCAGCGAAGAGGAGTCCATCTTGCCAAGCCAGTTGAGCTTTTCCTTGCTGTCGTCGATGTCCAGCTGCGAGACGAAGTTCTCGTAGCCGGAAATCATCACCATCACCAGCAGGCCGCCAACCAGCGACATGTCGATCAGCGACAGGATGACCAGGATCAGGTCGGCCTCGCTCAGGGCGAAGACGTTGGGCAGGATGTGGAACACCTCCTGGAAGAACTTCAACGCCAGTGCCAGCAGGCCCAAGGACAGGCCGAAGTAGATCGGGGCGAGCAGCCAGCGCGAGGCGTACATCGCATTTTCGAGGATACGTTCCATGGGGTGTTAGAAACTCGTCAGGTGGCGGGAAAGCGAGCGCGAGTATAGCCAGCCACCTGTGACAGCAAAAGCCTGCGGCGCACTGCCGCAGGCTTGCCTGTGGGGAGTCAGGTTTCCGGGTGGAACTGGTAGTCGCCGAGGTTTCGACAACGCTCTCCGTTGATCCGTTTCAATTGCGCCTGCAGATGCAGACACCAGATCTGCGGGTCGTCAGCCAGTTGGTAGCCATGCAGCGTGAGGCTATCGACAACGGCATTCATCACCGACTCGGCCACCATCGGCCCGTGGAAGGGCCCCTGGGCCTTGATGGCCGAAGGTTGCTCGCCGGACATCCCGGCGGCGAACAGCAAGGTCCACATGCCATTGTCGCCGGCCAGCGGGCGAATGCTGCATTCGATGCGAGTCACCAGGCCCAGGCACTGGCGGGTGAGACTGAGGTTGCGCATGGCGGCGTCCCCTCCATGAAGCCCTGTTCAGCCCGCAAGCTGCGAGCTGTTTCCATCCTGAACGCTGATACCGTCCTTAAGTTCCAGCATAGATGACCAGCGGGAAGAGTTGGAAAACCGGCGCTGAACGGTAGCACTTGGCCTTCAGCGCCGGTTTATTGACTTACGCAGGCTTGGCTTGGGCGATGACCTCTTCCAGGCGCTCCTTCTCGGCCTCCTTGATCTCTTCCTCGCTGATCATCTCGGCAATCACCCGCAGGCGCTCGACCACCCGGGCATTGACGCTGCCTTCGGGGAATTCGCCCTTCTCGTCCGGCGCCCCGGCCTCCTCGCCCACCAGCAGGCTCAGGGCCTCGTCGGCCTGGCTGACCGCATAGACATGGAAACGCCCGGCCTCCACCGCCTGTAGCACACGCTCATCGAGCATCAGCGTGGCGACGTTGGCGCGCGGGATGATCACTCCCTGCTCGCCGGTCAGGCCTCGCGCTTCGCACAAGCGGAAGAAGCCTTCGATCTTCTCGTTGACCCCACCCACTGCCTGCACCTCGCCGAACTGGTTGATGGAACCGGTGATCGCGAAGCATTGCTTGAGCGGGGTGCGCGACAGCGCCGAGATCAGTGTGCAGGCCTCGCCCAGTGAGGCGCTGTCGCCATCCACATAGCCATAGGACTGCTCCAGCGCAATGCTGGCCGAAATCGCCAGGGGGAACTCCTGGGCATAGCGGCTGCCCAGGTAGCCGGTGAGGATCATGACCCCCTTGGAGTGAATCGGCTGCCCCAGGTTGACCTCGCGCTCGATGTCGACGATACCGCTGCCGCCCGGGTAGACGGTGGCGGAGATACGCGCCGGCATGCCGAACGCCGAATCGCCGACTTCCAGCACGGTCAGGCCGTTGCACTTGCCGATCGCCGCGCCCTCACTATCGATCAGGATGATGCCGGCGAGCATGTCGTCGAGTACCCGCTGCGACACCCGCCCCGTACGCGTGGCCTTGGCCTTCAGCGCCCGCTCGATATGCCCGGCGTCGGTCATCTCGTCGTTGGCCAGCTGGCGAATGAAGTCCGCCTCGCTGACCAGCTGGAACAGGTCGCCGATGCGCGCCGACAGGCGCGACTGGTTCTCCGCCAGGCGTGCGCTGTAGGTAGCCAGGCGCGCCACCGCATCGCTGGTCAGCGGCGCCATGCCTTCTTCGTTGGTACGGGTGCGCAGCAACTGGGCGAACTGCTCGAGGTTCTCATCGACCATCGGCATGTCTTCGTCGAAGTCCACCAGCACCCGGAACATCTCCTGGAAGTCCGAATCGTGGTCCTGCAGCGCGTAGTAGAGCTGGCGCGAGCCGATGATCACCAGCTTGACGTTCAGCGGGATCATCTGCGGCGTCAGGGTGACGGTGGCGATACGACCCAGCTCGCCCAGCGGCGACTCCATCTTCAGCTTGCGCGACTGCAAGGCGCGCTTGAGGGCGTCCCAGACGAACGGCTCGCCAAGCATTTTCTCGGCTTCGAGTATCAGGAAACCGCCGTTGGCGCGGTGCAAGGCACCTGGGCGCAACTGCCGGTAGGAGGTGTTGAGTGCGCCCTGGTCGGTGCTGTACTCGATACGCCCGAACAGGTTGTCGTAGGTCGGGTGCGGCTCGAACACCACTGGCGCCCCGCCATTGCCCGGGTGAGCTGCCACCAGGCTGGGGGCGTACTGTTCCTCGAGCATCTTGCGTGCGACGGCGTCGGTCTTGGCGTCGTCGACCAGTTGCTCGACCACGGTGCGCAGCAGGTTCAGTTGCAGCGACTGCAAATAGGCGCAGACCGCGGCATTTTCCGCGTATTTCTCGCACAGCGGCGCCAGCAGCGGTTGCAGGACCAGGGTGATGGTCTCTTCATTGAGCGCACGCAGTTGGTTGTTCGACTCGCGCTTCCATTGCGGCAGGCTGGACAGCTCCTCGTTCAGGCGCTCCTCCAGTTCGGCGATATCCTCGTGGAAGCGCTCGCGCACCTCCTCGGGCAACTGGGCGAACTCGGCCTCGTCCAGCGCCTTGCCATCGGCCATGGGGGTAAAGGCGACATTGCTGGCGTCGCGATACAGCGCCACGTCCTTTTCCAGCGAGGCGCGCTCGATCACATCCAGCGCGCGGTCGTAACGCTGGTTGAAGGCGCGGTCGATGGCGCCTTTCTTCTGCTGGTAGGACGGGTGCTCGAATACCGCCGGAAAGGTAGCCAGCAGGTTGTCGATCAAACCGTTCATGTCGCTGGCGAACTCACCGGCGCTGCCGGCCGGCAGCTCCAGGGCGCGGGGCTCGCGGGGCTCTTCGAAATTGTTGACGTAGACCCAGTCGGCCGGGGTCTGCTGGCGCTTGCCCTCGGCCTTGAGGTAGCGCTTGACGAACGAGAAGCGGCCCGTGCCGGGCTCGCCCATCACATACACGTTGTAACCAGGGCGTGGCATCGCCACACCGAACTGCAGGGCCTCGACAGCGCGTTCCTGGCCCAGTACACCGCGAAACGGCTCCAGATCGTCGGTATGGGTGAAAGCGAACTGCTCAGGGGAAAAACGCCGGGTCAGGGCTTCGGGCGCAAGGCGCAGACGCGAGGCGACAGGATCGGGCATTGGGCTTCCTTACTTCGGCGGGGCGGATACGCAGCATTCTGGCGCTGCCTGCGCGCGCCTTGCAAGGCTCGCCGGGACTTTATGTCGCATGCGCCACGGGCTTTATCGCCAGGGAATTTTTCGCAATCAATGACGCAACTATTAGAACGTGCCTAAACTCCAACTTGCGCGGGGGGGTGAAACGCTTTCCCGACCAGGCAATCGTTGCCTGTAACCCTGACCATTGGTACGTCTTAGAAAAAGAGAACTAATGCTATGAAACGGATTCTTCTGGGTACGCTGTTCACTGCGGTTTCCATCAACGCCATGGCTGAAGCGCCAGGTGGCCCGAACTGTGGCTGGGGTAACCTGCTGTTCGAAGGCCAGCGCGGCACCCCGGCACACTTCCTGGCCTCCACCACCAACGGCACTTCCGGCAACGCCACCTTCGGCATGACCTCCGGCACCAATGGCTGCTCCACCAAGGGCGCGCTGACCTATGGCGGCAAGTCCTGGCTGGCCATGAATGGCACCATGAACGAGCTGTCCGAAGACATGGCCCAGGGCAAGGGCGAAGCCCTGACCACCTACGCGGTGGTGCTCGGTGTCGCGCCTGAAGACCGCGCCTACTTCTCCACCGTTACCCACCAGCACTTCCAGCAGATCTTCAGCAGCGCCGACGCCACTGTGGAATCTGTGCACAACAACACCCTCGCCGTCCTGAAAAACGACCCACGCCTGGCCAAATACGCCACCGAGGCTTGAGTCGCCCCTCCCGCCCCGGCAACGGGGCGGGCTTCACACCTCACCCTTCGGCATCGTTCAGACGTAGTTGCCCGATATGCTCAAACGCCTCGCTTACCTTGCGCTCTGCGCCTGCGCGCCGCTGCATGCCGCCCCATGGGTGGACGACGCGCGCCTGCAAGAACTGGCCGCCACCCGCTACTGGATCGCCCTCGGCCACTACGAGCCCGCCAAGCTCGGCGGCTGGCGCAGTTATGTGGACGACCGCAATTTCTTCCTCGCAGAAGACGGCGCGCACCATCCCGACCAGGAACTGCGCGCTACCCTGGAGGCGCTGTACGCCCCGCCCAGCCTGGGCGACAAACACGCTCAGTGCGTATTCCCGTCGCGCACCCGCTGGCTGCGCGAGCAGTTGCAGCTCACCGACCTGCCCCAGCCGAACTGCCAGGAATTCACCCGCTGGTACCAGGACGTCGACCCGCACAGCACGGTGATGATCTTCCCGGCGGCCTACCTGAACAGCCCCTCGTCGATGTTCGGCCACACCCTGCTGCGTATCGACAAGGCCGACACCCGCAGCAACGACACCACGCTGTTGAGCTACGCGATCAATTTCGGCGCCTATATCGAAGGCAGCGACAACAGCATTCTCTACGCCTGGAAAGGCCTGATGGGCGGCTATCCCGGCCTGTTCGCGATGATGCCGTACCAGGAAAAACTGTCTGAGTACCGCAGCCTGGAAAACCGGGACCTGTGGGAATACCAGCTGGACCTCACGCCCGAGGAAACCGGGCGCATGGTCGAACACGTCTGGGAGCTCAAGCAGATCCAGTTCGACTACTTTTTCTTCGACGAAAACTGTTCCTACCGCCTGCTGGAGCTGTTGCAGGTGGCGCGCCCTGGCCTGGACCTGACCTCGCAATTCCCGCTCACCGCCATTCCCACCGACACGGTCAAGGCGGTGAAGCAGTCAGGCCTGGTATCGGACACACGCTACCGCCCTTCCCGCGAACGCGAACTGCTGGCCCGTGCCGAACCTCTGGAACCTGCGGAACAGCAGCAGGTGCTGGCCCTCAGCGCCGACACCGCACAGCTGCACAACCCCGACTTCACCGCCCTGCCCCGCGAGCGCCAGGCCCTGGTACAGGACGCCGCCTACCGCCTGGAGCGCTACCGCGCCACCGGCCAGGAGCGCGACCCGGCCCAGGCCAAGCGCAGCTTCGAGTTGTTGCGCGCCATCAACCGCAACCCGCCACCGCCGTTGCAGATCGAACGTCCCGGCCTGCCCGAGGAAGGCCACCAGTCGCGCACCTGGCAACTGGGCGTGGGCACGCGGGAAGACCGCGCCTACGCCGAGTACGGCCTGCGCATGGCCTATCACGACCTCAACGACAACGCCTACGGCTTCCCGCTCGGCGCGCAGATCGAGATCCTCCAGCTCAAGCTGCGCCAGTACGAGGGCAACGACTGGCAGGTGCAACGCCTGGACCTCGCCACCATCCGCTCGCTGACACCGCGCAACGCGCTGCTCAAGCCTTGGTCGTGGCAGGTAGCCGGAGGCCTGGAGCGAGTCCCGGGCAAGCACGATGACGAAGTGCTGGTCAGCCACATCAATGGTGGTGGCGGTGGCACCTGGCAGCTGAGCGACGACCTGCTGGGCTTTGCCCTGGGCACTGTGCGCGTCGAGCACCATAACGACTTCGCCGAGTTCATCTCGCCGGCGGCCGGGTTCAATGGCGGGCTGCTATGGCGCAACGGGCTGGGCAACATGACCCTGGAGGCCAAGGGTGACTACTTCACCAATGGCGAGGTACGTCGCAGCCTAAGCCTGAACCAGCAGTGGGAGATTTCCCGCGACCTGGGCCTGCGGCTCAGCGCCAAACGCGAGTTCAGCCACTTGGCGACGGCTCAGAACGAGGTGACGCTGGAAGTGAAGTGGTACCACTATTGAAGCTTCGACAGTGTTTTGACATCGCGTCGACAAAGCAGCTCCTAGACTTTCCCCACTACCTGGAGGTTTGTGGATATGTCTCGGTCATGGCCGCTGTTGTGGATAACCCTGCTGCTCGCAGGCTGCCAGCCGGCCAATGAACAGATGCTCGAACAAGGCTACCCACCTGCCTACGCCGATGGTTTCGGCGACGGTTGCAGCAGCGGCCGCCAGGCCGCCGGCCTCATGGTCGGCGGGTTTCGCAAGGATGTGCCGCGCTACCTGCACAACCGCCAATACGAAAGCGGCTGGGACGATGGTTTTCGCCAATGCCACGCCATGCAGAGCAACGAAGACCTGCGCCAGTACCGCGAACGCTACTGGAATGATCGCGACCGCGACTGGCAGCAGGAAAAGGATCGTGCCGCCGGGCGCGCGTACCGGCGCGACTAGGTCGCAGACAGATATCCGCTGAAACCCATGACCTGCCACCATGGTCTTCTGCCTACAGGAGGCCACCCATGAGCCGAGCGTTCGTCAACGAAGACCAGGCCGCCGCCCAGGCCAGCCAGCCGGTGGAGCGGCGGGTCAGCGACCAGCCCAATTACGTCACCGCCAAAGGTCTCGCGCAGCTACAGCAGAGGGTGGCCGAGCTGAACCGCCTGCGCGGCGAATTGCAGGCCCAGGGCGACCGCGCCGACCAGCAACGGCTGGCCGATACCGACCGCGACCTGCGCTATTTCGCGGCGCGGGTGCAAAGCGCCCAGGTGGTGCCGCCAGCCCTTTCGCAGGACAAGGTGCAGATCGGCAGCCGGGTGCATTTCGCCGATGAACAGGGCGAGGAGCACTGTGTGCAGCTGGTGGGGGAGGACCAGGCCGACGCGGCGCACGGGCTGGTCAATTGGGGCTCGCCACTGGGCAGGGCACTGCTCGGCGCCAAGCCTGGGGACGAAGTGCTATGGCGGCGACCGGCGGGGGATCAGTCGATCGAGGTCATTGCCATCGAGCGTGAGCGCTGAAGGATCGCGGGCAAGCCCGCTCCTGCCGGGTTCTTCATTTTCCTGGAGGAGCGGGCTTGCCCGCGAAGACGTCACTGCATCGGGAGATGCCTTACACCACACCCTGCGCCAACATGGCATCCGCCACCTTCACGAACCCGGCTATGTTCGCGCCCTTCACATAGTTCACCGAACCATCGGCCTCCTGACCATGGGTCACGCACGCATGGTGAATCGACTGCATGATCGCATGCAGCTTGCTGTCCACCTCGCCAGCCGTCCACAGCAGGCGCATGGCGTTCTGCGACATTTCCAGACCCGACACCGCTACGCCCCCGGCATTGGAGGCCTTGCCCGGCGCATACAGAATGCCGGCCTTCAGGAAGATATCCACAGCCTCCAGAGTGGTTGGCATGTTGGCGCCTTCGGCCACGCATATGCAGCCGTTGCTTAGCAGGGTGCGGGCATCCTCGGCGCCCAGCTCGTTCTGCGTGGCGCAAGGCAGCGCGATGTCGCATGGCAGGTGCCACGGCGTCTGGCCCTTGCGGAACTCCAGGCCAAAGCGCTCGGCCAGCTCGCTGATACGCCCGCGCTTGACGTTCTTCAGCTGCATAAGCGCGTCCCACTGGACATCGCTCAGGCCCGCTTCGGCATACAGGGTGCCTTCGGAGTCGGACAGCGAGATCACCTTGCCGCCCAGGTCCATGACCTTGCGCGCGG
This sequence comes from Pseudomonas sp. LS_2, assembly GCF_042709235.1. Lineage (NCBI taxonomy): Bacteria > Pseudomonadati > Pseudomonadota > Gammaproteobacteria > Pseudomonadales > Pseudomonadaceae > Pseudomonas > Pseudomonas sp. LS_2. The sequence continues at coordinate 12,017 of NZ_JAVAYC010000034.1, read as the reverse complement.
CGTATTGGGCCACGTTGCCAGAGCCCGAAATCGCCACGCGGCGGCCATCGATACGCAGTTCCTGGCGCTTGAGCATTTCCTCGGCGAAGTACACGCAGCCGTAGCCGGTGGCCTCCGGGCGGATCAGGCTGCCGCCGTAGGTCATGCCCTTGCCGGTCAGCACCGAGGTGAACTGGTTGGCCAGGCGCTTGTACTGGCCGAACATGAAGCCGATTTCGCGGGCGCCGACGCCGATATCGCCGGCCGGCACGTCCAGGTCGGCGCCAATATGGCGGTACAACTCGCTCATGAAGGCCTGGCAGAAGCGCATCACTTCCCCATCGCTCTTGCCCTTGGGGTCGAAGTCCGAACCGCCCTTGCCGCCGCCCATGGGCAGCGAGGTCAGCGAGTTCTTGAACACCTGCTCGAAGGCCAGGAACTTGAGTACCCCCAGGTTCACCGACGGGTGGAAACGCAGGCCGCCTTTGTAGGGGCCGATGGCGCTACTCATCTGGATGCGGTAGCCACGGTTGACCTGCACCTTGCCTTGGTCATCGACCCACGACACCCGGAACAGCACCGCACGCTCGGGCTCGACCATGCGCTCGAGGATGCCGGCTTGCAGATAATGGGGGTTGGCCTCGAGGAACGGCCAGAGACTGCGCAGCACTTCTTCGACGGCCTGGTGGAATTCGGGCTGGGCAGGGTCGCGCTGCTTGAGGCGCGCAAGGAAATGGTCGACGGATTCGATCATGGTAGACATCTCACCAAAGGGATTGGGCTTCTTGATTTTTTGGGGAATGTATCAAGAAGCTATCGCACCAGAACAGGGCGAAATGTCGTTTTTATGAAAATATTTGGTGCGAATTCTATAACTGTATACAAAGCCTAAAGTCGTGGCTGACCTCTTCGCGGGTAAACCCGCTCCTGCAGGGACCGCACCTCCTGAAGCATTTCATAAAACCTGTGGGAGCGGGTTTACCCGCGAAGAAGCCGCTGCCATCTATAAGGCAGGCACAAAAATGGGGCCTAAAAAGGCCCCATTCTCGTGCAGAAAACCAGCGACTTACTGTGCCAGCTTCTTGTGTCGTACCCGGTGCGGCTGCGCAGCAGCATCACCCAGGCGTTTCTTGCGATCCGCTTCGTACTCGGTGTAGTTACCCTCGAAGAACACCACGTTCGAGTCGTCCTCGTAGGCCAGGATGTGCGTCGCCACACGGTCCAGGAACCAACGGTCGTGGGAAATCACGATGGCAGCGCCTGGGAAGTCCAGCAGGGCTTCCTCCAGCGAGCGCAGGGTCTCGACGTCCAGGTCGTTGGACGGTTCGTCGAGCAGCAGGACGTTGCCACCCTCCTTCAGTGTCAGGGCCAGGTGCAGACGGCCACGCTCACCACCGGAGAGGTCCTTGACGAACTTCTGCTGGTCGCCGCCCTTGAAATTGAAGCGGCCAACGTAGGTGCGCGAAGGGATCTCGTAGTTGCCGATGCGGATCTGGTCGGAACCGTCGGACACCTGCTGGAACACCGTCTTGCTGCCGTCCAGGTCCTCGCGGCTCTGGTCGACGCAGGCGAGCTGCACGGTCTCGCCGATCTCGATGCTGCCCGAGTCCGGCTGCTCCTTGCCCATCAGCATGCGGAACAAGGTCGATTTACCCGCACCGTTACCGCCGATAACGCCGACGATCGCGCCTTTTGGCATGGAGAACGACAAGTTGTCGATCAACAGGCGGTCGCCATAGCCTTTGGAAACGTTCTTGAACTCGATGACCTTGTCGCCCAGGCGCGGGCCGGCCGGGATGTAGATCTCGTTAGTTTCGCTGCGTTTCTGGAATTCCTGCGACTGCATTTCCTCGAAGCGCTGCAGACGGGCCTTGGATTTGGACTGGCGAGCCTTGGCGCCTTTGCGCACCCACTCCAGTTCCTCTTTCATGGCCTTCTCGTGGGCGCTCTGCTGCTTGGATTCCTGCGCCAGACGCTCGGACTTGGCTTCCAGCCAGCCCGAGTAGTTGCCTTCGTACGGGATACCGGCGCCGCGGTCCAGTTCGAGGATCCAACCAGCGACGTTGTCAAGGAAATAACGGTCGTGGGTAATCGCCACCACGGTGCCGGGGAAGTCGTGCAGGAAGCGCTCGAGCCAGGCCACCGAGTCAGCGTCCAGGTGGTTGGTTGGCTCGTCCAGCAGCAGCATGTCGGGGGCCGACAGCAGCAGACGGCACAGTGCCACACGACGCTTCTCGCCACCGGAGAGATGCTCGATCTTCGCGTCCCAGGCCGGCAGGCGCAGGGCATCGGCGGCGACGTCCAGCTGGCGCTCCAGGTTGTGGCCATCGGCCGCCTGCAGGATGGCTTCCAGCTTGGCCTGCTCGGCGGCGAGCTTGTCGAAGTCGGCGTCCGGCTCGGCGTAGGCGGCATAAACCTCGTCCAGGCGCGCCTGGGCGTCCTTGATGGCGCTGACCGCTTCCTCGACCACTTCACGCACGGTCTTGCTTGGGTCCAGCTGCGGCTCCTGCGGCAGGTAGCCGACGTTGATGTCCGGCATCGGCCGGGCTTCGCCATCGAACTCCTTGTCGACCCCGGCCATGATGCGCAGCAAGGTCGACTTGCCCGCACCGTTCAGGCCGAGCACGCCGATCTTGGCGCCCGGGAAGAACGAGAGGGAAATATTCTTGAGAATCTCCCGCTTCGGCGGCACGACCTTGCTCAGCCGATGCATGGTGTAGACGTATTGAGCCATTCTGGCGACCTCGGTCAAAAAGATTGAGAACACTGCACGGCCCGCGACCTGCGCGGGCTCACGTGAAAAGTGCAAGAGCGCTAATGCGAGCCCTGCACGACAGAAAATCGACCTGCCGGGCGGTTCCCGGACAGGGGCGGCGGCAGCTATGGCCGCCGAGCGGGCTATCTTCTCAACAACCCGCGACACTCTCAACTACCGCAGGTGCTCGGGCTTGCAAACACGGTAACTATTATTTAAATGTTTTCAGGGTTACCATCTCGCCATTCACCCTTCGGAGCCTGCCCATGAACACCACCACGCCCCTCGAACCGTTCGTGCTGGCCGACCACCCGGTGCTGGACATGCTCAACACCCGAGCTGCAAGCGACGGCACGCTGGTGGATTTCTGGCGCAACGATGAGGACGTGCGGGCCTGGCTGGCGCGCACCGGCTGGGGCCTGCCTGCGGCCAGCTTCGCCGAGGGTGAGTTGCACATGGCCGCAGTGGCCTTGCGCGAGGCGGTGCGTGAGCTGGTAGAGAAGCGCAAGAGGCATGAACCCGGCTCGCCGCAGGTACTCAACCGCTTCCTGGCGACGCCCGGCCACCCCCGCCTGGTGTGGTCGGCCAGCGGCGAACCGCACCTGGAGACAGTGCGCGCAGCCGATACCGCCGAGCAGTACCTCGCGCCCCTCGCAGAAGCAGCCGCGAACTTGCTGGTGGAAGGCGACTTCAACCTGGTGCGCGAATGCGAACATCCCGATTGCGTACTGTGGTTCTACGACCGCACCAAGTCCCATCGCCGCCGCTGGTGCAGCATGGCGCTGTGCGGAAACCGCCATAAAGTGGCGGAGTTCCGCAAGCGCAAACAGCAATAAAGGCAGCGCCCTCAGACGTGGCGCTGGCGCGCCTTGCCACGCGGCAGGCGCGAGGTGCTGCTTTCTTCGGCCAGACGAGCGGCCCAGGCCGCCTTGACGCTGAAGCCGCCAGCACGTGTCGGCCGCCCAGACACGTTGCTCGCGACGGTGTTCACAACCTTGCCCGCAGGCTTGGCTGCTGCCGGGCGTGCTACCGGCTCGACCGGTTCGACAGTGGCCTTGGCCGACTTGCGCAACTCGGCCAGCGATGGGCTCTTGCGCACGCCGGCGCTGGCCGCATCGGACTTGTCCAGCGAACGCTGGCAAGACTTGCAGGATACGTCACCGACCTCGGCAGTGCTGACCAGGGTCTGACTGCTACGCCCACAGGCGGAATCGAGGCCATTGGCGGAAAAATGAGTAACCAAACCGTACATCTCCAGTGCGTTGACTATGAAGCGGCCGGCATTCTCGCACAGGATGCAGGGCCTTGCCGAACCACCAGCACCGGCCGCACTGTTTCAGGACCGACACACGGGCTGGCACTTTGCCATATTTGAAGGCATGCTAGCCGCCTTCGTACGTCCGGCCTTATAGTGCGCGCAAGCGGCATGCACTTTGACACCGACACACCTGCGAGCATGACCCGACACCTGCCATAGCCAGCCCAATCGCAGGAACGACGCTTGACCAACTTCACTCCACCACCGCCCTCGCGCAGCGCAGCCCCGGTCACCGGTAGCGCCCTGCGCGGCTCGCTCAAGGGCGCACTGGCCTTGCTGGCACTGGTGCTGCTGGGGCTGTTGCTGTGGCAGTTATTCGCGCAGTACCGCCACACCCAGGCCGACCTGCGCCAGCAGAGCCTGTCGGCGAGTGCGGAACTGGCCGACCACCTGAGCCTGACCATGGCGCTCAAGGCCCAGCAGGCGATGAACGTGGTGCAACCCTACGACACAGCGCCAACGGCGGTGGCCCTACCCTCGTTGCTGGACACCCTGCGCAACCGCTTGCCGGCCCTGTACGGCGTGGCGTGGCTGGACAGCAGGGGCCATGTCGTGCGCGACAGCCTGGCCGGCACGCCAGACCAGGCGCAATTGGATGAGTTGTTGCAGCTCGCCGAAGGCCGCAGCTACTTCTTCACCAACGCGCCCGACAACCGCTACATCTACCTGCTATTGCGCCAGCTGCCCGAACAGGGCCGCGGTTACTGGCTGCTGCGCCTGTCCAACGACTATTACCACCACCTGACCTGGAAGCTCGAAGGCGCGGCCCACCCGCTGTGGCTGTTGGAGAACGCACGCACCGGCGAGGTCCTCGAGCGCCATGGCATACACGGGCCGAACGTCGGCCCCTTGCACAGCGTGATGCTGGCTTTCCTCGACAACAGCACCTGGCAGGTCCATGGTCTGTTCGATGCGGGCCTGGCCCAGCAGAAGCTGCTGCCGGCTCTGCTCGGCAAGTGCCTGCTAGTGCTGTTCTGTGCGCTGCTGCCAGTGCTGGCCTTGATCAATATGCGCCGCCGGCAGCGGGCGTTGCAGGAAGATCGCCGACGTTACCAGGAGATCTTCGAAGGCACCGGTGTTGCGCTGTGCGTGCTCGACTTATCCAGCCTGCCCGGCCAGATCGACCGCTACCACCTGGGCAACCAGCCCGCCCTGCGCCAGAGCCTGGCCTTGGACCCCAGCCTGCGGCGTACCTTGCTACAGGAGCTGAAGATCACCGAGATCAACCAGGTCGCCCGCCAACTGCTCAACGTGGACAGCAACGAGAGCGCCTGGCAGCGCCTGTTCGAAAGCAGCGGCGTGGGCCGCGAAAGCATCGGTGCGCAGTTGCTGGATGCTTTGATCGAGCAGCGCGAAGTGCTCGAACTGGAAGTGCGTCTGCCCGCGCCACTGGGCGGCGAACTGCACTTGTGGGTGATGGCGCGTCTGCCCCGGCAGCGCTCCGACTTCCAGGCGGTGATCCTGAGCATCAGCGACATTACCAGCCGCAAGCAGGTGGAATTGTCGTTGCTCGAACGCGAGAGCTTCTGGTCGGACGTGGTGCGCACCGTGCCCGACCAGCTTTATGTGCAGGACGTGCAAAGTCGGCGGATGATCTTCAGCAACCGCCACCTGGGCCAGTCCCTGGGCTACGACCGCACGGAACTGACGCAGATGGGCGACCACTTCTGGGAACTGCTGCTGCACCCGGAAGATGCCGAGCACTACCGCACCTTGCGCAACCACCAGCGCGACAGTGGCCACCATCAGTCGCTGCACTGCCAGCTACGTTTTCGCCACCGCGACGGCGCCTGGCGCTGCTACGACATTCGCGAGCAAGCCCTGAGCCGCGACAGCGAAGGCCAGGTGGTGCGCATCATCGGCGTGGCCAAGGACGTGACCACACAGATCGAGGCCAGCCAGTCCCTGCGCGACAGCGAACAACGCTACCGCATGCTCGCCGAAAGCATCAGCGACGTGATCTTCTCCACCGACAACCAACTGCGCTTCAACTACGTCAGCCCCTCGGTACAGACAGTGCTCGGCTACCAGGCCGACTGGATCTTCGAACACGGCTGGCAGTCGATCGTCGCCAACCCGGCGCAGCTCACCGGCATCTACAGCCTCTTGGAGCGGGTCAGCAAGGCGCTGGACGACCGCGAGCAACTGGGCCAGTTGCGCAGCCAACTGACCAGCCAGCTGTTCCTGTTCGACTGCCTGCGCGCCGACGGCCGCAAGATCCCCATCGAGCTGCGCCTGGTGCTGGTGTGGGATGACAACGAGCGCTTCGAAGGCGTACTCGGCGTGGGCCGCGACATCAGCCAGCAGCGTCGTGCCGAGAAAGACCTGCGCATGGCTGCCACGGTGTTCGAGCACTCCACCTCGGCGATTCTCATCACCGACCCCGCCGGCTATATCGTCCAGGCCAACGAGGCCTTCAGCCGGGTCAGCGGCTACGAAGTCAGTGAAGTGCTCGACCAGTTGCCGAGCCTGCTGACCGTCGACGAACAGCAGGACGCCCACCTGCGCTACGTGCTCAAGCAATTGCACCAGCGCGGTTCATGGGAGGGCGAAGTGTGGCTGCGGCGCCGCAACGGCGAGCACTACCCGGCCTGGGTGGGCATCACCGCCGTGCTCGATGACGAAGGCGACCTGGCCAGCTACGTGTGCTTCTTCACCGACATCAGCGAGCGCAAGGCCAGCGAACAGCGCATCCACCGCCTGGCGTACTACGACGCCCTCACCCACCTGCCCAACCGCACGCTGTTCCAGGACCGCCTGCACACCGCGTTGCAGCAGGCAGAGCGCCACAAGTCGTGGGTGGTGCTGATGTTCCTCGACCTCGACCGCTTCAAGCCGATCAACGACTCCTTGGGCCATGCCGCAGGCGACCGCATGCTCAAGGACATGGCCGAGCGCCTGCTGGCCTGCGTGGACGACGACGACACCGTGGCGCGCATGGGCGGCGATGAGTTCACCCTGCTGTTGCAACCGCGCAGCAGCCGCGACATGGCGCTGAACCGGGCGATCCACGTGGCGGAAAACATCCTCGCCAGCCTGGTGCGCCCGTTCGTGCTGGAGAGCCGCGAGTTCTTCGTCACCGCCAGCATCGGCATCGCCCTCAGCCCGCAGGATGGCAGCGAGCTGAGCCAGTTGATGAAGAACGCCGACACCGCCATGTACCACGCCAAGGAGCGCGGCAAGAACAACTTCCAGTTCTACCAGGCCGACATGAACGCCAGCGCCCTGGAGCGCCTGGAGCTGGAGAGCGACCTGCGCCACGCCCTGGAGCAGAACGAGTTCATCCTTTACTACCAGCCGCAGTTCAGCGGCGACGGCAAGCGCCTGACCGGTGCCGAGGCACTGCTGCGCTGGCGCCATCCGCGTCGCGGCCTGGTGCCGCCAGGCGAGTTCATTCCGGTGATCGAGGAGCTGGGCCTGGTGGTCGACGTCGGCGACTGGGTACTGCGCGAGGCCAGCCGCCAGCTCAAGGCCTGGCACGCAGCCAAGGTGCGGGTGCCGAAGGTCTCGGTGAACATCTCGGCGCGGCAGTTCTCCGACGGCCAGTTGGGCACGCGCATCGCCAATATCCTCGATGAAACCGGTCTGCCGCCGGCGTGCCTGGAGCTGGAACTGACCGAAAGCATCCTGATGCGCGAGGTCAACGAGGCGATGGTTATCCTCGACAGCCTGAAGAAGCTCGGCCTGAGCATCGCGGTCGACGACTTCGGCACCGGTTATTCTTCGCTGAACTACCTCAAGCAGTTCCCCATCGATGTGCTGAAGATCGACCGTACCTTCGTCGACGGCTTGCCCGAAGGCGAGCAGGACGCACAGATTGCCCGGGCGATCATCGCCATGGCCCACAGCCTGAACCTGGCGGTGATCGCCGAGGGCGTGGAAACCCACGAGCAGTTGGAGTTCCTGCGCGAACACGGCTGCGACGAAGTGCAGGGCTACCTGTTCGGGCGGCCGATGCCGGCCAACCAGTTCGAGGCGCAGTTCAGCAACGAAACGTTGTTCATGTTCCAGTGACGCGCCGTCCTCTTCGCGGGTAAACCCGCGAAGAGGCCCGCAGCGACCACGAATGACCTTGAATTCCATTGGTCCGCGACATGACGCCACTTCATATGCCAGGCCAGGGGCAATGGGGTAGAATGCCCCCCCATTACCTGCCCCGATCCTTGAGGACCGCCATGTTCAGCCGTGATTTGACCATTGCCAAGTACGACGCAGAGCTCTTCGAAGCCATGCAGCAAGAAGCCCTGCGCCAGGAAGAGCATATCGAGCTGATCGCTTCGGAAAACTACACCAGCCCCGCCGTCATGGAAGCCCAGGGCTCGGTGCTGACCAACAAGTACGCCGAAGGCTACCCAGGCAAGCGCTACTACGGTGGTTGCGAGTATGTCGACATCGTTGAGCAACTGGCCATCGACCGCGCCAAGGAACTGTTCGGCGCCGACTACGCCAACGTCCAGCCGCACGCTGGCTCCCAGGCCAACGCCGCGGTCTACCTGGCGCTGCTGTCGGCCGGTGATACCATCCTGGGCATGAGCCTGGCCCATGGCGGCCACCTGACCCACGGCGCCACCGTTTCCTCGTCCGGCAAGCTGTACAACGCGGTGCAGTACGGCATCGACGCCAACGGCCTGATCGACTACGACGAAGTCGAGCGCCTGGCTGTAGAGCACAAGCCGAAGATGATCGTCGCCGGTTTCTCGGCCTACTCGCAGGTCCTGGACTTCCCACGCTTCCGCGAAATCGCCGACAAGGTCGGTGCCTACCTGTTCGTCGACATGGCCCATGTGGCCGGCCTGGTTGCCGCTGGCGTGTACCCGAACCCGGTGCCGTTCGCCGACGTGGTCACCACCACCACCCACAAGACCCTGCGCGGCCCGCGTGGCGGCCTGATCCTGGCCCGTGCCAACGCCGACATCGAGAAGAAGCTGAACTCGGCCGTCTTCCCAGGCGCCCAGGGCGGCCCGCTGGAGCACGTCATCGCGGCCAAGGCCATCTGCTTCAAGGAAGCCCTGCAGCCTGAGTTCAAGGCCTACCAGCAGCAAGTGGTGAAAAACGCCCAGGCCATGGCCAGCGTGTTCATCGAGCGCGGTTTCGACGTGGTTTCCGGCGGCACCCAGAACCACCTGTTCCTGCTGTCGCTGATCAAGCAGGAAATCTCCGGTAAGGACGCCGACGCCGCCCTGGGCAAGGCGTTCATCACCGTCAACAAGAACTCGGTACCGAACGACCCACGTTCGCCCTTCGTCACCTCGGGCCTGCGTTTCGGCACCCCAGCCGTCACCACCCGCGGTTTCAAGGAAGCCGAGTGCCGCGAGCTGGCCGGCTGGATCTGCGACATCCTCGCCGACCTGAACAACGAAGCGGTGATCGACGCCGTTCGCGAGAAGGTCAAGGCCATCTGCAAGAAGCTGCCGGTGTACGGCAACTGATTGACGAACGCCTGTTGTGAAAAAGCCCGGCCATGGGCCATGTGCCGGGCTTTTTCTTTGGTTTCTACGGCGGGCCGGGGGGTATTTCCGGTACCAGCCGAATCTCGACTCTCTGCCCCAGCGCTTTGGCTGCGCTGGCCAACGTTGCCAGGGTCATGCCTGGGTCGGTCTGGTCCAGAGCACGGTCTACAGCCGTTCTACTGGTGTGCATGCGTTGCGCCAGCATCGTCTTGCTGATCTTCTGCGACTTCATTGCCTTGGCAAGCTGCCAGGCAATGACTCTTTTCAAAGCAGCCGCAGATACCTCCTCGGCCAGCCCCTCTTCAACGAGAAAATCTTCGAAATCCGAACCTATGTGCGGGTGCATAGGGTTACCTCCTTAGTCTTGCCTTGCGCTGCCGGGCCAAGACCAGATCAGCTGTAGGCGTCTTGCGACTTTTCTTGATGAAGCCATGGAGAAGCAACAAGCAATCCTCTGCCAGCGTGAACATCACGCGAGCAATGCTCTCCCCCAAGTCCACACGAATCTCCCATAGACCGGGCTCCATTTTCCTGACCAGGGGCATGCCTAACGGCCACCCCATCTGTACGCTCTTGATCTCGATACCTACGCGTTGACGATGCTCACGAGGCAACGCACTCAACCATTCGCGTACGGGCTCGTTACCAAGCTCGGTCCGGAAGAATCTGACATTTAGAACGATGTGCTGATCGCACGAGGAGAACTGTACCAAAAAAGGTACTCATTGAGTTCAGGTTTATCTGCTTGGCGATGGCGCAAAATCGCAGGCAAAAAAATGCCGCCTTGCGGCGGCATTAACCAATCAGACGCTTCCGACTCAGCTGTCGCTCAACGCCTCGAAGCCTGCCCGGATCTTCTCCTCCGGCAGTTCATCGCCAATAAACACCATCACACTCTCCCGCACCTCGCCATCGGCCCACTCGGCATCCCAGTCGAAACCGTACAGCTTGAGCACGCCCTGGAATACCAGGCGGCGGTCGTTGCCGGCGATGTTCAGCACGCCTTTGTAGCGCAGCAGTTGCTTGCCATGGGTTTCCAGCAGCTCGTTCATGAAGTCGCTGAGGCGGTCGATATCCAGCGCGGTGTCGGTGCGCAGCACCAAGGTGGAGATACGATCGGGCGTGGCTGGCTTGAGTACCGGGCGCAGGGTTGGCTTGAGGCTGCCGCCCAGGTCCGGGTTGAGGTTGAAGCCCCGCACATCCAGCAGCTCTGCCAGGTCGATACGACCGTGCTCGACCACGCGCTGGGCGGCGCGGCCATTGATGCGCGCCAGGCGCTCGCCCAAGGCCTCGAGCTCTGCGGGCTCCACCAGGTCGGTCTTGGACAGCAGCAAGCGGTCGGCAAAACCCACCTGGGCCTGGGCGATGGCCTGGGTCAGGTGTACGTCTGCGTGCTTGGCATCCACCAGGGTGATGATTCCATCGAGGATGTAGCGGTCGCGCAGTTCTTCGTCGATGAAGAAGGTTTGGGCCACCGGGGCCGGGTCGGCCAGGCCGGTGCACTCGATCACCAGGCGGTCGAAGGCGATTTCACCGGCATCGAGGCGTTCGAGCAGCAGTACCAGCGCGCGGGTCAGGTCGCCGTGGATGCTGCAGCACACGCAACCGTTGGCCAGGGTCATCACCTGGACCGGCTCGTCACCGAGCAGTTGGCTGTCGATGCCGGCCTCGCTGAACTCGTTTTCGATCACCGCGATCTTCAGGCCGTGTTCGGCCTTGAGCATGTGCTTGAGCAGCGTGGTCTTACCGGCGCCGAGAAAGCCGGTCAGGACAGTAACGGGAATAGGCGTTTGCAAGCAGGTGCCTCCATGAAGCCGAAAAAGATGTGGGAGCCCGGCTGGGCTCCCACAGGTTCACGCGTGTAGCAGGGTCAACAGCACTTGGGGCCGCCCTTGCCGCCGTAACGTGCCTCCTGGCGCTCGCGGAAGAACGCCTCGTAGCTCATCACCGGCAGGTCCGGGTGCGTCTTCTGCATATGCTCGACATACGTGTCGTAGTCAGGCATGCCCACCATCAGGCGGGCGGCCTGTCCCAGGTACTTACCCAGTCGACCCAGGTCGTTGAACATCACTGCATTCCTCTATTCGATCAAGCGTCAGGCAATGCCTGGAACGGGGTTTCCTTGTCGCTGCGCTCCTTGCGACCCAAGGCGGCGATGCCGACCTTGATGGCGAAGAACAGTACGCTGAATACCACGATCAGGAACAGTACCGTCAGGCCGGCGTTGGTGTAGGCGTTGAGGATCACATGCTGCATCTGGCCGATGTCCTTGGCCGGAGCCAGCACCTGGCCTGCATCCAGCGCCGCGCTGTACTTCTTGGCCAGGGCCAGGAAGCCGACCGCCGGGTTCGGGTCGAACAGCTTGATCAGGCTGGCAGTGGTGGTGCAGATCAGCAGCCACAGCGCCGGCACCAGGGTGACCCACACATAGCGCTGGCGCTTCATCTTGATCAGCACCACGGTCCCCAGCATCAGGGCGATACCGGCCAGCATCTGGTTGGAGATACCGAACAAT
>NZ_JAVAYC010000033.1:0-46969 GCF_042709235.1 Pseudomonas sp. LS_2 | reverse complement strand
CGCATCGGTCGTCAGGTGCAGCGATTCATTTCTGGAACCGGGGACCTATCTCCCACAATTCGAGTCGGAACACTAGAATAGAGCCCACATTACCCATTCAGACCTTCTGCCATGCCCAACCCCGCGGAACCCGAAGTGCTGGCTGACCTGCCGCTGGAGCAACTCGTGGCCTGCCATGAGTGCGACCTGCTGATGCGCAAGCCCACGCTTGAACAAGGCGAGAAAGCCATATGCCCACGCTGTGGCTACGAGCTTTATGCCCATCGTCACAATGTGGTCAATCGCAGCCTCGCTTTGGTGTTGACCGCGTTGCTGCTCTACATCCCTGCCAACTTTCTGCCGATCATGCAGTTGCATCTGTTGGGCCAAACTTCTGACGACACGGTCTGGAGTGGCGTCCTCGGTCTATACAACTCAGGCATGAGTGGCATCGCCGTGGTGGTGTTCCTGTGCAGCATGGCCATTCCTTTGCTCAAGCTGCTGTGCCAGCTTGCTGTGCTGTTGAGTATTCGCCTGGATGTAGGCCGCAGCTATGGCCTGTTGATCTATCGCATCTACCATCACTTGAAAGAGTGGGGAATGCTCGAGGTGTATTTCATGGGCGTGCTGGTCGCCATCGTCAAGCTCGTCGACTTGGCACAACTGACCCTTGGCATCGGCCTGGTCTGCTTCGTCAGCCTGTTGCTCGTGCAGGTTTGGCTGGAGATAGTGATGTCGCCGCACCAGGTCTGGGTGGCGCTTTCCGGGGAGGATACCCATGCGGGCGATTGATGCAGGCATCGTGGTCTGCAATGAATGCCACGAGCTCAACCGCCATGAGGCAGGCAGCGACTCGCAGGCCTGCACCCGCTGCGGCGCGACGGTGCACGCACGTCGCCCCAACAGCATCGCGCGCACCTGGGCGTTGCTGCTGGCTTCAATGGTGCTCTACATACCCGCGAACCTGCTGCCGATCATGACGGTGAGCTCCCTGGGCCAGGGCAGCCCCGACACCATCATGTCTGGCGTCATTACCTTGATAAAGCTTGGCATGTTGCCCATCGCTGCGGTGGTGTTCATCGCCAGTATCCTGGTGCCGACTTTCAAACTGGTAGGCATAGGCCTGTTGTTGTACTCGGTGCAGTGCCACCAGCCGCTGTCTGCGCGCCAGCGCATCCTGATGTATCGCTTCATCGAATTCATCGGCCGTTGGTCCATGCTCGATATCTTCGTCATTGCCATTCTTGTGGCCGTGGTGAATTTCGGTCGTATTGCCAGCGTCGAAGCCAATCTGGGCGCCGTCGCCTTCGCCTCCGTGGTGATTCTGACGATGCTCGCCGCCTTAACTTTCGATCCCCGACTGATCTGGGATAACACGGAGTCGGATGACGACCATGAGTGACCTGCCTACGGCTAGAACCCGTCCAGCTTCGAACTGGTCGGCGATATGGATCCTGCCGCTGATCGCCCTTGTGATCGGCGGTTGGCTGGGTTGGCAGGCCTACCGGGACTCCGGCGTGGAAATCGAGGTGCGCTTCACTACCGGTGAGGGCATCGTCGCCAACAAGACCGAGGTCATCTACAAGGGGATGTCGGTCGGCAAGGTGACCAAGCTGGTGCTCGACGCTGAGGGCAGCAAGACCGGGGTGATCGCCACCATCGAGATGAACAAGGCCGCCGAGCCGCACATGAACACCGGTACACGCTTCTGGCTGGTGAAGCCGAGTGTCAGCCTGGCCGGTATCTCTGGCCTGGAAACCCTGGTATCGGGCAACTACATTGCCGTGGACCCAGGCCAGGGCGAGTCGACGCGCCGCTTCACGGCGTTGTCCGAAGCGCCTCCGCTGTCCGACGACGAGCCGGGCCTGCATCTGACCCTCAAGGCCGAGCGCCTTGGCTCGCTCAATCGTGACAGCCCGGTGTTCTACAAGCAGATCCAGGTAGGCCGGGTGAAGAGCTACCGGCTTTCCGATGACCAGGGCACTGTAGAGGTCAAGGTGTTCATCGCGCCGGCCTACGCCAACCTGGTGCGCAAGCACACGCGTTTCTGGAATGCCAGCGGCATCAGCATCGACGCCGATTTGTCCGGTGTGAAGGTGCGCAGCGAGTCGCTTTCCAGCATTGTCGCCGGCGGCATCGCGTTCGCCACGCCCGAGCACCGCAAGGACAGCCCGCCCACCGACCCGAGCCTGCCGTTCCGTCTCTATGAGGACTTCGACGCCGCCCAGGCGGGCATTCGCATCAAGGTTCGCCTGAGCGACTACGAAGGCCTGCAGGCGGGGCGCACGCCCGTGATGTACAAGGGTATCCAGATCGGCTCGATGAAGACCTTGAAGATCGAGGATGACCTGAGCAATGCCACGGCCGAGCTCACCCTCGACCCGCTGGCCGAGGAGTACCTGGTCGAGGGTACGCAGTTCTGGGTGGTCAAGCCGTCCATCTCTCTGGCGGGTATCACTGGGCTCGAGGCGCTGGTGAAAGGCAACTACATCGCCATTCGCCCGGGTGAGAAGGGCGCCAGGCCTCAGCGTGAGTTCGAGGCGCGGCCCAAGGCACCGCCGCTCGACCTCAAGGCGCCGGGCCTGCACCTGGTGTTGTTCGCCGATACGCTGGGTTCCCTGGAGGTCGGCAGCCCGGTGATGTACCGCCAGGTGAAGGTCGGCAGCGTGCAGAGCTACCAGTTCGCACGCAACAGCAAGCGTATCTTGATAGGGGTGCACATCGAGAAGGAGTACGCCAATCTGGTCAACGGTTCCACGCGGTTCTGGAATGCCAGCGGCGTGACGCTCACAGGCGGCTTGTCAGGTATCAGGGTCAAGAGTGAGTCGCTGCAAACGCTGCTGGCGGGCGGTATCGCCTTCGATACGCCGCAGCCAAACGTTCCGCTCAAGCGCCGTATCCCGCGTTTCCGCCTGCTGGAGAACGAAGAGGCGGCCAATCGTGCAGGCACCCTGATCACCATTCGTGTCGATCGTGCCGATGGGCTCAAGGCGGGTACGCCAATCCGCTTCCGCGGACTGGACGTGGGCAGTGTCGAGAGCATCGGCCTCACCAATGACCTGCAGGCGGTGTTGCTGCGTGCACGCATTACCGATGCGGTCGATCGCATCGCGCGCGTGGGCACTCAGTTCTGGGTGGTCAAGCCGGCATTCGGCCTGGTGCGCACCGAGAACCTCGATACCTTGATTGGCGGCCAGTACCTGGAAGTGATGCCGGCGCTCAAGAGCAAGGGCCCGCAGCACGACTTCATCGCCCTGCCGGAAGCGCCTGAGGTCACGGGCAAGGAAATAGGCCTGCCACTGACCCTGAGTGCGCCGCGTCGCGGTTCGCTCAAGCCAGGCGTGCCGGTCACCTACCGTGAGGTGACGGTGGGCAAGGTTACAGGCTTCGAGCTGGGGCAGAATGCTGATCGGGTGCTGATCCACATCCTTATCGAGCCACGTTATGCGGCGCTGGTGCGCGGTGGCAGCCGGTTCTGGAACAGCAGTGGCTTCGGCTTCGACTGGGGCTTGCTCAAGGGGGCGACGGTGCGTACCGAGTCGCTTGAAACCCTGATCGAAGGCGGCATTGCCTTCGCTACGCCAGATGGCGAGAAGATGGGTAACCCGGCACGCCCGCAGCAGACCTTCGCCTTGTTCGACAAGGCCGAGGAGGAGTGGCTGCAGTGGGCGCCGAAGATCCAGGTAGGGCAGCCGACGACGGTAGAGTAATCCGTTGCGGGGCGTCCTTGCCGAGGGTTCGGCAAGGACGCTAGCGCAGGTAATGAAGCGTTTTGGCAAATTGCAGGCAATAAAAAACCGACCCTAGGGTCGGTTTTTCAACAAGCGCGTCACTTAGGCAGCTGCAGCTTCTTTCAGTGCCTTGATGTGGCCATTCAGACGGCCTTTGTGGCGAGCTGCCTTGTTCTTGTGGATGATGCCCTTGTCGGCCATGCGGTCGATTACAGGCACAGCCAGGGTGTAGGCGGCTTGCGCTTTTTCGGCGTCTTTAGCGTCGATGGCCTTAACTACGTTCTTGATGTAGGTACGGACCATGGAACGCAGGCTGGCGTTGTGGCTGCGACGCTTCTCAGCCTGTTTTGCACGTTTCTTGGCGGAAGGTGTGTTGGCCACCGTCGAGCTCCTCGAAAGACTTTTGGGTAAATAGCAAACAAATAAGGCCGCGAATCATGCCGATGAGTCGGGAGGATGTCAAGGCCAGTTGCAGGGTTCCGCCGAGTGGCATGCCAACGCGGAAGGAATGATTCCTTTCTGCGCGGCGACCTGTAAACTCGGGAGTTTTGGCTTGCCCTGCAAAGAAGCGGGATTATCGCACACTCGGGCGCCATCTGGCAGCGCTCTTCAGTCCAAGGCGTGAAAAACTTTCGATGAACCTGCTCAAATCCTTGGCTGCGGTCAGCTCCATCACCATGATTTCCCGCGTGCTGGGCTTCGTGCGCGACACTATCCTGGCGCGGGTATTCGGTGCCGGCGTTGCTACCGACGCCTTCTTCATTGCTTTCAAACTCCCCAACCTGCTACGTCGGATCTTTGCCGAGGGTGCCTTTTCACAGGCCTTCGTGCCGATTCTCGCCGAGTACAAGACCCAGCAAGGCGAAGAGGCCACCCGAACTTTCATCGCCTATATAAGTGGTTTGCTGACCCTGGTACTGGCCGTGGTCACGGCGCTGGGCATCCTCGCCGCGCCCTGGATCGTATGGGTGACCGCGCCCGGCTTTGCCGCCAATGCCGAGAAGTACGAACTGACCACAGCCCTGTTGCGGGTCACCTTCCCTTATATACTGCTGATCTCGCTGTCATCGCTGGTCGGTGCCATCCTCAATACCTGGAACCGCTTCTCGGTGCCGGCCTTCACGCCGACCCTGCTCAACGTCGCGATGATCGCCTTCGCGCTGCTGCTGACACCGTATTTCGACCCACCGATCATGGCCCTGGCCTGGGGCGTGCTGGCCGGCGGCCTGGCGCAGTTGCTCTACCAACTACCGGCATTGAAGAAAATCGGCATGCTCGTGCTGCCGCGCCTGAACCTGCGCGACACCGGCGTGTGGCGCGTGCTGAAGCAGATGCTGCCGGCGATTCTCGGGGTGTCGGTGAGCCAGATCTCGCTGATCATCAACACCATCTTCGCCTCGTTTCTGGTGGCCGGCTCGGTGTCGTGGATGTACTACGCCGACCGCCTGATGGAACTGCCCTCCGGCGTGCTGGGCGTGGCCCTGGGCACCATACTGCTGCCGACCCTGGCCAAGACCTACGCCAACAAGGACCGGGAAGAGTATTCGCGGATCCTCGACTGGGGCCTGCGCTTGTGCTTCCTGCTGGTGCTGCCATGCACCCTGGCCCTGGCGATTCTCGCAGAGCCCTTGACCGTGGCGCTGTTCCAGTACG
The DNA here is from genome assembly GCF_042709235.1 of Pseudomonas sp. LS_2. Taxonomy (NCBI): domain Bacteria; kingdom Pseudomonadati; phylum Pseudomonadota; class Gammaproteobacteria; order Pseudomonadales; family Pseudomonadaceae; genus Pseudomonas; species Pseudomonas sp. LS_2. The sequence goes on along the minus strand of NZ_JAVAYC010000033.1, from coordinate 41,606 downwards.
GCAAGTTCAGTGCCTTCGACGCGGCCATGACCCAGCAGGCGCTGGTCGCCTATTCCGTAGGCCTGCTGGCGATCATCCTGGTCAAGGTGCTGGCTCCTGGGTTCTATGCCCAGCAGAACATTCGCACACCGGTGAAGATCGCCATCTTCACCCTGGTGTGCACCCAAGGTTTCAACCTGGCCCTGGTCGGCCCGCTCAAGCACGCCGGCCTGGCCCTGGCGATCAGCCTGGGCGCCTGCCTGAATGCCGGGTTGCTGTACTGGAAGCTGCGTAGCCAGAAGCTGTTCCAGCCTCAGCCAGGCTGGCCGAAGTTCCTCGCCAAGCTGGTGCTGGCGGTGCTGCTGATGTCGCTGGTACTGCTGGTGGGCATGCATTACCTGCCAGCCTGGGAACTGGGCAACATGCTCGAGCGCTTCCTGCGCCTGGGGGCGTTGATCCTGGCGGGCGTGCTGACCTATTTCGGTTGCCTGTACCTGTGCGGCTTCCGCCCGCGGGATTTTGCCCGCAAAGCCCTGCACTGAGCAGGGCAACCGGCCAGGCGTCGGTTTTTCACTTTCCACACCCGACAACGGCGCTGCTGCCTGTCGCCAGCGCCCGGGTGTGGTTATAATCGGCCACTTTATGAGCAAGAAGCGCGTTATGCAGCTGGTTCGAGGTCTTCACAACCTGCGCCCCGACCACCGGGGCTGTGTCGCCACCATTGGCAACTTCGACGGGGTTCACCGGGGCCACCAGGCGATCCTGGGGCGTCTGCGCGAGCGCGGCCAGGCCTTGGGCCTGCCCACCTGTGTGGTGGTCTTCGAACCACAGCCGCGCGAATACTTCGCCCCCGATACCGCGCCAGCCCGCCTGGCACGGCTGCGCGACAAGGTCGAACTGCTGGCCGACGAAGGCATCGACCGGGTGCTGTGCCTGGCCTTCAACCAGCGCCTGAGTACGCTCAGTGCCGAAGCCTTCGTCAAGGCGGTACTGGTCGACGGTCTGGGCGTTCGCCACCTCGAGGTAGGGGATGACTTTCGCTTCGGCTGCGACCGCGCCGGTGACTTCGATTTCCTGGTCGAAGCCGGCAAGCGCTATGGTTTTACCCTGGAGGCCGCCAATACCGTGATCCAGGATGGCCTGCGGGTCAGCAGCACCGAAGTGCGCAGCGCGCTGGCCAACGCGGATTTCGAGCTCGCCGAGCACCTGCTGGGCCGCCCCTACACCATTACCGGGCGGGTATTGCATGGCCAGAAGCTGGCTCGCCAGCTCGGCACGCCCACCGCCAACATCCAGCTCAAGCGTCGCCGCGTGCCGCTGTCCGGGGTCTACCTGACCAGCGCCGAGATCGACGGCCAGCGCTGGCCGGGCGTCGCCAATATCGGGGTACGTCCCACCGTTGCTGGTGACGGGCGTCCCCACCTGGAAATTCATCTCCTGGATTATGCCGGCGACCTCTATGGCCGGCGCCTGACGGTGGAGTTCCACCACAAGCTGCGCGAGGAGCAGCGTTTCGCCTCCCTGGAGGCGCTGAAGTCGGCGATCGACGCGGACATCGCCGCCGCACGTGCCCACTGGCACGCTCAACCGCTAACGAAGAGCCTGAAATGACCGACTACAAAGCCACGCTAAACCTTCCGGACACCGCCTTCCCGATGAAGGCCGGCCTGCCTCAGCGCGAACCGCAGATCCTGCAGCGCTGGGACAGCATTGGCCTGTACCAGAAGCTGCGCGAAATTGGCAAGGACCGTCCGAAGTTCGTCCTGCACGACGGCCCGCCCTATGCCAACGGCAAGATCCACATCGGTCATGCGCTGAACAAGATCCTCAAGGACATGATCGTCCGCTCCAAGACCCTGTCCGGTTTCGATGCCCCTTACGTGCCCGGCTGGGACTGCCACGGCCTGCCGATCGAGCACAAGGTCGAAGTCACCCACGGCAAGAACCTCACCGCCGACCGCACCCGTGAGCTGTGCCGCGAATACGCCGCCGAGCAGATCGAAGGGCAGAAGACCGAGTTCATCCGCCTGGGCGTGCTGGGTGACTGGAGCAACCCCTACAAGACCATGAACTTCGCCAACGAGGCCGGCGAGATCCGCGCCCTGGCCGAAATGGTCAAGCAAGGCTTCGTGTTCAAGGGCCTCAAGCCTGTGAACTGGTGCTTCGACTGTGGCTCGGCGCTGGCCGAGGCCGAAGTCGAGTACGCCGACAAGAAATCCCAGACCATCGACGTGGCCTTCCCGGTCGCCGATGCCGACAAACTGGCTGCCGCCTTCGGCCTGGCCTCGCTGGCCAAGCCCGCCGCCATCGTCATCTGGACCACCACTCCTTGGACGATCCCCGCCAACCAGGCGCTGAACATCCATCCGGAGTTCAAGTACGCCCTGGTCGATACCGGCGAGCGTTTGCTGGTGCTGGCTGAAGAGCTGGTCGAGGCGTGCCTGAAGCGTTATGCGCTGGAAGGCTCGATCATCGCCACCGCCCCCGGTTCGGCACTGGAGCTGGTCAACTTCCGTCACCCGTTCTACGACCGCCTGTCACCGATCTACCTGGCCGACTACGTCGAGCTGGGCGCCGGTACCGGTGTGGTGCACTCCGCGCCGGCCTATGGTGAGGACGACTTCGTCACCTGCAAACGCTATGGCATGGTCAACGACGACATCCTCACCCCGGTGCAGAGCAACGGCGTGTACGTGCCGTCCCTGGAATTCTTCGGCGGGCAGTTCATCTGGAAGGCCAACCCGGCCATCGTCGAGAAGCTGCAGGAAGTCGGTGCGCTGATGCACACCGAAACCATCAGCCACAGCTACATGCACTGCTGGCGCCACAAGACCCCGCTGATCTACCGCGCCACCGCCCAGTGGTTCGTCGGTATGGACAAGCAGCCGAACAGCGGTGAGCCACTGCGCGAGCGCGCCCTCAAGGCCATCGAAGACACCAAGTTCGTGCCGTCCTGGGGCCAGGCCCGCCTGCATTCGATGATCGCCAACCGCCCTGACTGGTGCATCTCGCGCCAGCGCAACTGGGGTGTGCCGATTCCCTTCTTCCTTGATAAACAGACCGGCGAGCTGCACCCACGCACCGTCGAATTGATGGAAGAAGTGGCCAAGCGCGTCGAGCAGGAGGGCATCGAGGCCTGGTTCAAGCTCGACGCCGCCGAGCTGCTGGGGGACGAGGCCGCCCAGTACGACAAGATCGCCGATACCCTGGACGTGTGGTTCGACTCCGGCACCACCCACTGGCACGTGCTGCGCGGCTCCCACGAGATCGGCCACGCCACCGGCCCGCGCGCCGACCTTTACCTGGAAGGTTCCGACCAGCACCGTGGCTGGTTCCATTCTTCCCTGCTGACCGGTTGCGCCATCGACGGCCACGCGCCGTACCGCGAGTTGCTGACCCACGGCTTCACCGTGGACGAGAGCGGCCGCAAGATGTCCAAGTCGCTGGGCAACACCATCGAGCCGCAGAAGGTCAACGACACCCTGGGTGCCGACATTCTGCGCCTGTGGGTCTCGGCCACCGACTACTCCGGCGAAATGGCGGTTTCCGAGCAGATCCTGCAACGCAGCGCCGACGCCTACCGGCGTATCCGCAACACCGCGCGCTTCCTGCTTTCCAACCTGTCGGGCTTCGACCCGGCCCGCGACCTGCTGCCAGCCGAAGACATGCTGGCGCTGGACCGCTGGGCGGTCGATCGCACCCTGTTGCTGCAGCGCGAGCTGGAAGAGCACTACGGCGAATACCGTTTCTGGAACGTCTACTCCAAAGTGCACAACTTCTGCGTCCAGGAGTTGGGCGGCTTCTACCTCGACATCATCAAGGACCGCCAGTACACCACCGGCGCCAACAGTGTCGCCCGCCGTTCCTGCCAGACTGCGCTGTACCACATCAGCGAGGCGCTGGTGCGCTGGATCGCGCCGATCCTGGCCTTCACCGCCGATGAAATCTGGCAATACCTGCCGGGCGAGCGCAACGAATCGGTCATGCTCAATACCTGGTACCAGGGCCTGTCCGAGCTGCCGGCCGATGCCGAGCTGGACCGCGCCTACTGGGACCGCGTGATGGCGGTCAAGGCAGCAGTCAACAAGGAACTGGAGAACCAGCGCGTGGCCAAGGCCATCGGTGGCAACCTGCAGGCCGAAGTGACCCTGTTCGCCGAAGAGGGCCTGAGTGCCGACCTGGCCAAGCTCGGCGACGAGCTGCGCTTCGTGCTGATCACTTCCGCTGCCAGCGTGGTGCCGTTCGTCCAGGCGCCAAGCGACGCGGTGACAACCGAAGTCGAAGGGCTCAAGCTGAAGGTCGTCAAGTCCGGCCACGCCAAGTGCGGCCGTTGCTGGCACTTCCGCGCCGATGTCGGCAGCCACCCGGAACATCCGGAAATCTGCGGCCGTTGCGTCGACAACATGAGCGGCAATGGTGAGGTGCGCCACTATGCCTAACCCTGTAGCGGGGCGTTTCGGGCGTCTTGCCTGGCTCTGGCTTAGCCTGGTGGTACTGGTCATCGACCAGGCCACCAAAGTGTATTTCGACAGCTCGCTGAGCATGTACCAGCAGATCGTGGTCATCCCTGACTACTTCAGCTGGACCCTGGCCTACAACACGGGTGCGGCGTTCAGCTTTCTGGCCGACAGCTCCGGCTGGCAGCGCTGGCTGTTCGCCGTGATCGCCGTGGTGGTCAGCGCCGTGCTGGTGATCTGGCTCAAGCGCCTGGGGCGCAACGAGACCTGGCTGGCGATCGCCCTGGCCCTGGTGCTGGGCGGCGCGCTGGGCAACCTGTACGACCGTGTCGTGCTGGGCCACGTGGTCGACTTCATCCTGGTGCACTGGCGCAACACCCATTACTTCCCGGCCTTCAACGTGGCCGACAGCGCCATCACCGTTGGTGCGGTGATGCTGGCGCTGGATATGTTCAAGAGCAAGAAATCCGAGGAGCCGGTCCATGACTGACACCCGTATCGGGCAGAACACCGAAGTGACCCTGCACTTCGCCCTGCACCTGGAAAATGGCGACACCGTCGACAGCACCTTCGACAAGTCCCCGGCCACCTTCAAGGTCGGCGACGGCAACCTGCTGCCGGGCTTCGAGAATGCCCTGTTCGGCTTCAAGGCCGGCGACAAGCGCACCGTGGTGGTGGCCCCGGAGAACGCCTTCGGCCAACCGAACCCACAGAACGTGCAGGTGATGCCGCGCGGTCAGTTCGACGGCATGGAGCTGTCCGAAGGCCTGCTGGTGATCTTCAACGACGCCGCCAACACCGAGTTGCCGGGCGTTGTTAAAGCCTTCGACGACAGCCAGGTGACCATCGACTTCAATCACCCATTGGCCGGCAAGACCCTGAACTTCGAGGTGGAGATCCTCGAAGTCAAGGGCCTGTGAGCCTGGAGCCGAGCATGCAAATCAAACTCGCCAACCCCCGCGGCTTCTGTGCAGGGGTGGACCGGGCGATCGAGATCGTCAACCGTGCCCTGGAAGTCTTCGGGCCGCCGATCTACGTGCGTCACGAAGTGGTGCACAACAAATTCGTGGTCGAAGACCTGCGCAACCGTGGCGCGATCTTCGTCGAGGAACTGGACCAAGTGCCGGACGACGTCATCGTCATCTTCAGTGCCCATGGGGTTTCCCAGGCCGTGCGCCAGGAAGCGGCCGGCCGTGGTCTGAAGGTGTTCGATGCGACCTGCCCACTGGTGACAAAGGTGCATATCGAAGTGGCCAAGTACAGCCGCGACGGACGTGAATGCATCCTCATCGGCCATGCCGGGCACCCAGAGGTCGAGGGCACCATGGGCCAGTACGACACCACTAACGGCGGCGCCATCTACCTCGTCGAAGACGAGGAGGATGTGGCCACCTTGCAGGTGCGCGACCCGGATCACCTGGCCTTCGTCACCCAGACCACCCTGTCGATGGACGACACCAGCCGGGTCATCGATGCCTTGCGTGCGCGCTTTCCTAACATCGGCGGCCCGCGCAAGGACGATATCTGCTACGCCACCCAGAACCGCCAGGATGCGGTCAAGCAGCTGGCCGACGAGTCGGACGTAGTGCTGGTGGTCGGCAGCCCGAACAGCTCCAACTCCAACCGCCTGCGCGAGCTGGCCGAGCGCATGGGCACGCCGGCCTACCTGATCGACGGCGCCGAAGACCTGCAACAAGGCTGGTTCGAAGGTGTCGGCCGCATCGGTATCACCGCCGGGGCGTCGGCGCCCGAAGTGCTGGTACGTGGCGTGATCGACCAGCTCAAGGCCTGGGGTGCCAGCGGCGCCGAAGAGCTCGATGGCCGTGAGGAGAACATTACCTTCTCCATGCCCAAGGAGCTGCGGGTTCGTTCGCTGATCTGATCAGCCGGCCCTGCAACCTGGCGGTGCCACCGCCTCCGTACGCAGGCTGACCCTGCCGCTGGGCGCCAGTGCCACCTGATGGTGGCTGGCGCCTTTGTTTTTCGGGCAAACCTGCCAGGCCCCGCCGAAGAACGCTCCATTCCCCCGCCGCGGTACGCCCAACCCGCTGAACGTCACCTGGGTCATGTTGGCAACGATATGCACTGGCCGTAGCTGGCGGCGCTCGCGCAATACGTGCCCGTCATGAGCCCGCTGCATACGCCAACCTCGTCCCCAGTCGTCCTCCAGTGGCCGTACCAGTACCTCATGGTTTTGCAGCATGGCGTGGCTGCGTGCGCTGCGTAGCGTCTGCGCCAGGTCACGGGCCGTGGCGGCCTGGTGTAGGTCGGCGGTGAAAGTGGCGTAGGCGGGAGCGCCCAGTTGAAGCAGGACTCCTATCAGCGCCAGCGTGGTCATGATTTGTAGCAGTGTTGCGCCCTGTTGCCGCATCGTGCATTCCTCCCTGGAAGTGCTTCTCTAATAGCTTCGTAGTCGATGGGCACGAGGTCCAGTCGACCAAACGAGTCGTACCCCCAGGAAAATTCGCAGGAGGCGAAACCATGAAAACCAGGGAGCGAGGCATGACCTTGTTGGAGGTGCTGCTGGCGATGGTGGTACTGGCGCTGGGCGTATTGGCCAGCGGCGCAGTGCAACTGCGCGCCTTGCAGGCGAGCGAGGCGTCCCGCCGCGATACCCAGGTCGTGCAGGCCGCGCAGGCCGTACTCGAGCGTATACGCGCCGAGGGCAGGGTGGATGAGCACGTCCTCGGCGAATGGCGACGGCGCCTAACCGCGCTGTTGGGCAATTCGGCCGAAGGGCGGGTCACGTCGCAAGGCGACGTCCTGGTTCTGGAAGCACGCTGGCGAGCGCATCACGACGCTGCCTGGCAGGCCATCGTCTTGCAGGGCAGGGGGGCGCTATGAGTCGTCGGCAGCAAGGGTTTGGGCTGTTGGAGGCGCTGCTGGCGTTGGCCATTGGGCTGATGCTGCTGGCGACGGCCGGGCAGGTGCTGGTGTCCAGCCAGCAGAGCTGGCACTTGCAGGGCGCCGCCGCGCGGATGCAGGAGGATGCCCGGCTCGCACTGCAACGCCTGGTTCAGGACATCCGTATGACCGGCATGTTCGGCTGCCTGGCGACACGCACCCTCGATTTCCCCAGCGAGGCCGCCGCCCAGGCCTTCGCCACGCCTTTGCAGATCACCCGCGACGCCGACGGCCAGTTGGCCAGCCTTCGGCTGCTGGCAGGCGAGTTGCCTGGCGCGACCGGCGCGCCCGACTGGACCGTGCTCAGCGATTGCCGCACCTGGGCCAAGGTGATAGTGGGTGGGCATCCAGCCAATGGCGACAGCCTGGCCTTCCCTTTGCGCCAGCAACACTACCGGGTGCACGACGGCAGCCTGATGCTACGCAGCGGTGGCCTGAATGCCAGGCTGATCGACGACGTGAAAGGCCTTTGGATAACCCAGGTGCAGGCAGGCGAGAGCGAGCGCCTTGACCTGCGTCTGCATCTGTTCGAGCCCACGCAGCAGCTTGAACAGCAGTACGAACTGAGCGTAGCGCTGCGTAACCGCTTGCCCGCGCCATGAAGCGCCAGCGTGGAATGGTGTTGCTGCTGGCGTTGGTGTTGAGCCTGCTGCTGGGGCTACTGGTCGCCTCCGGCATGCGCGAAGCGTTGCTGCTGTGGTGGACCAGTGGCGACCAGCTGCGCGCTGCGCAGGCGCTGGAAGACGCCGAGGCAAGTCTGCTGGAGGGCGCCGAGCGTTTGCGCCAGGCACCACCAGAGCCTTGCCAGGCATGCCTGCCACCCGATGCCCCGCACGATATTCATCGGCCTGGGCCTTCCTGGCAGCAGGCTACGCGCGGCTTCTTCCTGGTGCAGAACCTTGGGCAAAGCACCTTGGCGGCCCATGTGCCGGCAGGCCAGCGGGTGACGTTGTTCCGGGTTACCGCTGTCAGCCAGCAGGTGCGTGCGCGCCATGTGCTGGAAGCTGTCTACGTTTTGGATGAGGGCTCGCCGGAATCGCTTCAGCGCATTCTCTGGCGCCAGCGCCTGAGGGAATATTGACATGCAGCAAGGCCTTAGCCTTATCGAGTTGTTGATTGTCGTGGCGGTGACCGGCATTCTGGCGTGCATTGCCTACCCCAGTTACAGCGACCAGCTTCGGCGTGCCGCGCGCAGCGAAGTGGTCGGGCTGCTGCACGATGCGGCGCAACGCCTGGAGCGCCATCATGCGCGCGTCGGCCAATATGCCGACAGCGATCAGCTGGTAACGGCCCTGCCCAGTGGTAATCGCTACTACAACCTGCGAGCCCGGCGTGACGGCGACGGCTATCAGTTGCTGGCTACGCGCCTGCCGGGCGGCCTGATGGCGCATGACCGGTGCGGCGAGTACTCGCTCGATCAGGCTGGTGTACGTGGCAACCCCGGAGCGAGTGGCGATGCCGGTACTTGCTGGGGCGGTTGAATGCATGGGGCGACGAGGCCAAAGGTTTCTTCAAGGTGTTGGATCGACAGATGAGCAAGCAAGTAGTGGTGGTCGGCGGCGGGGTGATCGGCCTGCTGACGGCGTTCAACCTGGCGGCGAAGGTCGACCGGGTAGTTGTGTGCGACCAGGGCGAGCTGGGGCGAGAGTCGTCCTGGGCCGGGGGCGGCATCGTCTCGCCGCTGTACCCGTGGCGCTACAGCCCGGCGGTAACGGCGCTGGCGCACTGGTCCCAGGACTTCTACCCCCAGCTGGGCGAGCGCCTGTTCGCCACTACCGGCGTCGACCCCGAGGTCTACACCACAGGCCTTTACTGGCTGGACCTGGACGACGAAGCGGATGCGCTCGCCTGGGCACGGCGCGAGCGGCGCCCGCTCAGCGCCGTGGATATATCGGCAGCCTACGATGCGGTACCGGTGCTTGGCCCTGGCTACCAGCGCGCCATCTATATGGCGGGCGTGGCCAACGTGCGCAACCCGCGGTTGGTGAAGGCGTTGAAGGCCGCACTGCTGGCGCTGCCCAATGTCAGCTTGCGTGAGCATTGCCGCATTGATGGCTTCCAGCAGGTATCGGGCCGTGTCACTGGCGTGGTTACCCAGGAGGGCGTGCTCGAGGCTGAAGCTGTAGTGCTCTGCGCCGGTGCCTGGAGTGGTGACCTGCTGCATACCCTCGGCCTGGTACTGCCGGTCGAGCCGGTGAAGGGGCAGATGATCCTGTTCAAATGCAAGCAGGACTTCCTGCCGAGCATGGTGCTGGCCAAGGGGCGCTATGCCATTCCTCGGCGCGATGGGCACATCCTGGTGGGCAGCACGCTGGAACATGCAGGCTACGACAAGACGCCTACCGTCGATGCGCTGGAAAGCCTCAAGGCGTCGGCGATCGAGCTGTTGCCGGCGTTGGCCGAGGCAAGCCCGGTGGCACACTGGGCCGGGCTGCGGCCAGGTTCTCCCGAAGGCATTCCCTATATCGGCCCGGTGCCAGGCCATGAGGGACTGTGGCTGAACTGCGGTCATTACCGCAATGGGTTGGTGCTGGCGCCTGCGTCGTGCCAGTTGTTCGCCGACCTGCTCACTGGCGCTGAGCCGATCATCGACCCTGCGCCCTACGCGCCTGCCGGGCGCCTGGGCTGAACCACTGCAGCCCTGGCGCTAATGGTCATGTCCGGTTGCGCTTATTTGCGCTCCGGCCCCTGCTCCAGGTGCGCCTGGCTGCAATACCACTCGCTGCCCAACTGCAAAGCCCGGTCGTTGGGCAGGTGCACGCCACAATGGGCGCAGCGCACCATCTTCAGCGGGTCGTCCAGCTTGGGCTCGGGGCGGGATGCCTGGCTGATCTTGAATTTGCGCCACAGCCAGAATGCGGCGGCGATCAGGGCGATCCAGAAGAGTAGGCGAACCATGGTGTCCAGCTTGTCGAGAAAGGAAGGCCACAGTCTAGGACGCGGCCATGAAAAAAGGGAGGCCTGGCCTCCCTTTCTCTTGTAGCGCGCGTTATCAGTCGAACATGCCGAAGGTCAGGTAGCTGAACCAGGAGCGGTCCTGTTCCACGTCTTTCGGGCCTTCCGGTACGATCGGGTCGCCGTTTTCGTCCTTGGGCAGCAGGTCCGGCGACATTTCGTCACGTGCATCGCGGAACTGGCGGACCACGTCCTGGTTGGCACGGGTCTCACCCGGTGGCAGCGGGGTGTCGGTCTCGATCAGGCCCAGGGTGGCCTTGGACAGCCACGAACGCCCGTCGCTCTCGCTCTGCTTGGGCACGAACTGGCCATCGACCAGGCTCGGGTGGTCCGGGTAGTTGAGCTTGAGGGTTTCCAGGCTGGTGGCGGCCAGGTCGTCCAGGTGCATTTTCTGGTAGGCCTCGGTCATCACCGCCAGGCCGTCGCCGACCGAAGGGGTTTCCTGGAAGTTTTCCACCACGTAGCGGCCACGGTTGGCGGCGGCTACATAGGCTTCGCGGGTCATGTAGTAGTCGGCCACATGGATTTCGTAGGAGGCCAGCAGGTTGCGCAGGTAGATCATGCGCTGCTTGGCGTCCGGCGAGTAGCGGCTGTTGGGGAAGCGGCTGGTGAGCTGGGCGAACTCGTTGTAGGAGTCGCGCGCCGCACCCGGGTCACGCTTGGTCATGTCCAGCGGCAGGAAACGCGCCACCAGGCCGCGGTCCTGGTCGAACGAGGTCAGGCCCTTGAGGTAGTAGGCGTAGTCGACGTTCGGGTGCTGCGGGTGCAGGCGGATGAAGCGTTCGGCGGCCGACTTGGCGGCCTCCGGCTCGGAGTTCTTGTAGTTGGCGTAGATCAGCTCGAGCTGGGCCTGGTCGGCGTAGCGGCCGAACGGGTAGCGCGACTCCAGGGCCTTGAGCTTGTTCACGGCACTGGTGTAGCTGGAGTTGTCCAGGTCGGCCTGCGCCTGCTGGTACAACTCGGCCTCGCTGAGGTTCTCGTCGATGACTTCCTTGTTAGAGGAACAGGCAGCGGTGAGCCCGAGGATGGCGATCAGCAGCAGGTGTTTCACTTGCATGGCGGCTTGCGTCCCTTTGACGGCCGCTGTCTTGGGCGGTGCCGTCCTGTTATGATGAGCGCCCCCGGCCAACCCCGGGGCAAAAGAAGCCGTATTTAACCACAAGCGAGCAGCCGAAACCAAAGGCTGTACGCCCGTCGATTCGAGCATGTCCGAGATCATTCAACTTAGCGCAGAGGTCCCGTCCGAACTGGGCGGCCAACGCCTCGACCAAGTCGCCGCCCAATTGTTCGCCGAGTACTCGCGTTCGCGCCTGTCCTCGTGGATCAAAGATGGCCGACTGACGGTCGATGGCGCGGTGCTGCGACCGCGCGACACCGTCCACAGCGGCTCCATCCTGGCCCTCGAGGCCGAGCAGGAGGCCCAGGGCGAATGGGTGGCCCAGGACATCGAACTGGACATCGTCTACGAGGACGACCAGATCCTGGTGATCAACAAGCCCGCCGGGCTTGTGGTCCACCCGGCAGCTGGCCACCCCGATGGCACCTTGCTCAATGCCCTGCTGCACCATGTGCCGGACATCGTCAACGTGCCGCGCGCCGGTATCGTGCACCGCCTGGACAAGGACACCACCGGCCTGATGGTGGTGGCCAAGACCTTGCAGGCGCAAACCAACCTCGTCGACCAACTGCAAAAGCGTTCGGTCAGTCGTATCTACGAATGCATCGTGGTCGGCGTGGTGATTGCAGGTGGCAAGATCGACGCGCCCATCGGCCGTCACGGCGGTGAGCGCCAGCGCATGGCGGTGACCGAGGGCGGCAAGCCTGCGGTCAGCCACTACCGCGTGCTCAAGCGCTTCCGTTCGCACACCCATGTGCGGGTGAAGTTGGAAACCGGCCGTACCCACCAGATCCGCGTGCACATGGCCCACGTCGGCTTTCCGTTGGTCGGCGACCAGACCTACGGCGTGCGTTTCCGCATTCCGCCAGCGGCCAGCGTGGCCATGGTCGAGGCGGTGAAGAACTTCCCGCGCCAGGCCCTGCACGCGCGCTTCCTGGCGTTGGACCATCCGACCACCGGCGAGCGCATGGAATGGGCATCGCCGTTGCCGGACGACTTCGTCTGGCTGCTGTCGTTGCTCAACCAGGACCGTGAGAGCTTTATCGGATGAGCGGCCTGGCGCCGTCGCTGATCGTTCCCGACTGGCCCGCTCCAGCCGCGGTCCGCGCCTGCGTCACGACCCGCGAGGGCGGCGTCAGCCTGCCGCCCTATGCCACCCTCAACCTTGGCGACCATGTCGGTGACGACGCGGCCGCCGTTGCCGAGAATCGCCGTCGCCTGAGCGACATCTTCGGGATCCGCCCGGCCTGGCTGAAGCAGGTGCACGGGCTGGACGTGGCCGATGCCGACCCGTCGCAGGTCGCCGAGGCCGACGCTAGCTGGACCGACCAGCCAGGCATCGCCTGCACCGTGATGACCGCCGACTGCCTGCCCGTGCTGTTCTGCGACCGCGCCGGTACCCGCGTGGCGGCGGCCCATGCCGGCTGGCGTGGCCTGGCGGGCGGCGTGCTGGAAGCCACCCTCGAGCGCCTGGCGCTGGCGCCTGAGGACGTGCTGGTCTGGCTCGGCCCGGCCATCGGCCCGCAGGCCTTCGAAGTCGGTCTGGAGGTGCGCGAGGCGTTCACCGCCCAGCACCCCGAGGCCGCTGCGGCCTTCGTGCCCGGCGAGCGTCCGGGCAAGCTGATGGCCGACATCTATACGCTGGCGCGCATCCGCCTGGCCGCCCGTGGCATCACCGCAATCTATGGTGGTGGTTTCTGCACGGTCAGCGACCCACGCTTCTTCTCCTACCGTCGCACCCCGCAGGGTGGGCGCTTCGCTTCGCTGGTCTGGCTGGCTCCTTTGGCCTGACTCGATTTTTCGTGGTAGTGGCCTTGTGTCGCTCCCACAGTGATCGCACCCGCCAGGCGATAGCGCTTTCCAACATGACCCCCGTCAACCCCGCTACGCTTGAATCTTGCAGAATCAGCCATATCTATTGCTCATCTCTGGCAGGTTCTTCATTTCAGGTGCTGTCCATCGCCCCGCCTGCCTTTTAAAGGAAGGTATCCCATGCGAATAGACCGATTGACCAGCAAGCTGCAACTGGCGTTATCCGATTCTCAATCCTTGGCGGTGGGCATGGACCACCCGGCCATCGAGCCCCTGCACCTGTTGCAGGCGCTTATCGACCAGCAGGGCGGTTCGATCAAACCGCTGCTGATGCAGGTCGGTTTCGACGTCAACAGCCTGCGCAAGGCATTGACCAAGGAACTCGACCAACTGCCAAAAATCCAGAACCCCACCGGCGACGTGAACATGTCGCAGGACCTTGCGCGCCTGCTCAACCAGGCCGACCGACTGGCCCAGCAGAAGGGCGACCAGTTCATTTCCAGCGAGCTGGTGCTGCTCGCTGCCATGGACGAGAACAGCAAGGTCGGCAAGTTGCTGCTCGGCCAGGGCGTGAGCAAGAAGGCCCTGGAAAATGCCATCAACAACCTGCGTGGCGGCGCGGCGGTGAATGATGCCAACGCCGAAGAGTCGCGTCAGGCCCTGGACAAGTACACCGTCGACCTCACCAAGCGTGCCGAGGAAGGCAAGCTCGACCCGGTGATCGGCCGCGACGACGAGATTCGCCGCACCGTGCAGGTGCTGCAACGGCGTACCAAGAACAACCCGGTGCTGATCGGCGAGCCCGGCGTCGGCAAGACCGCCATCGCTGAGGGGCTGGCCCAGCGCATCATCAATGGCGAGGTGCCCGACGGCCTGAAAGGTAAGCGCCTGCTGGCGCTGGACATGGGCGCGCTGATTGCCGGTGCCAAGTACCGCGGCGAATTCGAAGAGCGCCTCAAGGGCTTGCTCAACGAGCTGTCCAAGCAGGAAGGCCAGGTCATCCTGTTCATCGATGAGCTGCACACCATGGTCGGCGCCGGCAAGGGCGAGGGGGCCATGGACGCTGGCAACATGCTCAAGCCGGCCCTGGCCCGTGGCGAGCTGCATTGTGTCGGCGCCACCACGCTCAACGAATATCGCCAGTTCATCGAGAAGGATGCCGCGCTCGAGCGCCGCTTCCAGAAGGTGCTGGTAGAGGAGCCGAGCGAAGAAGACACCATCGCCATCCTGCGCGGCCTGAAGGAGCGCTACGAAGTGCACCACAAGGTGGCCATCACCGACGGTGCGATCATCGCCGCGGCCAAGCTCAGCCACCGTTACATCACTGACCGCCAGCTGCCGGACAAGGCCATCGACCTGATCGACGAAGCGGCCAGCCGCATCCGCATGGAGATCGACTCCAAGCCGGAAGTGCTCGACCGTCTCGACCGCCGCCTGATCCAGCTCAAGGTCGAGTCCCAGGCGCTGAAGAAAGAAGAAGACGAGGCCGCCCGCAAGCGCCTGGAGAAACTGACCGAAGAAATCGAGCGCCTGGAGCGCGAATATTCCGACCTTGAGGAAATCTGGGCGTCGGAAAAAGCCGAGGTACAAGGTTCGGCGCAGATCCAGCAGAAAATCGAGCAGGCCCGTCAGGAGCTGGACGCCGCCCGCCGCAAGGGCGACCTCAACCGCATGGCCGAGTTGCAGTACGGGGTGATCCCGGACCTTGAGCGCAGCCTGCAGATGGTCGACCAGCATGGCAAGACCGACAACCAGCTGCTGCGCAACAAGGTGACCGAGGAAGAAATCGCCGAGGTGGTCTCGAAGTGGACCGGCATTCCGGTCTCGAAGATGCTCGAAGGCGAGCGCGAGAAGCTGCTGAAAATGGAAGGCCTGCTGCACCAGCGGGTGATCGGCCAGGACGAAGCGGTGACCGCCGTGGCCAACGCCGTGCGTCGTTCCCGTGCGGGCCTTTCCGACCCCAACCGCCCCAGCGGCTCGTTCCTGTTCCTGGGCCCGACCGGCGTGGGCAAGACCGAGCTGTGCAAGGCGCTGGCGGAGTTTCTCTTCGATACCGAAGAGGCCATGGTGCGCATCGACATGTCCGAATTCATGGAGAAACACTCGGTGGCGCGCCTGATCGGTGCCCCGCCAGGCTACGTGGGTTACGAGGAAGGTGGTTACCTGACCGAGGCGGTGCGTCGCAAGCCGTATTCGGTGGTGCTGCTCGACGAGGTGGAAAAAGCCCATCCGGATGTGTTCAACGTGTTGCTGCAGGTTTTGGAAGACGGCCGCCTGACCGATAGCCACGGACGTACGGTGGACTTTCGCAACACCGTGATCGTGATGACCTCCAACCTGGGGTCGGCGCAGATCCAGGAGCTGGTAGGCGACCGTGAGGCGCAGCGTGCGGCGGTGATGGACGCGGTGGGCTCGCATTTCCGCCCCGAGTTCATCAACCGGATCGACGAAGTGGTGGTGTTCGAACCGCTGGGCCGCGAGCAGATCGCCGGCATTACCGAGATCCAGCTGGGCCGCCTGCGCGGTCGCCTGGCCGAGCGCGAGCTGTCGCTGGCGCTGAGCCCGGAGGCGTTGGACAAGCTCATCGCCGTGGGTTACGACCCGGTGTATGGCGCGCGGCCACTGAAGCGGGCGATCCAGCGCTGGATCGAGAACCCTCTGGCGCAATTGATCCTAAGTGGACAGTTCGTGCCGGGTGCCTCGATCACGGCGAAGGTGGAGGGCGAGGAGATCGTCTTCGCCTGAGTGCGTGTTTGAACCTGAGCCCCGCACCTGCGGGGCTTTTTTTATTTCGCCTGATCCGGCCTCTTCGCGGGTAAACCTGCTCCCACAAGGTCTCTATCGTTCTAAAGGGCCAGTGGGGCGCCAGCAGAATTTCTATTTCTCTAAGGGGCGCAGAGGAACCTGTGGGAGCGGGTTTACCCGCGAAGAGGCCAGCACAGACGATAAAAACCCCCGTCCCGCCAAGCAATTACGGCACCTCCCGATAAGCTTTTGAGAATCTTGAGATTTTTCTTTGCATTTCACTTCGAGTGCGCTTAATATGCGCCCCGCTGTCAGGCACAACACAGATCACCGGCGGTAAAGGCGATCTGAAAACAATTTGCAAATCAGTAAGTTGAAAGCAAATTGGGGGTTGACAAGCAAAACGAAGGATGTAGAATAGCGCGCCTCAGAGGCAACAACGCGAAAGCGGATGCCGAAGAGTTCGAAGCTAAGAAGCCTTCGAAGTTGTAAACGAAGTTGCAGTTCCGCGATAGCTCAGTCGGTAGAGCAAATGACTGTTAATCATTGGGTCCCTGGTTCGAGTCCAGGTCGCGGAGCCAAATTCGGGGTGTAGCGCAGTCCGGTAGCGCGCCTGCTTTGGGAGCAGGATGTCAGGAGTTCGAATCCCCTCACCCCGACCATTTTCCGGGTCGTTAGCTCAGTTGGTAGAGCAGTTGGCTTTTAACCAATTGGTCGTAGGTTCGAATCCTACACGACCCACCATGTAAAAAGGGCATCTCGACTGAGATGCCCTTTTTCTTTTGCCCGGCGAAAACCTCGCCTCACAGTCCTGGCAAACGCTCAAGCCTGCATGCCCGCGTGCCCATCGAAATCGACTGCGTACGCCGCAGTAGGGCTGTTCCAAAACCGCGCATTCATACAATCCCCTTCGCTGGCGCTTTCCGACAATGGCCGTCGTTGCGAACCGTTGCTGTTCCTTGGCCCCACAGCGCATCTGTGGTTGCCGTGGGGCAGGGTGGTTCCGTACCCATCCCACACGTCAAGAGGAAAGCATCATGGCAGTTGCAAAAGCGGCACCCGGCAAGACTTTGCTGAACCCGACCGACCACACCCTGATCATGATCGACCACCAGTCGCAGATGGCTTTCGCAACCAAATCGATCGACACCACCTCGCTGCGCAACAACGTTGCCCTGGTTGCCAAGGCGGCCAAGGAGTTCGGTGTTTCCACCATTCTGACCACCGTTGCGGAAAAGAGCTTCTCCGGCCCGATCTTCGACGAGATCAAGTCGGTGTTCCCTGAAGCCAACGTCATCGACCGTACCAGCATGAACACCTGGGAAGACGAGCGCATCGCCGTCGAGGTGAACAAGATCGGCAAGCAGAAGATCGTCCTGGCCGGCCTGTGGACCTCGGTGTGCATCGTGGGCCCGGCGCTTTCTGCCCTGGACCAAGGCTTCGAGGTTTATGTGATCGCCGACGCCTGCGGCGACACCTCCGACGAGGCTCACCACATGTCCATGCAGCGCATGATCCAGCTCGGCGCACGCCCCATGACTTCCCTGCAATACCTGCTGGAGCTGCAACGTGACTGGGCCCGTGGCGAAACCTACGACCAGACCGTCAAGACCGCCGTGGCCAATGGCGGCGCCTATGGCCTGGGCCTGATCTACGCCAAGACCATGTTCAACGCCTCCGAAGGCCATTGAAACCAGTGGGGCCGCGCACCGAGTGTGCGCGGCCCTTCCGGTGTCGGGAGGCGTTATGGATCCGCTCGAAATAGTGACCCTGGTGGTACGCCATCGGGTGCGGGCAGGCCGGGAAATGGCCTACGAACAATGGTTACAACGTACTACCCGAGTCGCCTCGACCTACCCCGGCCACCTGGGCGTCGATGTCATGTGCGAGCAAGGGCAGTTCATCTGTGTACTACGCTTTACCGGTGCGCCTGAGTTGCAGGCCTGGCTGGGCTCCAGCGAACGGCAGCAATTGATCGAGGAAGTCTCGCCTTTGCTGGTCGAGGGCGACCAGACCCAGGTGCATATCGGCCATGAATTCTGGTTCAACCCCCACCAACCGCAGCAGCCCCCGCGCTGGAAGCAAGCGTGTGTCACGTTCCTGGTGATCCTGCCTTTGAGCCTGTTGGTTCCACTGCTGTGGCAGCCCCTGTTCGCCAAGCTGCCCGTGTTGTCGGGGTACGTTGCCAGCAACGTACTGATCACCCTGACCATCGTGTTGTTGGTCGTCTATCTGTTCATGCCCAAGGCCACGCAGTTGTTCGCGGCCTGGCTCGAACCGCGAGGACATGACTCATGAACGACGAAAGCCCGGACGCCGCACGCAGGAAGTTTCTCGCCAACAGTTCCGTACTCGGAGCGGCTGGCGCGCTGTGGTCGGCTCTGCCGTTTGCCGCCGCGGCCAGCCAGCCCCCCAAAAGCCCTCAAGGAGGCTCCATGACCGCCGACCTCATCCTGTTCAACGGCAAGCTACACACCGTCGACCGCGAAAAGCCCACCGCTACCGCCGTCGCCATCAAGGATGGCCGTTTCATCGCCGTGGGCAACGATGCCGAAGCCATGGCCTATAAAAGCGCCAGCACCCAGGTCATCGACCTCAAGCAGCGCACGGTGATACCGGGCCTGAACGACTCGCACCTGCACCTGATCCGCGGTGGCCTGAACTACAACCTGGAACTGCGCTGGGAAGGCGTGCCGTCGGTGGCCGACGCCCTGCGCATGCTCAAGGACCAGGCCGCGCGCACCCCGACCCCGCAGTGGGTGCGGGTGGTCGGTGGCTGGAACGAATTCCAGTTCGCCGAAAAGCGCATGCCAACGCTCGAAGAGATCAACCAGGCGGCCCCGGACACCCCGGTGTTCCTGCTGCACCTGTACGACCGCGCGCTGCTCAACCGCGCTGCCCTGCGCGCCGTGGGCTACAGCAAGGACACGCCCAACCCGCCGGGTGGCGAGATCCAGCGCGACAAGTTCGGCAACCCCACCGGCATGCTGATCGCCCGGCCTAACGCGACGATTCTCTACGCCACCCTGGCCAAGGGCCCGACGCTGCCGCTGGAATACCAGGTCAACTCCACCCGCCAGTTCATGCGCGAGCTCAACCGCCTGGGTTTGACCAGCGCCATCGACGCCGGCGGCGGCTACCAGAACTACCCCGACGACTACCAGGTGATCCAGGAGCTGGCCGCCAACGGCCAACTGACCGTGCGCATCGCCTACAACCTGTTCACCCAGAAGCCCAAGGAAGAGCTAGAGGACTTCAAGAGCTGGAGCAAGGTGGTCAAGCCAGGCGACGGCAGCGACTTTTTCCGCCATAACGGCGCCGGCGAAATGCTGGTGTTCTCGGCCGCGGACTTCGAGGACTTCCGCGAGCCGCGCCCGGACCTGCCGCAGACCATGGAGGAAGAGCTGGAACCAGTGGTACGCCACCTGGTGGAGCAGCGCTGGCCATTCCGCCTGCACGCCACCTACAACGAATCGATCAGCCGCATGCTCGATGTGTTCGAGAAGGTCAACCGCGACATCCCGTTCAACGGTCTGCCGTGGTTCTTCGACCATGCCGAAACCATCACCCCGCAAAACATCGAGCGCGTGCGCGCCCTGGGCGGTGGCATCGCGATCCAGGACCGCATGGCGTTCCAGGGCGAGTACTTTGTCGACCGCTACGGCGCCAAGGCCGCCGAGCAGACCCCGCCGGTCAAGCGCATGCTCGAGATGGGCGTGCCGGTAGGCGCGGGCACCGACGCTACTCGCGTGTCCAGCTACAACCCGTGGACCTCGTTGTACTGGCTGGTCAGTGGCAAGACCGTCGGCGGCCTGGCGCTGCACGCCGAAGGCCTGGACCGCGGCACCGCCTTGCAGCTGTTCACCCAGGGCAGCGCCTGGTTCTCCAGCGAGCAGGGTAAGAAAGGCCAGATCAAGGTCGGCCAGTTGGCGGACCTGGCGGCGCTGTCACTGGACTTCTTCAGCGTCGAGGAAGAAGCGATCAAGAGCATCGAGTCGGTGCTGACCGTCGTCGACGGCAAGGTGGTGTACGGCGCCGCCGAGTTCGACAAGCTCGGCCCGCCGCAGGTGCCGGTGCTGCCGGAATGGTCGCCGGTGGCCAAGGTGCCGGGGCACTGGCGCGCAGGCGCGCCTTCGCTGGCGGCGGTGGTGCATCAGTGCTCGGGGCCTTGCGGGGTACATGCGCATAGCCATGAGAAGGCGCGGCATTCCACGGTGCCGGTCAGTGATTACCAAGGGTTCTGGGGGGCGATGGGGTGTTCGTGCTTCGCGTTCTGACCTGAGATGGCAAGAAGGGGCCAGTAACATGGCCTTTTTTCTCGTTCCGTCTGCACCGGCCCTATCGTGGGACAAGTCGGACCGCCGCACCTATCCGGGCGAATAGTCGCTGACTACGCCTACAGATGGGTGCACACTCAACTGAGTTGTTTTTCAGCCTTTTCGCTGCAAATTCAGGATCCAATTAGTGGCAAGCGTGGTTTGCACTCACCCAAGCGGTCGTTCGGTCGTTGTTTGGCAAAAGCGTCGGCAGGCCTCTCTCTGCCTGCTGGCGGCCTGGCTGTTGTGGCTGTGCAATAGCGCAGTGGCTGCCCCGTCCGGGCTGGACAAGGTCGAGCACCATCGCTGGACCGTCACAGGCGACGGCCCCAGCCAGGTCGGCGCCTTGGCCCAGACCCGCGACGGCTACCTGTGGATGGGCACCAACGACTCGCTCTATCGCTTCGACGGCCTGCGCTTTATCCGCTACACGCCCCCGGATGGCCGCGCGCTAGGCATCATTTCCGTGCTCCAGGCAGAGGATGAAGGCTTGTGGGTCGGCCAGCGCATGGGCGGCATCGCCCTGGTGAACGATAACGGCATCACCCATTACCCAGTGGGTGAGGGGCTGCCGGCGGGCGTGGTCTACAGCATCGCCAAGGATCGCAGCGGCGCTGTCTGGGCTGCCGTCAGCGATGGCCTGGCACGTTTCGATGGCACGGCCTGGCAACGTGTCGGTGCCGAGCGAGGTTTCCCCGGCCAGCATGCCAGGGCCATGCTCGTGGCACGCGACGGCACGCTGTGGGCGGCCAATGAAGAGCGGCTGTTCTACCTGCCGGTCGGCAGTGACAGCTTCGTCGACGCCGGCGTGGCCGTTGGCTGGGTGAACCAGATGACCGAAGGCCCCGACGGGGCCATTTGGCTCACCGAGCGCTACGACGGTGACTTGCGCCGCATTCAGCTGCGCGATGGCAAAAGCCTGGTGCAAACCTCCGTAAACGACGGCGCCAACGCCCTGCTGTTCGACAGCCGAGGCGGGCTCTGGCTAGGCACCGCTGGCGAGGGCGTGCGCTACCTGGCTCCGGCCAAAAGCCATGAAGTGCACGGGTTGCCGGGGGCATTGGCCGGGCAGGCGAGATTTGGCGTGAAGGACGGCCTGAGCAGCAACTACGTCATCCGGTTTCTCGAAGATGCCGATGGCAATGTCTGGGTCGGCTCCAGCAGCGGGCTCGACCGCTTCCAGCCGCGTGTGGTGGTACCGGCAGGGTTGCCGCCAGGCGTGCGCAACCTGGCCCTGGCCGCTGACCACGAAGGCGCACTGTGGATCGGTTCGAGCAACCGGCAGGTGTTGCGCCAGGACCTCAGCAGCCTGACCAGCGTAGAGGTGCCAGCCCCGATCAGCAGCGTCTTCACCGATGCCCAGGGCGATGTGTGGATGGCGGGTAACAACGGCATCTGGCGCGGGCGCGCAGAGCAGGTCGAGCGGGTGGCGTCGCTGCCGACGCCAGGCCTGCCGGACTCGGCCGTGCGTGCCATGACCCGCGACCCGGCCGGCAACCTGTGGCTGTCGCTCAACCGCAAGGGCCTGTTCGTCCTGCGCGATGGGCGATGGTCCAGGCAGGCCCCGCCCAGCGATGACCCCACGCAAGTGATGCCGGTGACGGCCAGCACCGATCGCAACGGCCGCCTGTGGTTCGGCTACCGCAACAACCTGATCGTCACCCGTGATGAGCAGGGCGAGCGCCAGTGGGGAGAACACGATGGCCTGCAAGTCGGCCACGTGACCGCCATGCAGCACGCGCCGGACGTCACCTGGGTGGGCGGCCAGCGCGGCCTTGCGTTTTTCCGCGACAACCGTTTCCAGCGCGTGCAACTGCCGGACAACGGCCTGTTCGAGAACCTCTATGCAATCGTCGCCGCGCCCAGCCAGCAGCAGGCCGGTGGTTATGACCTGTGGCTGCAAAGCAAGGCCGGCATCTTCCAACTGCCCGCCCCGGAGTTGCAGCGTGCGCTTGGCAACCCGAACTACCCGATTCGCTACCACAGCTTCGAAACGGTCGGCGGCCTGGCCAACGACCCGCACCAGGTACTGGCGCTGCCGACCGGGGTTCGCTGCGCCGAGGGCCGCCTGTGGTTCAGTACCAGCAACGGCCTGGTGTGGATCGACCCCAAGGGGCATTTGCACAGCAAGCCCGTGCCTCAGGTGCGGATCGAGTCGTTCAATGTCGATGGCATCGAACTGACGCCCAAGCAAATGACGGGGCTCCCAGCGCAGACCCGGCGCATCGAGATCAACTATTCCGCGCCTAGCCTTTCTGGCCAGCAGGGCCTGCACTTTCGCTACCAACTTGAAGGGGTCGACGCGCAGTGGCAGGAGGTCGGCGCGAGCCGCTCGGCCATCTACACCGGGCTCGGGCCTGGCAGCTACCGGTTCCGGGTGGTCGCGGTGAACCAGGATGGAGTGCAGAGCGGCGCAGAGACCGTGCTGGCCTTCAGCATTCGCCCGCTGTTCTATCGCACGCCATGGTTCCTGGCGCTGTGCGCGCTGGCCTCGGCAGGCTTGTTGTGGGGTTTCCACCGGCTGCGCATGCAGCGCGCGGCGGCGCAGTTGCTGGCGCGGCTGGAAGGCCGGCACACCGAGCGCGAACGCATCGCCCGCGAGCTGCACGACACGCTGTTGCAAGGTGTGCAGGGCCTGCTGCTGAGCTTCCAGGCCTCTGCCGGGCAGCTTCCGCCCAGCGACCCGGCGCGCTCGCGCATGGAGCGTGCGCTGGACCGCGCCGAGCAGGTGCTGGTGGAGGCGCGGGACATGGTCAACGACCTGCGTGACCTGAGCGAACCCACGGTCAACCTGGGCGACGCGCTCGCTGCCGTCACTAGGGACCTTCACCTGCCGGGAGCCGCGCGCTTCAGCTTGACCCGCGAAGGTTTGCAGCGTGAGTTGCACCCGATCGTGTGCGAGGAAAGCTACCGTATCGGGCGCGAGGCGATCATGAATGCATTCCGTCACGCCAACGCCCAACACATCGAATTGCGGCTCGCCTATGGCCGCAAGCAGTTCCAGCTCAGCGTGGTCGACGATGGCGATGGCATCGACCCGCTGTACCTGCCACCCAACATACGCCCCAGACACTGGGGGCTGCACGGCATGCAGGAGCGGGCCGGCAAGATTGGTGCGAAGCTGTGCATTCAACGCAGTACCGACCGGGGTACCGAGGTGCACCTGTCGATACCCGCCCTGATGGCCTACAGACGCTTCCCGCGCCGGTTGGGCCTGTGGTTGCGTGCGTTGGGTAAATGGAGGAAGTAAACGTGAAGTCGGAAAAGAACGTGATCCGAGTGATGGTGGCCGACGACCACCCCTTGCTGCGCGAGGGTATCGCCGCGGTGCTCGACTCGCAACCGGACATCGAGCTGGTCGCCCAGGCCACCAATGGCTGCGAGGCGGTACAGCTGTTCCGCATGCTCAGGCCGGATGTCACCCTGATGGACCTGCAAATGCCGCTGCTGGATGGCATCCAGGCGATCCAGGCCATCCGCAACGACTTCCCCGAGGCGCGTATCGCCATCCTCACCACCTACCGCGGCGATGTCAGGGCCATGCAGGCGATCCAGGCGGGGGCGTTCGGCTACCTGCTCAAGAGCAGCTTGCGCAAGGAGTTGCTCGAGGCGATCCGCGCGATCGCGGCGGGCAAGCGGCATGTGCCCCTGGAAATCGCCAGCGAACTGCTGGGGCAACTGGGGCAGGAGTCGCTGACCCCCCGCGAGATCCAGGTGTTGCAATGCGTGGCCATGGGCAAGCCGAACAAGCAGGTTGCCCAGGAGCTGTCGATTTCCGAGGACACCATCAAGGGGCACCTGCGCAGCATCATGGACAAGCTGGGCGCCAACAACCGCACCCATGCGGTAACCCTGGCCATCCAGCGCGGCATCATCATCGTCTGACACCCCACTTTTGAGGGGGGTATCGACCCCCCCTTTGTTGCTTATGTCTGCTTGCCCTGGGCCCTAAGATTCACAGGTGCGCGTTGCCACAAGCGACGCCACGCAAAACACAAGAGCCCGAAGTGGAGCATAACCATGCGTGCCAACTTGCATGCCGACGCC
This sequence comes from Pseudomonas sp. LS_2, assembly GCF_042709235.1. Lineage (NCBI taxonomy): Bacteria > Pseudomonadati > Pseudomonadota > Gammaproteobacteria > Pseudomonadales > Pseudomonadaceae > Pseudomonas > Pseudomonas sp. LS_2. Next base: position 17,274 of record NZ_JAVAYC010000033.1, on the reverse strand, counting down.
TCGACCCCCGAGGAAAGCGGCCAAGTGCCTTGTAGTGCTGAAATTCCCGCTTTCGATAACGTCATGTCGCTGTTGCGCGAGGCCCAGCAGTCCCTGCATGCGGACCCGGCGCTGGCCTGCGAGTACGTTGGCCGAGCGCTGACGCTGCTGCAGCAGGACGAACACTCCACCAAGACCAGCCCAGGCTGCCTGCTCAGGTGGCAGGCCGACCGCGTCGCCGACTACATCAACACGCACCTCGACACCCCGATTCGCACCGCGCAACTCGCGGCACTGGTGGGCCTGAGCACCAGTCATTTCTCGCATTGCTTCAAGAACACCTTCGGCTCGACGCCGCTGCTCTACATCGCGCGCTGTCGCATCGCCTCGGCCCGGCGGATCATGCTCACTACCAACACTTCGCTCACCGACATCGCGCTGAGCCATGGTTTTTGCGACCAGTCGCATTTCATCCGCGCCTTTCGTCGGCAGTTGGGCGTGACGCCGCAGGCATGGCGACGGTTGCGTGAGGCGGAGCACTGAGCGTCGCCAATTCGCTGGCGGATACCGGGGCGTTCGCTTCGCCGGTGCCATGCACAACGCGCAGAAATGCGGCCCGTGGCGATATTTCAGAAAAACCGACGAACGGTAATTTCACCTCGATGTCTAGACAACCTTGCCAGTTGTCTATCCGCCAGCCCCCTGCCCAGACCCCATCCCCCGCACTTGTCCAGCTGCACCACTTCCCCCTGACATCGAACCGTCACCCCGCTGTCAGCCTTCGGTAACCCTCACTTCACCGAACTGCCACACATCGCGCCTAGGTTCATGTGCAAACGAACCCGGCCCATGGCTGGCCGGCCTGTTCACTCGACAAGACAGAGAACGCCCATGAACGCAGCCATCCAGATCGACCATCTGAACAAGTCCTTCGCCCACAAGCCCGCGTTGCAGGACGTGTCGTTGTCGATCCAGCCTGGCGAAATGGTCGCCCTGATCGGTGCGTCAGGCTCCGGCAAGTCAACCTTGCTGCGCCACCTGGCGGGCCTGGCCAGTTGCGACAAGCACAACGGTGGCAGCATCCAGGTGCTGGGCCGCGACGTGCAATGTGATGGCCGCATGAGCCGCAGCCTGCGCCGCCAGCGTGCCGACATCGGCTACATCTTCCAGCAGTTCAACCTGGTGGCGCGCCTGAGCGTGCTGCACAACGTACTGCTTGGCGGCCTGGGCCGCATGCCGCGCTGGCGCGGCACCCTGGGCCTGTTCAATGCCGAGGAGAAGCAGCGCGCCATGCAGGCCCTTGAGCGTGTCGGCCTGGCCGACCGTGCCCTGCAACGCGCCTCGACCCTGTCCGGCGGCCAGCAGCAGCGCGTAGCCATCGCCCGTGCCCTGACCCAGCGCGCCGAAGTGATCCTCGCCGACGAACCCATCGCCTCCCTCGACCCCGAGTCGGCGCGCAAGGTCATGGAGATTCTCGCCGACATCAACCGCCGCGACGGCAAGACCGTGGTGGTGACCCTGCATCAAGTGGACTACGCCGTGCGCTACTGCCCGCGCAGCGTTGCCCTCAAGGCCGGGCGTATTCATTTCGACGGCGCCGCCACGCACCTCTTGCCTGATTTCCTCAACGACCTGTATGGCGCCGACGAAGGCGCCAGCCTGATGTTTGGCGGCCATGCCGAGCAGCACCGCGGCGTGCCGCTGACCCTGGCGCGCGCCTGACCCAACGCTTACCCACGCCCCTCAACGCATTCAGGAGCTCATCATGTTCAACCGTTTCGGTCGCGCCTGCGCCACCGCCGCGTTGCTGGCCAGCAGCCTGCTGGGCAATGCCCAGGCGGACGACGCCACGCTCAACTTCGGCATCATGTCCACCGAGTCGTCGCAGAACCTCAAGAGCATCTGGCAACCCTTCCTCGATGACATGTCCAGGAAGACTGGCCTGAAGGTCAATGCCACCTTCGCCTCCGACTACGCAGGTCTCATCCAGGGCATGCGCTTCGACAAGGTCGACGTGGCCTGGCTCGGCAACAAGGCCGCCATGGAAGCGGTGGACCGTGCCGGTGGCGAGATCTTCGCCCAGACCGTAGCCGCCAACGGCGCGCCGGGCTACTGGAGCGTGCTGATCGCGCGCAAGGACAGCCCGGTGGATTCGGTCGATTACCTGCTCAAGCACGCCAAGGAGCTGACTTTCGGCAACGGCGACCCGAACTCCACCTCCGGCTACCTGGTGCCCGGCTACTACGTGTTCGCCCAGAACAACGTCGACCCCGGCAAGATCTTCAAGCGCACCCTCAATTCCAGCCACGAGGTCAACGCCCTGAGCGTTGCCAAGGGCCAGGTCGACGTCGCCACCTTCAACACCGAGAGCTGGGACCGTCTCGCAGTGACCCAGCCGGACAAGGCCGCGCAACTGAAGGTGATCTGGAAATCGCCGCTGATCCCGTCCGACCCGATGGTGTGGCGCAAGGGCATGAGCGACGCCACCAAGGCCAAGGTGCGTGAGTTCTTCGCCAGCTACGGCGACAGCGCTGACGAAAAGGCCGTGCTCGCGCACATGCAGATGGGCAAGTTCCGCGCTTCCAACGACGACCAACTGCTGACCATCCGCCAGCTCGACCTGTACAAGCAGCGCACCGAAGTGCTGGCCAGCACTGGCTTGTCTGCCGAGGAAAAAGCCAAGCGTCTCAAGGAACTCGACGACGGCCTGGCCAAGCTGCAGCAGCGCATCGGGGAACTGGACCAGAAAGCCACTGCCCGCGCCGGCTGACCCCACGGGGCGCGGCCTGTCGCCGCGCCCCCTCACAGAGGACGACCCGATGAACACATCCGCGATCGCCACCCCGACCGCCGAGCGGCGTGGCTGGTCCACCTACCTGGGCTGGGGCTTGTTCGCCGCCGTGATGGCCTGGGCCTGGAACGGCGCCGAAATGAACCCCCAGGCGCTACTGCGCGACAGCGGCAACATGGCCACCTTCGCCGCCGACTTCTTCCCACCCGATTTCACCGAGTGGCGCAGCTACCTCAAGGAAATGCTGGTGACCGTGCACATCGCCCTGTGGGGCACGTTGCTGGCCATCGTCTGCGCCATTCCCCTGGGCATCCTGTGCGCCGACAACATCACCCCCTGGTGGGTGCACCAGCCGCTGCGCCGCTGCATGGACGCCTGCCGCTCGATCAACGAAATGGTGTTCGCCATGCTGTTCGTGGTGGCCGTGGGCCTGGGGCCATTTGCCGGCGTGCTGGCGCTGTGGATAAGCACCACCGGGGTACTGGCCAAGCTGTTCGCCGAAGCGGTCGAAGCCATCGACCCGGGCCCGGTAGAGGGCGTGCGCGCCACCGGGGCCAGCGCCGTTCAGGAAGTGGTGTTCGGGGTGATTCCCCAGGTCTTGCCGCTGTGGATCTCCTACGCGCTGTACCGCTTCGAGTCGAACGTTCGCTCGGCCACCGTGGTCGGCATGGTCGGGGCAGGGGGTATCGGCGTGCTGCTGTGGGAAAACATCCGCGCCTTCCAGTTCACCCAGACCTGCTCGGTACTGCTGGTGATCATCCTGGTGGTCAGCTTGATCGACGTGGCCTCCCAGCGCCTGCGCAAGCAGTTCATCTGATACGAACGACAGGAGAGGGCATTGGCCCTTTTTTAAACGATGGAAATGTCTAGACAAGCCGAGCCGATCTACCTGGAGCTCGCCGCCACCCTGCGCCGGGAGCTGGCCGACTACCGCGCCGGCGACTTCCTGCCCGCCGAGGTGCAGTTGGCGGCACGCTTCAAGGTCAACCGCCACACCTTGCGCCGCGCGGTAGACGAGCTGGTGCAGGAAGGTTGCCTGCTGCGCCGCCAGGGCAAGGGCACCCAGGTGCTGTCGCGTCCACTGGTGTATCCGGTGGCGGCCGAAAGCGCCTACAGCCAGTCGCTGTCGGCCCAGGGGCTGGGCGTGCAGGCGCAACTGCTGCAACGCAGGCCTTGCCGCGCCAGCCTCGAAGAGGCCGGCCACCTGGGGCTGGCCGAGCAGGCGCCGCTGCTCGAACTGCACACCCTGCGCCACCTCGACGACCAGCCCGTCAGCCTGATCCGCCACCGCTATTGCGCCAGTCGCGCAGCGTTTCTCGCCGACTACCACGGCGGCTCGGTGCGCGCTTACTTCGCCGAACGCCAGCTGCCGCTGTCCCGCGCCTTCAGCGTGATCGGCGCACGCCTGCCGAGCCGCGACGAGGCTGCCGAACTGCTGATGCCCCGGCACATGCCGGTGCTCAGCGTGCTGACCCTTTCCCGCGATGCGAGCGGCCAACCGGTGGAGATCGCCTATTCCATCAGCCGCTCCGACCGCTTCCAGTACCAGGTCACGACCTGAGGGAGACACCCATGACCGCAACCCAACCCCAGCAGGCTGCCCGCCAGCACTGGATCGGCGTGCTTGGCCGCGCCCAGCCCGACGAGCTCGGTCGCCACGAAGCCGCCTTGCGCGACATCGAGTACCAACTGATCCGCGCCCCGGAAATCGGCATGGCCCTGGTGCGTGGCCGCATGGGCGCCAGCGGCGCGCCGTTCAACCTTGGCGAAATGACCATCACCCGCTGCGTGGTGCGCCTGGCCGATGGCCGCACCGGCTACAGCTACCTGGCCGGGCGCGACAAGCGCAGTGCCGAACTGGCCGCGCTGGCCGACGCCCACCTGCAAGGCCCCCGCCAGGCCCACTGGCAAGCGCTGTTGATCGACCCGCTGGCCCAGGCCCAAGCCGAACGCCGCGCGCAACGCGAAGCCGAAACCGCCGCCACCCGGGTGGAGTTCTTCACCCTGGTTCGAGGAGAAAACCCATGAACAGTGCCCTGTTGCAACCGGCCTTCGCCGACCCCGTGCTGGATGCCCAGCGCAGTTTCCGCGCAGCGCTCAAGGCGCTGGCCAACCCCGGCCAGGCCCAGGCCCTGGCCAGCGAATACCTGCCTGCGCCGCTGAACGGCCTGCACCCGGCGACCTACGCCCTGTGCCTGGCACTGCTGGATGGCGACACGCCGCTGTGGCTGGCGCCGGCCTTCGACACCCAGGCCATTCGCGCCAACCTGGGCTTTCACTGCGGTTGCCCGTTCGTCGCCGAGCGCAGCCAGGCACGCTTCGCCCTGCTCAACGCCAGCGGCCTGGACGATCTGAAGGGCTTCGACAGCGGCAGCGATCGTTATCCGGACCAGTCCTGCACCTTGCTGGTCCAGCTGCCCGCTCTGCAAGGCGGGGCCGTGACCCAATGGCAAGGCCCTGGTATCCGCGAACTTCAACCGGTAGCCCTGCCAGTAGCCACCGCGTTCTGGCGCGAGCGTGCAGCGCGCCAGGCTTTCCCTCGCGGCCTCGACCTGCTGTTCATCGCTGGCGAACAACTGCTCGGCCTGCCGCGCAGCACCCGCATCGACCCACAGGAGCGTGCCTGATGTACGTAGCCGTGAAAGGTGGCGAACAGGCCATCGACAATGCCCACCGCTTGCTGGCCAAGCAGCGCCGGGGCGACACCGCCGTCGCCGAGCTCGATGTGGAGCAAGTGCGCCAGCAGTTGCCCCTGGCCGTGGCCCGGGTGATGACCGAAGGCTCGCTGTACGACCCGCAACTGGCCGCCTTGGCGATCAAGCAGGCTGCTGGCGACCTGGTGGAGGCGATCTTCCTGCTGCGCGCCTACCGCACCACGCTGCCGCGCTTCGGCGCCAGCCTGCCGATCGACACTGCGCAGATGCACCTGGCCCGGCGTATTTCCGCGACCTTCAAGGACCTGCCCGGCGGCCAGCGCCTCGGCCCGACCTTCGACTACACCCACCGCCTTCTGGATTTCACCCTGCTGGCCGAAGGCGAATTCCCCGGCCCTGACACCCGGGAGGCGAAAGCCACCGAAGCCTGCCCGCACGTGCTCGACCTGCTGGCGCGCGAAGGCCTGATAAAGCAGGAAGCAGACCTCGGCGCCCCGGTGCCAGATATCACCCGCGAGCCGCTGGAGTACCCGGCCAACCGCGCCGAGCGCTTGCAGGCCCTGGCCCGTGGCGATGAAGGCTTCTTGTTGGCGCTGGGCTACTCCACCCAGCGTGGCTACGGGCGCAACCACCCATTCGCCGGCGAAATCCGTATCGGTGAAGTGCAGGTGTGGCTGGAGCCCGAAGAGCTCGGCTTCCCCATCGCCATCGGCGAAATCGAAGTGACCGAGTGCGAGATGGTCAACCAGTTCGTCGGCTCCGCCAGCGAGCCCGCCCAGTTCACCCGCGGCTATGGCCTGGCTTTCGGGCATGCCGAGCGCAAGGCCATGGCCATGGCCCTGGTGGACCGCTCGCTGCGCGCCGAGGAGTACGCCGAGGAAGTGGTGTCGCCCGCGCAGCAGGAGGAATTCGTGCTGGCCCACTGCGACAACGTCGAGGCCGCGGGCTTCGTTTCGCACCTGAAACTGCCGCACTACGTCGACTTCCAGGCCGAGCTCGAGTTGGTGCGCAAGCTGCGCGCGCCGCACACCGCCCAGGAGAACAGCTGATGAACGCCATGACCACGCCTGAACAGGCCTACAACTTCGCCTACCTCGACGAGCAGACCAAGCGCATGATCCGCCGCGCGTTGCTCAAGGCGGTGGCCATTCCTGGCTACCAGGCGCCTTTCGGCGGCCGTGAGATGCCGCTGCCCTATGGCTGGGGCACCGGCGGCATGCAGCTGACCGCCGCGATCCTCGGCGCCGACGACACCCTCAAGGTGATCGACCAGGGCGCCGACGACACCACCAACGCCGTGTCGATCCGCCGTTTCTTCGCCCGCACCGCAGGCGTCGCCACCACCGAGCGCACCCCTGAGGCGAGCATCATCCAGACCCGCCACCGCATTCCGGAAACGCCGCTGCATGAAGACCAGATCCTGGTGTTCCAGGTGCCTATTCCCGAACCGCTGCGCTTCATCGAACCGTCCGAAAGCGAGACCCGTACCATGCACGCCCTGGGCGACTATGGCGTGATGCACGTGAAGCTGTACGAGGACATCGCCACCTTTGGCCATATCGCCACCGCCTACGCCTATCCGGTGACCGTGGACGAACGCTACGTGATGGACCCATCGCCCATCCCGAAATTCGACAACCCCAAGTTGCACATGAGCCCGGCGCTGATGCTTTTCGGTGCGGGGCGCGAGAAGCGCCTGTACGCAGTGCCGCCCTACACCCAGGTGGTGAGCCTGGACTTCGAGGACCACCCGTTCGAGGCGCAGCGCTGGAGCCATGCCTGCGCCATCTGCGGCAGCCGCGAATCGTTCCTCGACGAGCTGATCGTCGACGACGCCGGCACCCAGCGCTTCGTTTGCTCCGACACCGACTACTGCGCCCAGCGCGCGAACCTGCAGGGGGAACGGCCATGACTGGCGCACAGGCGCTCGCCGCCATCGAAACCACCACTGCCAGCCACCTGCCGCTGCTGGAGGTGCAAGGCCTGGGCAAGCTCTACGGTCCGGACAAGGGCTGCCAGGACGTGAGCTTCAAGTTGTACCCCGGCGAAGTGCTGGGCATCGTCGGTGAGTCCGGCTCGGGCAAGTCCACCTTGCTGTCGCTGCTCAGCGGCCGCTGCCCGCCGGATGCCGGCAGCGTGCGCTACCGCGGCCGCGACGACCACTGGCTGGACCTGTACCAGGCCAGTGAAGCCGAGCGGCGCACCTTGCTGCGCACCGAATGGGGGTTCGTCGAGCAGAACCCGCGTGACGGCCTGCGCATGGCCGTGTCGGCCGGCGCCAACATCGGCGAACGGCTGATGGCCCAGGGCGCGCGGCACTACCAGCAATTGCGCCAGGCGGGCCTGGACTGGCTGCAACAAGTGGAGATCGACCCGGCACGTATCGACGACCTGCCGCGTACTTTCTCCGGCGGTATGCAGCAGCGTTTGCAGATTGCCCGCAACCTGGTGTCATCGCCGCGCCTGGTGTTCATGGATGAGCCTACCGGCGGGCTGGACGTGTCGGTGCAGGCGCGCCTGCTCGATCTGATGCGCGGCCTGGTGCGCGAGCTGGACCTGGCGGTGGTGATCGTCACCCACGACCTGGCCGTGGCGCGCCTGCTGGCCGACCGGCTGATGGTGATGCGCCGCTCGCGGGTGGTGGAGAGCGGGCTGACCGACCAGGTGCTGGACGACCCCCAGCACCCGTATTCGCAACTGCTGGTGTCTTCGGTATTGCAACCATGATTGGCGACGGAGCCGAGCGCATGAACACATCCATCGAGGTCGTCGGCCTGGCCAAGACCTTCACCCTGCACCAGCACCACGGCTTGGTGCTCAACGTGCTGAGCGCGCTTTCGTTCAGCGTCAACGCGGGCGAATGCCTGGTGTTGAACGGCCCATCGGGGGCGGGCAAGAGCACCCTGCTGCGCACCCTCTACGGCAATTACCTGGCCGCTGGCGGTAGCATCCGCGTGCGCCACGACGGCCACTGGCTCGAGCTGGTGGGCGCCGAGCCCCGCCAGGTGCTGGGCGTGCGCCAGCGTACCCTGGGCTATGTGAGCCAGTTCCTGCGGGTGATCCCCCGCGTGGCAACCCTCGACGTGGTCATGGAACCGGCCCTCGCCCGTGGTTGGAGCAAGGCCCAGGCCCAGGCCCGCGCAGAAGCTTTGCTGACCCGCCTGAACATCCCTGAGCGCCTCTGGCAACTGGCACCCGGCACGTTCTCCGGCGGTGAGCAGCAGCGCGTCAACATCGCCCGCGGCTTCATGGTCGAATGGCCCGTGCTGCTGCTCGACGAGCCCACCGCCTCGCTGGACGAGCGCAACCGCCAGGTGGTGCTGGCGCTGATCGACGAAGCCAAGGCCGCCGGCAGCGCGGTGATCGGCATTTTCCACGACCGCCAGGCCCGCGAGGCGGTGGCCGACCGTTGGCTGGACATGAGTGAACAGGAGCTTTCGGCATGAACGAGACCATTCTGAGCAACGCCCGGGTAGTGACCGCCGATGGCGAATTCCACGGCAGCGTGCTGCTGCGCGATGGCCTGGTCGCCGCGCTCGACCAGGGCAACAGCCAACTGCCCCAGGCCCAGGACCTGGAAGGCGACTACCTGCTGCCCGGCCTGGTCGAGCTGCACACCGACAACCTGGAAAAGTACCTTGGCCCGCGTCCCGGTGTGGACTGGCCGTCGGCGCCTGCGGTGCTGGCCCATGACGCGCAGATCATCGCCGCTGGCATCACCACGGTGTTCGACGCACTGTCGATCGGCGACGTGAACCCCAAGGGCAAGCGCATGCAGCAACTGCCCGCCATGGTCGCGGCCATCGCCGCTGCCAGCAGCGCCGGACAGACCCGCGCCGAGCACCGCCTGCACCTGCGCTGCGAGGTCTGCCACCCCGATACCCTGGCGGTGTTCCGCGACCTGGTCGGCCACCCGCTGGTGCAACTGGTGTCGACCATGGACCACTCGCCCGGCCAACGTCAGTTCGCCCTGGAAGCCAAGTACCGTGAGTACTACATGGGCAAGTACCACCTGAACGACGAGCAGATGGACGCCTTCGTGGTCGAGCAGGTGGCCAACTCGCGCACCTACAGCGACCGCTACCGCAAGGCCATCGTCGATGACTGCCTGGCCCGTGGCCTGTCAGTGGCCAGCCATGACGACGCCACCGTCGAGCATGTGGAGGAGTCGGCTGCATTCGGCATGAGCATCGCCGAGTTCCCCACTACCGTGGAGGCCGCACGCAGCTGCCAGCGCCTCGGCATGAAGGTGCTGATGGGCGCGCCGAACATCGTGCGCGGCGGCTCGCACTCGGGTAATGTGGCCGCCGCCGAGTTGGCGCGCCTGGGCTTGCTGGATATCCTTTCCAGTGACTACTACCCGGCCAGCCTGCTGCACGCGGCGTTCATTCTCGGCAACGACGAAACCCGCGGCGTCAGCCTGGCCCAGGCGGTGCAGATGGTCAGCGGCGCCCCGGCGCGGGCGGCGGGGCTAGAGGATCGCGGCGATATCCGCGTCGGCCTGCGCGCCGACCTGCTGCAGGTGCGCCACGATCCACAAACCCCATTGGTGCGCCAGGTCTGGCGCGAGGCACGGAGGGTGTTCTGATGACTGGCCGCCTGATCTACCTGGTCGGGCCCTCGGGCTCGGGCAAGGACAGCCTGCTCGATGCGGCCCGCGAAGCCCTGGCTGCGCGCGGCTGCCGCATCGCCCGGCGGGTCATCACCCGCTCCGCCGAGGCCGTTGGCGAAGCGGCGCTGGCGGTGAGCGCGGCGCAGTTCGAGCAGATGCGCGCCGACCGCGCCTTTGCCATGCACTGGCAGGCCAACGGGTTGTGCTACGGCATCCCCCAGGAGATCGACACCTGGCTGGCGCAAGGGCACGACGTGCTGGTGAACGGCTCGCGCGGCTACCTTGCCCAGGCCCGGCAGCGCTACCCCGACTTGCAGGTGGTGCTGCTGACGGTGGAAGAGGACGTACTGCGCCAGCGCCTGCTGGCCCGTGGCCGCGAGGTGCCGGTGGAGGTTGAGGCGCGTCTGGCGCGTAACGCCCGCTTCGCCAGGGAAGTGTTCGACTTCGATGCCTCGGTGCTGGTGCTGGACAACTCCGGCCCTCTGGCCGACACCGTCGCGCGCCTGCTCGCGCACCTGGAGCAGGCATGCGCCTGACCTTGCTCGGCACCGGCGATGCCCGCCAGGTACCGGTTTACGGCTGTACCTGCCGGGCCTGCGAGCGCGCCCGGCAGGTCGCGCAGCACCGGCGCCTGCCGTGCAGCGGCTTGATTGAATGCGCAGGGCAGCGCTGGTTGCTCGACAGCGGCTTGCCCGACCTGACCGAGCGTTTCCCGCCGCGCAGTTTCGACGGCATTCTGCAGACCCACTACCACGCCGACCACGCCCAGGGCTTGCTGCACTTGCGCTGGGGGCAGGGGTTGGTGGTGCCGGTGCATGGGCCGGCCGACCCGCAAGGACTGGCCGATTTGTACAAGCACCCGGGGATTCTGGATTTCAGCCAGCCGTTCGCCGCGTTCGAGCGGCGGCTGCTGGGCGAGTTGGCGGTGACGGCCTTGCCGTTGGTGCATTCGAAGCTGACGTTTGGGTATTTGCTGGAGGGCGAGGGCAGGCGTATTGCCTACCTCACGGACACGGTGGGGTTGCCGGAAGAGACCTACGATCATTTGGCGGGTGGTGCATTGGATGTGCTGGTGCTGGACTGCTCCATGCCGCCGCAGCCGGTAGCGCCGCGCAACCACAACGACCTGACGTTGGCGCTGGCCATCATCGAGCGGCTGGCGCCGAGGGATGCGGTGCTGACCCATGTGGGGCACACCCTGGATGCGTGGTTGATCGACCACGCGCACAGCCTGCCGGCTGGGGTGCGCATGGCGTTCGATGGGATGGTGGTGTAGCGCTGTCGGGTCATTAACTGCGGTGGCCTCTTCGCGGGTAAACCCGCTCCCACAGGTCCCGCGCTGCTCTCAAGCACGGCGCAAAACCTGTGGGAGCGGGTTTACCCGCGACACCGGCGTAGCCGGTGCCATTCACCGCTGAATCAGTGCAGCTTCAACCGCGGCTCGGTGCCCCGCCCGATCTTGCTGCCCAGCATCAGCATCAAGGTCCGGAAGGTGCCATACAGCGCCATCTGGTGCATGCGGTACAGCGACACATAGAACATCCGCGCCAACCACCCCTCCAGCATCACGCTACCGGTCAGGTTGCCCATCAGGTTGCCCACCGCCGAGAAGCGCGACAGCGACACCAGCGAGCCGTAGTCCTTGTACGCATAGGTCGACAGCGGCTTGTTCTCCAAGCGCGCCTTCAGGCTCTTGGCCAGCATCGAGGCCTGCTGGTGCGCCGCCTGGGCGCGAGGCGGCACGTTGCGGTCACTGCCTGGCTGCGGGCACGCCGCGCAGTCGCCAAAGGCGAAGATGTCGTCGTCCAGGGTGGTTTGCAGGGTAGGACGCACCAGCAGCTGATTGATGCGGTTGGTTTCCAGCCCGTCGATATCCTTCAGGAAGCCCGGCGCCCGAATGCCCGCTGCCCAAACCTTCAGGCTGGCCTGGATCACCTCGCCGCTGGCAGTCTTCAGGCCGTCCTCGGTCACTTCGCTGACCGCGGCGTTGGTCATCACCGTCACCCCGAGTTTCTCCAGGGTCTTGTGCACCGGCACGCTGATACGCTCCGGCAGCGCGGGCAGCACGCGCGGGCCGGCTTCGATCAGGGTGATGTGCATGTCCTTGGGCTGGATGCGGTCCAGGCCATAGGCGGCCAGCTCATGGGCCGCGTTGTGCAGCTCGGCGGCCAGTTCCACGCCGGTGGCGCCGGCACCGACGATGGCCACGCTGATCTTCTCGCTGGCCACATCGCCTGCGTGGGCACGCAGGTAGTGGTTGAGCAACTGCTGGTGGAAGCGTTCGGCCTGCTTGCGGCTGTCGAGGAACAGGCAGTGCTGCGCTGCGCCCAGGGTGCCGAAGTCGTTGGTGTTGCTGCCTACCGCGATCACCAGGGTGTCGTAGCCCAGGGTGCGCGCGGGCAGCAGCTCGCGGCCGTCTTCATCGAGGGTCGCGGCCAGCTGGATCTGCTTGCCTGCGCGGTCCAGGCCACTCATGCGGCCCAGCTGGAAGCCGAAGTGGTTCCACTTGGCCTGGGCCACGTAGTTCAGCTCGTCTTCAGAGGAGTTCAGGGAGCCGGCGGCCACTTCGTGCAGCAACGGCTTCCAGATGTGCGTCAGGTTGGCGTCGACCAGGGTAACCTCGGCCTGCTTGCGCTTGCCGAGGGTCTTACCCAGGCGGGTCGCCAGTTCCAGGCCGCCGGCGCCGCCGCCGACAATCACGATGCGATGAGTCATGGGGATATCTCACAAGTTTTACGGAATTCGCGAGCCGTGATTGGCGAGTGCAGAGGGCGAGCGCAAGGCAGCTCATAGCGCCAGTTCACTCAGCAGGCGGCTCAGAAGGCCCAGACCGATGGTCACGGCCACTACCAGGGCAAGGAGCAGCAACGGCCGGAAAGGCTTGCGCTCGACTTGGTGCTGGGGGGCTCGCAGATACTCATCGACGCGACGCTGATCTTCCGGATTCAGTCGGCTGGTCATGGTGGGCCTCGTGTATAGACGCATGGGATTGCGCGAACGCTACAACGTTCCCGCAAGCGGCTGGAACGAATGATAATACCTTTCATCTGCGCCGCCGAGTGTTCGCCATCGCAAACACACTCGGCACTGGATCAAAGACTGATACCTACATCGAAGACGATGCTGCGCCCCAGGTTGGCCCGCAGGAAATCCGGCGCGTCGGGGTGGGCGAACAGCACCCGGGCAAAGGTCGGCCCCACCAGCGACAACGAGCGCCAGCCCTGGCGCAGGTACTCGGTGGGCGGAGGGAAATGGCTGTTGAGGTCGAGCACTTCGCGCTTGAGGCTGGCGAAGGCGATGATGTCCAGCTCGCTCAGGTCCAGGCCGCGTTCGCGATAGTTGTGCGACTTCTTGCGCAGGGTAGGGGCCAGCCGTGCCAGCAGCTCCTGGGCGCTGATCCGCCGCGGCCGGGCTTCGCGGCGCACCAGCTGGCTCAGGGAGAAGGCGCTGCGTCGGCGTTGCAGCTCTTCGCGCCATTCGTCGTTGAGCCTGCGCCCCTCGTCGAGCACGAAGAACACCTCGAACGCCGCATCGCGAAACAGTACGTCCGGCGGCTCTTGCCCGGCGGGGGTGAAGTCTTCGCTGCGATAGGGAATGTTCAGCCCTTGCAGCAGGCGCTGGCAGACCCAACGCTCACGCTCCCACTTGCGGGCATTGGACAGGAACGCATTGGCTTGTTCGGCCTGGATCGTGAGCAGGCGCAGGTAGTCTGAGTCATCCATGGAAACAAGCTTAGCCTGCAATTGTGAACGGTAAGGTACTGTTTGCTCGTGGGAATCAGTTCTGTGGAATCGGGTGTAGACTCGCTATACCCCCACTGGTTCACGAGGTCGAGGTGATCAGCGCACAGGTCTTGTCTTCCCTCAGCCTGAGCATCGGCTGGCTTGCCTACGTTCCGCTGCTGCTCTGGGCGGCGGCGCGTACCGGCTGGGTCGAATTGTTCAGCGACCGTCGCCGCCAGCACCTGCTGTTCGGTACGGTGTTCGCGTTGTTTGCCCTGTGGCTGGTGCGGCGAGATTTCGATACAGGTGTGTCCTACCACTTCATCGGCATGACCGCCGTGACCCTGCTGCTGGACTGGCCGCTGGCCCTGCTCGGCGGCTTCATCGCCCAGCTCGGCTTGCTGGCGATGGGCCGCCAGGACCTGGCGGCCCTGGGCGTGAACGGCCTGCTGTTCATTGGCCTGCCAGTGCTGGTGACCGAGGTGTGTGCGCTATGGGTGGAACGGGCACAGCCGCGCAACCTGTTCGTCTATATCTTCTGTTCGGGTTTTTTCGCCGCCGCGCTGGCCACCTTGCTGTGCCTGCTGGCGGCGCTGGGGCTGCTGTGGCTGGATGGGCGCTTCGCCATGCCGGAATGGCTCGGCGATTTCGTCGGCTACCTGTGGCTGATGATGTTCCCGGAGGCGTTCATCAACGGCACGGTGGTGAGTGCGCTGGTGGTGTTTTGCCCCGAGTGGCTGGAGACCTTCAACCGCACCCGGTACCTGCAGGCGCCCTGGAAGGATGATGAGCGCTGAAAATCGCGAAGGGCCGCAAAAGCGGCCCTTTGTCTATCAGTGGCGAGGCTCCAGGTCCTCGGAGTACAACTCATCCTCCGACTCTGCCGACCCCGCGATCTTGTGTTCTTCGGACGCCCACGCGCCCAGGTCGATCAATTTGCAACGGTCCGAGCAAAACGGCCGGTTCGGGCTTTTCTCGCTCCATTCCACAGGGGCGCCACAGGTCGGGCAGTCAACGGTCATGGGCTGGCTCATGGCTGGCCTCCTCGTAAAGTCAGGTAGAAATGGTGCAGGCGGTCGACCTGCTCGTGCAGCCAGGGCAGGTCGCGGTCATTGACCAGCACATCGTCGGCATGGCGCAGGCGTTCCTCGCGGGCCAGCTGGGCCTTGAGAATCGCCTGCACCTGCGCCTCGCTGGTGTTGTCGCGTTGCAGCGTGCGCTGTACCTGCACCTCTTGCGGCACATCGATCACCAGGATGCGTTGGGTTTTGCGGTATTGCCCCGACTCGATCAACAGCGGCGACACATACACCGCATACGGCGATTCGGCCTTGGCCAGGTAGCTGAAGATCTCCTGGCCGATCAGCGGGTGCAGCAGTTGCTCCAGCCACTGGCGCTGGCTGGGGTCGGCGAAGATCAGCTGGCGCAGCGCCGCGCGGTCGAGCTGGCCATCCTCCAGCAACACGCCAGGGCCGAAACGCTCGACGATGCTTGCCAGTGCTGGCCGGCCAGGCTCCACGACCCAGCGCGCAGCCTGGTCGGCATCGACCAGGTGCACGCCAAGCTCGACGAAACGCTCGGCTGCCGCGCTCTTGCCGCTGCCGATGCCGCCGGTGAGGCCGAGAGTCCAGGGGGTGAATGCAGCAGTAGTCATCAGACGCCCAGCAGTTTCAGGTAGAAGGCGTATATTTCATCACCCCAGAGCCAAGCGATCCACCCCGCAATGGCCAGGTACGGTCCAAACGGCATGGCCGCGCCCATCGCACGCTTGCGCAGGGCCAGCAGGCTCAGGCCTACCACCGCCCCCACAACCGACGACAGCACCAGGGTCATCGGCAGCACCTGCCAGCCGCCCCAGGCGCCGATCATCGCCAGCAACTTGAAGTCGCCGTAGCCCATGCCGTCCTTGCCAGTCACCAGCTTGAATGCCCAGTACACCGACCACAGGCTCAGGTAACCCACCACCGCACCCCACAGTGCATCGGTCAACGGCACGAAGACCCCGCAGGCATTGAGCACCAGCCCCAGCCACAACGTAGGCAGCACCAGCATGTCGGGCAGCAACTGGTGTTCGGCATCGATCAGGCTCAGGGCCAGCAGGCACCAGGTCAGCAGCAAGGCCAGCAACGCCTCCAGGCTCGCCTCGAAGTGCCAGGCCGTGGCCAGCGAAAGCACTGCGCATGCCAGCTCCACCAAGGGGTAGCGCCTGCTGATGGCCGCCTTGCACGCCGGACAGCGCCCACGCAGCGCCAGGTAGCTGAGCACTGGGATGTTCTCCCAGGCGCGAATGCGGTGTTGGCAATGCGGGCAGTGCGAGGCAGGCAGACACAGGTCGAAGCGCTGGTACGCCACCAGCGGCAGCCCCAGCACTTCACGTGCCTCCTGCTGCCACTGGCGCTCGAGCATGATCGGCAGGCGGTGCACCAGCACGTTGAGGAAGCTGCCCACCAGCAGCCCCAGCAACGTCACCCCGGCGAGAAACAGCCCAGGCTGTTCGCTCAGGAAAATCCACAGGTTCATAGTCAAATCAGGCTTCCCAACTGGAAGATCGGCAAGTACATGGCCACTACCAGGCCACCTACCAGGACGCCAAGGACCAGCACGATGGCGGGCTCGAGCAGGCTGGTCAACTGTTCCAGCGCTTGCCCGACCTGTTCCTCGTAGTGACTGGCAGCCCTGTCCAACATGGCATCGAGCGTACCGCTGGCCTCGCCGATCGCCGTCATCTGCACCAACAGCGGCGCGAACAGCGGTTCCAGGGCCATCGCCTGGTGCAGCCCCATGCCATTGGCCATGCCCTGGCGCAGCTGCCCAATGGCCCGTTCATGCAAGGCACAACCACTGGCGGGCGCCACGGTGTCCAGCGCATCCAGCAGCGCCACCCCGGCGCCATAGGCCGTGGCCAGGCTGCGCGCAAACCGCGCCAGCGCCCCGTGCCCCAGCAAACGCCCAAGCAGCGGTATGCGTAGCGTCAGGCGAATCATCCACAAGCGCGCCGGCAAGTGCTGGCGGTACAGCCGCGCAAGCCCCAGCCCCGCCACACCCAGCACGCCAAGCCATACCAGCAGATTGCGCCCCAGCCCTGTGGACAAGTCGATCACCCACTGGGTGAACGGTGGCAGCGCCTTGTCCACCCCCGCGAACAGCCCCTCGAAGCGTGGCACCACCTCCAGTAACAGCAGTGTCGAAACGCCCAGCCCAGTCAGCAGCAGGAACAGCGGATACATCATCGCCTTGCGCAACTGCCGACGCAGCGCCTGGCGCCGTTCAAGCACATCGGCCAGCTGTTCCAGCTGCCGATCCAGGGTGCCCGACTGCTCTGCTACCCGCACCAGGTTGCAATACAGGGCATCGAACCAGCGCGGGTGTCGCCGCAGCGCCTGCGCCATCCCCAACCCACCGGCCACGTCCCGTTGCAATTGCTCCAGCAGCCCCCGCAACCCCGCATCGCCCCCACTGCGCGCCATTACCTCGAATGCCTGCAACAGCGGCACGCCGGCCTTGAGCAAGGTCGCC